>NZ_CP119802.1:2316602-2647546 GCF_029338355.1 Halosegnis marinus
CGGGTTCCGAAGGGCGGTCGCGGCCCGGCGCTGAAGCGGCTGGACCGGTTCGTCGACGACCTGCCCGGCTACCCCGGCAACGTCTCGCCGCCCGCCGCCGCCGAGGACCACTGCTCGCGACTCTCCGCGTACCTGAAGTTCGGCTGTCTCTCCGTCCGGGAGGTCTACAGCCGAGTAGCGGACGCGCCCGAGTCGCGCGGCCGGGAGATGTACGAGTCGCGGCTGTTCTGGAACCGCCACTACCGCCAGAAGCTCGCGGACTGGTCGGGGTGGACGGACGAGGCCGTCAACCCCGTGTTCCGGGGCCTCTACCGCGCGGAGCACGACCCGGACCTGCTCGCGGCGTGGAAGGAGGGGCGGACGGGGTTCCCGATGGTGGACGCCTCGATGCGCGCGCTCGTCGAGACGGGGTTCATCAACTTCCGGATGCGCGCGATGTGTGCGAGTTTCCTCACCTACGTCCTGCGCGAGCCGTGGCAGTACGGCGCCGACTTCTTCTACTACCACCTCGTCGACGCCGACCCCGGCATCAACCACACGCAGTGGCAGTCGCAGGCCGGCACCGTCGGCGTCCATCCCGTGCGCGTCTACGACCCGGCGAAGCAGGCCCGCGAGTACGACCCCGACGGCACGTTCGTCCGCGAGTACGTCCCCGAACTCGCGGCGCTGCCCGACGACCACCTGCCGCGCCCGGAGAAGGCCCCGCTCGTCGTGCTGGACGAGGCGGGGCTCGAACTCGGGGCGGACTACCCGCGGCCCGTGGTGGACTACGAGCGGCGGGCCGGCGAGGCGCGCGAGCGGTTCGCGGCGCTCTCCGAGCGGGCGCGGGAGGCAATCGGGGTGCCGGAGATACGCCGCCGGGCGTCGCTGTCGCGGCGGCGGCGCGAGGAGCGCGAGGCGCCGTCCGACGACGGACAGGCCAGCCTCGACAGCTTCGGCTAGTCGTCGTGGAGCGCGGCGAGTATCTCGGGGTCGGTCCGGAACTTCAGAACGTTGTGGACGACGCTGTTGCGGATGTTGTCGATGACGTCGCCGTGGGCCTTGTAGCAGTCGTGTATCCACCGCGACTCCGCCGAGCGGGTCGGGAACATCATCACCGCCTTCCACTGGTACTCGCCGTCCGAGAGGAAGTAGAACAGCGTGTTCGGCGAGTCGCGGATGTACTCCATCGCGTCGCGCCACCCGTCGGCGAAGTTCTCGGTGTTGAACTTGAACTCGAAGAGGCCGAACACGAAGTACTCCTCGTTCGGGATGACCGCCTCGCGGAAGACGCCCTGCTCGCGCATCCCGCGGATGGACTCGCTCACCGTGACGTGGCTCACCTCGATGCCGTGCTTCTCGGCGAGGATGCGCGCGAGGTCGCGCGAGGACAGCTGCGGGTCGCGCGACAGCTCCCGGAGGACGAGCACGTCGCGCTCCTTGAACTCCCAGTCCGGCGCTTCGTCTGTCATGTCACCCATCTCAGGTCGGGGTTACGTGTCCCTTTCGGTCGTTCCGAGGAACGACCGTAGCTCCGAGCGGTACGTCTCGGCGCGGTCCTCCGGCACCCAGTGGAACGCCTCGTCCAGCCGGACCACGTCGCCGCCGACCTCGTCGGCGAGCCGTTCGCCGTACGATACCGGCTGCATGGCGTCCTCCTCGGCCCACAGACACAGCAGGTCGGCCGTGATGTCGCCGTACGGTATCTCCGTCGTGTGGTTGGTGTTCGTCGAGACGGCGGCGCGAGCGAGCGCCCGCTTGCCGCCCTCGCGGTCCAGCCACGGGTACTTCATCCCGGCGACGAAGTCGGGGTCGGCCTCGCCGTACGCGCCGTCCGCGAACGCGAAGTCGAGTTGCCCCGCGAGTTCGTCGTCGTCCATCGACGCGGTCCGGGGCAGCCCCAGCGTCGAGACGAACTCGACGGGCCACGAGTCGTAGCAGACGACGTTCGAGCAGACCAGCTTCCCGACCCGCTCGGGCCGGTGGGCGGCGAAGCGGAGCGCGACGCCGCCGCCGATGTCGTGGGCGACGAGGTGGAACCGGTCCACGTCGAGCGCGTCGAGCAGGCTCGCGAGCGCACCCTCCTGGGCGCGAATCGAGCGGTCGAAGCCCTCGCCGTTCTCGCTGTTGCCGTAGCCGACGAGGTCCGGGACGACGACCCGGTACTCGTCGGCGAGGGCGGGAGCGACGCCGCGCCACAGGAACCCCCAGGTCGGAATCCCGTGGAGGAACACCACGGGCTCGGCGTCCGCGGGGCCGGCCTCGTAGTAGGCCATCTCGACCGCGTGGCCGTCCACGTCCACGGTGGCGGACTCCTGCGCCTCGGTCCACGCCGCGTGGTCCATTACAGGCGGTCGGAGATGATGTTCTTCTGTATCTCCGAGGTCCCCTCGTAGATCTTCGTGATGCGGGCGTCGCGGTAGAACCGCTCGACGGGGTGGTCCGTCACGTAGCCCGCGCCGCCGTGGACCTGGATGGCGTCGTCCGCGACGTCGACGGACATCTCGGAGGCGAAGTACTTCGCCATGGATGCCAGCCGGACGGCCTCGTCGTCCTTGCTCTCGTCGACGTGGCTCGCCGCGCGGTAGGTGAGCGAGCGGGCCGCCTCTACCTGCGTCGCCATGTCGGCGAGCTTGTGGCTCACGGCCTGGAACTGGTCGATCTTCTGGCCGAACTGCTCTCGCTCCTTCGCGTAGTCGATGGCGGCGTCGAGCGCGCCCGAGGCCGCGCCGACGGCCTGTGCCGCGACGGAGGTGCGGCCCGCGGCGAAGAACTCCATCAACTGGTAGAACCCCTTGTTCACCTCGCCGATGACGTTCTCCTCCGGAATGCGCACGTCGTTGAGCTGGATCTCCGCGAGGTCGGAGGCGCGGATACCGAGCTTGTTGTCGATCTTCGTCGGGACGAAGCCGTCCGAGTCGGCGGGCACGAGGAACGCCGTGATGCCGCGGTGGCCCTCGCCGGGCTCGGTCTTCGCCATCAGGACGCCCACGTCGGCGACCGTGCCGTTCGTGATCCACGTCTTGTTGCCGTTGATGACCCACTCGTCGCCGTCCTTCTCGGCGCGCGTCTCGATGCCCGCGACGTTCGAGCCGTGCGCCGGCTCCGAGATGGCGGAGAAGGAGGCGGCCTCGCCGGCCGTGATCTGCGGGAGCCACTCCTCCTTCATCCACTCGTCGCCGTACTCCAGAATCATCGAGGTGCCGAAGCCGGCCGAGCCGACGGCGCTCCCGATGCCGGGGTCCGCGCGCCACAGCTCCTCGGTGACGATGGACCGCGAGATGGGGTCCATCCCCGCGCCGCCGTACTCCTCCGGGATGGAGGGGGCGACGAAGTCGAGGTCCGCGGCCTTCTTGCGGATCTCCAGCGGATACTCCTTGTTCTCGTCGTGCTCCTGTGCGACGGGTCGGATCTCCTCCTCGCCGAACTCGCGCACCGCGCGCCGGACGGCGTCGTGTGCGCCGTCGGTCTTGAACACCATACCCCGTCCTCGGGATTACGATGTAAAATAAGTGTCGCCGTTCGCCGAACGACGTTAGACAGCGCTACTCCCCCTCGAACTCCGGCGACCGCGACTCCATGAACGCCGTCGCGCCCTCCTCGTGGTCGTGGGTGGCGAAGACGGCGGCCTGTGCCGCGGCCTCGTCGTCCTGCGCCTGCTTGAGGTCCGAGGAGAGCCCCTGCTCGATGAGCCGCTTCGAGGTCTCCAGCGCGACCGACGGCCCCTCCGCGATGGACGCGACGAACTCCTCGGCCTCGGCGTCGAAGTCCTCGTACACGTGGTTGAAGATGCCGAGCTCGCTCGCGCGCTCGGCGTCGAGCAGTTCGCCCGTGAAGACGAGCTCCTTCGCGACGTTCTCCCCGACGATGCGCGGCAGGAGGTAGGAGGTGCCCGAGTCCACGGCGAGGCCGACCTGCCGGAAGCCGAAGCCGATGCGCGCCCGCTCGGAGGCGACCAGGCAGTCGCAGGCGATGGCGAGGTTGCCGCCCGCGCCGAACGCCGCGCCGTCCACCTTCGCCACCGTGGGTCGGTGGAACTCGTACACGCGGCGGACCGCGCGCGAGGTGACCTGCTGGATGTTGCGCACGGCGTCGTGCAGCGGCATGTCGCCCGACATCCGCTCCACCATGGAGTTGATGTCGCCGCCCGCACAGAAGGTGCCCTCCTGGCCCGTCACGACGAGACAGCGCACGTCGTCGCGCGTCTCCAGGTCGTCTATCGTGTCGATGATGGCGTGTGACAGCTCCGCCGTCAGGGCGTTGCGCACCTCGGGCTTGTTGAGGGTCATCGTCGCGACACCGTTCTCCACGTCGAGTAACACCGCGTCGTCGCTCATACACCCGCCTGTCGGGCGACCAACGTAAAGCTACCGCGACCTGTCGTTAACGTTGTTCGACGAGACGCGGAAAGAGAGCGTTCGGGTGGGTTACTCGCCGCCGAGGGACGGCGTCGGAGGTGGCCTACTCGCCGCCGAGGTATGCCATCCGAGGCGGCTTATTCGCCGCCGAGGTACGCTTCCTGCACCTCGGGGTCGGCCCGTATCTCCTCGGGCGTCCCCTCCGCGATCTTCGCGCCGAAGTTGATGACCACGGCGCGGTCGATGAGCGAGAGCAGCCCCCGCATGTTGTGGTCCACGACGACGAGCGTGGTGCCCGCCCCGCGGAGTTCCTCCAGCAGCGCCGAGAGCTGTTTCACCTCTGCCTCGGCGAGCCCCGCGAAGGGCTCGTCGACGAGGATGAGGTCCGGGTCGGTCGCCATGGCGCGACCGAGTTCGAGCCGGAGCATCCCCGCGTGGGGTAGCTCGCTCGGCGTCCGGTAGAGGTCGTCGCCCAGCCCGACGCGCTCGCACAGCTCGATGGCCTGCTGGCGGGTCTCCCCGCGCAGGCCCGAGGTGGAGAACAGCTCGTCGGGGACGAGCGCGGTCTGGATGTTCCGGAGGACCGTCCGGTCGGAGAACGGCCGGAACTCCTGGAAGGTGCGCGCGAGGCCGGCCTTCACCATGTCGTACGACTCCGCGCCGGTGACCTCCTCGCCGCGGTAGTACACGCGGCCCTCGGTGGGCGGGTACCGGCCGGTGATGCAGTTGAACGTGGTGGACTTGCCGGCCCCGTTGGGGCCGATGAATCCGAGTATCTCGCCCTCCTCCACGGCGAAGGAGAGGTCGTCCACGGCGGTCAGCCCGCCGAACCGCTTCGTGAGGCCGTCGGCGACGAGCACGCCGTCGTCCGGGCCGAGCCCGTCGGCGCTCATCGCTTCTCACCCCCGAGGCGGTCCATCCAGTCGCGCAACACGGCCATCGCGTCCGTCGAGCCCCCGTCCGTCACTGGCTCCCCGGGACTGCCGCCGGCGAAGAGCCGGTTGACCGCCGCGGGCACGATGCCCTGCGGCAGGAAGAACAGGAACAACAGCGTCACGACGGCGAACACGAGGAAGTACAGCTCCCCGATGAACTCGATGTTGCGCATCACCGTCCGCAGGATGTAGAAGAACGCCCCGCCGAACGCCGCGCCCGTGATGGTCCCCATGCCGCCGAGGATGGCGGCGACGATGACCTCGATGGAGATGACGAGCGCCAGCAGTTCGGAGACGGTGAAGCTACCGACGGCGCTGAAGCCGTACGTCGCGCCCGCCAGCCCCCCGATGAGGCCCGAGAGCACGAACGCGAACAGCTTGAACTTCGCCGGGTTCTTGCCCGTCGCGGCGACGGCCGTCTCGTCCTCGCGGATGCCCGTCAGCACCATCCCCGCGTCCGAGCGGGTGACGGCGACGAACACCACGAGCGCGAACAGGAACACGCCGAGCGCGAGGTACGCGGCCCCGATGGGCGAGAAGCCGGGCGACGGGAGGAACAGCAGGTCGCCGAACTTGTCCACGGTGCCGACGCCGACCAGCCCGAGCTCCCCGCCCGTGAGGTCCGGGAAGAACCGGAACACGGAGATGAGGATGATGGGCGTGACGAGCGTCACCAGCGAGAAGTACGGCCCCTGGAGCCGGAGCGACGGGAAGCCGATGAGCAGCCCCGCGGCGCCGGCGGCGGCGACGCCGACGAACACCGCGAGCCACGGGTCGACGTCGAGGTGGAGGTTCGCCATGCCGGCGGCGTACCCTCCCACGCCGAAGAACAGCCCGTGGCCGAAGGATATCTCGCCCGTGTAGCCGGAGACGAAGTCCCAGCTCATCACGAACGTCGCGAAGAAGAGCGCGCCGGCGACCCGGAACGCCCAGATGGCGGGCAGCACGAGCGGCAGGACGAACAGCGCGAGGATGGCGACGAGCCCGAGCTGCTGGTGGGTCGCCATCGAGCGGGGGTCGAGCAGTTCGCCCCACGTCCGCACGCCGGTGTCGGTGTTCCCTGCCATCTCAGTGCTCCGCGAGCTCACGGCCGAACAGGCCTTCGGGTTTGATTAGCAACACGAGTACGAGGACGACGAGCGCGGAGACGCCGGCCAGCCGGGTGCTGACGAGCGTCACCGTCACCTGGTCGAGGAAGCTGATGAGGTACGCGCCGATGACCGAGCCGCGGATGGAGCCGAGGCCGCCGATGACGACGATGCTGAACGACAGCAGCAGCGGCGTCCGGCCCATGAGCGGCGTGGCCGTCTGGAACGACGCGAGGAACAGCCCCGCGAGGCCCGCGAGCACACCCGCGAGTATCCACGTGTAGGTGTAGACGCGGTCGGCCTCGATGCCGACGAGCGCCGCGCCCTTCTCCGACATGGAGGTGGCGAGGATGGCCTGCCCCGTCTTCGTCCGGTTGACGAAGTAGAACAGGCCCCCGATGAGGAGCCACGAGAGCGCGAACACGAACACGCGGTTGTTCGAGAGCCGCTGGCCCGCCACTTCCGTCTGGCCGGCCAGCAGGCTCGGCACCGCGAGCGCCTGGCCGCCGAACGCGACCAGGACGACCTGTTCGATGACGAGTCCCATCACCAACGTGAGGATGAGGACGAGCACCGGGCTCTCCCGGGCGTAGCGTATCATCCCCTTGTAGAAGGCGAGGCTGAACAGCCCGGCCCCTGCGGCGGCCGCGACGGCCGCGAGCGGGACGCTTCCGGTCGCCCGGACGACGGCGACGGCGCTGTACGCGCCGATGCTCAACACGGCGCCGTGTGCGAGGTTCAACACCCCGCCGACGCCGAAGATGAGCGTGAAGCCGATGGCGACGAGCGAGTAGAGCGCCCCGAGCAGGAGCACGTTCGTCGCGAGGTTGACGGCGTTGACGTCTACCATCTACTGCCAGGGCGGTGCCTGGTACTCGGACTGCTGGTGCTCGTCGGGCCAGACGACGCTCTGGGTGCCCGATTCGCCCTCGGGCTGCCACTGGAAGTAGACGCCGCGGGTGTACTCCTCGCCGTACTTGATGTCGTGGGGGTAGTCCCCGTCCTCCCCGAAGAACTCCAGCGTTCCCGAGGTGCCGGTGAACGTCATCGACTCGAGCTCGGAGACGATGGTGTCGCTGTCCACGGACTCGCCGGACTCGATAGCGTCCTTCAGCATGTAGACGGCGTCGTACGCAGAGTAGCCGGTGTAGACCGGGAGCGCGCCGTCGTACTTCTCAGCGTAGGCGTCCGCGTACGGGACGGTCTTCTCGGTGATCTCGGAGTCCGCCGTCGCGGTCGTCTGCGAGAACGTCGAGATGCAGGCGCCGCTCGTGGCGTCCCAGAACGAGGGGAGCTGCGTCGGCACGTGGATGCCGCCGTAGCCGAACGGGCGCTGCTGTTGGGCCCACTGGACCAGCGAGGTCGTCCCGATGTGGGCGAGCGCGGTGAACGCGCCGTCCACGCCGGCCGATTCGAGCTGGTCGTAGATGGGCGTGAAGTCCTCGGTCCCCTCCGCGATACGCTGGACCGACGTGACCTCGACGCCGACCTCCTCCTCCAGCCGCTGTTCGATGGAGTCCGTGATGGGCTCCGTCCACACGTAGTCCTCGGCGATGACGGCGACGGTGTCCCAGCCCATCGTGTCGAAGCGGGCCGAGGCGTAGTCGATCATCGACTGCTGGAGGTAGTCGGCGTTCACGGGGCCGACGCGGAACCAGTACTTGTTGGCCTCGAAGTCGTCGGCCACGCGCGCCGGGGCCTCCGGCGTCGCCGCGCCCGCGGTCATGTGGACCGTCTGGGCGTTCGAGATGTTCCCCATGATGGAGAGGAGGTTCTCCGAGCCGAAGATGCCGACCGTGGCGTGGACGTTCTCGCCGGTGGTCAGCTCCTGATAGCCCGAGCGGGTCGTGCCGGGGTCGTCCTTCGTGTCCTTCGTGGAGAGGGTGACGTCGGCGCCCGCGATGCCGCCGTCGTCGTTGATCTCCTCGACGGCGAGTTCGGCGCTCTTGAGGATGGAGTCGCCCATCGGGGAGTCGGCCGGCCCGAGCGCGCCCAGACGGATGGTGTCCGGGATGCCGCCGTCGCCGCCGCCGCCGATGGTGTCCGTACAGCCGGCGAGCGCCGCAGCCCCGGCGCTCACGCCCGTCGCCTTCAGGAAGGTCCGGCGACCGACGTTTCCATCGTTTCTGTTCTTCGGGGACAGCTTACCAGCATCTGTCTCGCTCACGGAATGTTTACCATCGTTAACCATGGTACTCCTCGACACGAGGCAAAGCCCGTTATTTAAACCTGCGGATAGCGGCTCGGCCGTCGAGGGCGTCGCTACCGGGCGGTCCACCCCCCGTCGGCGACGAGCGTCGTCCCGGTGACGTAGCTGGCCGCGTCGCTCGCGAGGAAGACGACGGGACCGGCAATCTCCTCGGGCTCGGCGAAGCGGTCGAGCGGCGTGCGCTCGCGGATGGACGCCGCGAGCGTCTCGTTCTCCGCGAGGTCCTCCGTGAGGTCGGTGACGACGTAGCCCGGCGCGACGCAGTTGACCCGCACGTCGGGCGCCCAGTCGAGCGCCATCGACTTCGTCAGCCCGACGAGCCCGTGTTTCGAGGCGACGTACGGGTGCTGGCGCGGCAGGCCGACCAGCCCGCCGACGGAGGCGACGTTGACGACACTGCCGCCGCGCTCGTGGAGGTCCTCGGCCGCCACGCGCGCACAGGTGAACGCCCCGCCGAGGTTCACGTCCTCGACGAACCCGAAGTCGTCGTCGCTCACGTCCTCGGGCCGGCCGAGCGCGCCGTCCGGGTTGACGCCCGCGTTGTTCACGACGACGTCTATCGGTCCCAGCGCGTCGCGCACGGCGTCGAACGCCTCGCGTACGTCGTCGGCCTCGGTCACGTCGCAGGTCGCGACCGTGCTGTCGCGGCCGCGCTCCTCCACCTCCGCGGCCACGGTCGCCACGTCCTCTCGCGAGCGGGAGAGCGGGGCCACGTCCGCGCCGGCCTCCGCGAGGCCGTGGGCGATGGCGCGCCCGATGCCGCGCGAGCCGCCGGTCACGACCGCCGTGCGTCCCGTCAGGTCGAACTCGTCCATGGGCGGCCGTCGTCCGGGGTCGGTTTGAGCGTGTCGGAGGGCGTAGTTATACCTCGCCGCCGGTCCTCGCCCCGGTATGGACGTACACTGGCACCGGAGCGACCTCCGGGCCACGGACAACACGGGGCTGGCCGCGGCCGCCGAGGACGAGGTGTTACCCGTCTTCGTCTTCGACGACGCGGTCCTGCGCCACGGCTCCCCGCCCCGCGTCGCCTTCATGCTCGACGCGCTCGCGGAACTGCGCGAGTGGTACCGCGAGCGCGGCGGCGACCTCCACGTCGCGCGCGGCGACCCGACCGAGGTGCTCCCCGCGCTCGCGACGGAGCACGGGGCGGGGACGGTCCACTACGACGGCGACTACTCCGGGCTGGCGCGCGAGCGCGACACCGCCGTGTCCGACGCGCTGGAGGCCGAGGGCGTCGCGGCCGAGCGTCACGAGGACGCACTCCACCAGGAACCGGGCTCCATCCTCACCAATCAGGGGGAGCCGTACTCCGTGTACACCTACTTCTGGAAGAAGTGGCGCGACCGGCCGAAGGACGACCCGTACGACCCGCCGGAGGAGATAGCCGACGTGCCGGGCGCGGCTCTGCCGACGCTCGCCGACCTCGGCTTCGAGGAACCGGACGCCGACGTGGAGGCCGGGGGGATGGCGGCGGCCCGCGACCGACTCGACGCCTTCCTCGACGGGCCGATATACGAGTACGCCGACGCGCGCGACGACCCGGCGGCCGACAACACCTCCCGGCTCTCCGCACACCTGCGGTGGGGCACCATCGGCCCGCGGGACGTGTACGCCGGCACGGAGCGCGCGATGGCCGAGGCACCCGATGACGACGCGGGGGAGGCCGTCGAGGAGTTCCGCGGCGAACTCGCGTGGCGGGAGTTCTACCACCACGTCCTCCACTTCCACCCGCGGGTCGTGACCGAGAACTACAACGAGTACGAGGAGGGCATCGCGTGGCGCGACGACCCCGAGGAGATAGCGGCGTGGAAGCGCGGGGAGACGGGCTATCCGATCGTCGACGCGGGGATGCGCCAACTCCTCGACGAAGCCTACATGCACAACCGCGTGCGGATGATCGTCGCCTCCTTCCTCACGAAGGACCTCATGGCCGACTGGCGCCACGGCTACGCGCACTTCCGCGAGCACCTCGTGGACCACAACACGGCCAACGACAACGGCGGCTGGCAGTGGGCCGCCTCGACGGGGACCGACGCCCAGCCGTACTTCCGCATCTTCAACCCCATGTCGCAGGGCGAGCGCCACGACCCCGACGCCGAGTACGTCGCGGAGTACGTCCCCGAACTCGCGGACGTGCCGGCCGACAAGGTCCACTCGTGGCACGAACTCGACCACGCCGAACGGAACCGCCTCGCGCCCGAGTACCCCCATCCGATCGTCGACCACGGTGAGCGGCGCGACGAGGCGCTGGCGATGTTCAAGCGGGCCCGCGGCGAGGACCCCGACGAGTAACACCTCGGAAATCCTACTAAAACGAACTACCGGGAATTCGCCCCCCGGTCCTCAACCCTTTTAGCCGGCGGGGACGTGTCCACGAACGGAGGTAACAACCAATGAGTGAACGTTCAAACCCCGAGCTGGCACCGCTGCCGTACGACTACGACGCGCTCGAACCGTCCATCTCCGAGCAGGTGCTGACGTGGCATCACGACACCCACCATCAGGGGTACGTGAACGGCCTCGACAGCGCCGAGGAGACCCTCGCGGAGAACCGCGAGGCCGGCGAGTTCGGCTCGTCCGGCTCCGCCATCCGTAACGTGACCCACAACGGGTCGGGCCACTATCTCCACACGCTGTTCTGGGAGAACATGGACCCCAACGGCGGCGGCGAGCCGTCGGGCGAACTCGCCGACCGCATCGCGGAGGACTTCGGCTCCTACGAGGGCTGGAAGGGCGAGTTCGAGGCCGCGGCCGGCGCGGCCGGCGGCTGGGCCCTGCTCGTCTACGACCCCGTCGCGAAGCAGCTCCGGAACGTCGTCGTCGACAAGCACGACCAGGGCGCGCTGTGGGGCAGTCACCCCATCCTCGCGCTGGACGTGTGGGAACACTCCTACTACTACGACTACGGTCCCGCCCGCGGCGACTTCATCGAGGGCTTCTTCGACGTCGTCAACTGGGAGAAGGCCGAGGAGGAGTTCGCGACCGTCACGGAGCTGTTCGAGTAACAGCCTCGTTCCCTTCTTTATGACGCCTCGCCGTCCAGCGACAGCGCCGCCGCGAGGTCGACGTCCGCGTCCGAGAGCGACGCGTGGAGCGCCCCGGCGTCGAAGTCGGTCCCGGCGTCCACGCTGACGAGGACGCCGACCCCGCCCACGAAGGTGCGGAAGGTGACGAACGCGTCGAACCCGCGGACGGTGTACTCGTAGCTCGCGTAGGTGAGGTCCTCGTACGTCGCGCGAGTGATGTAGCCGTACCGCTCGTTGTCGATGTACGGGTCGGTGTCCACGCCCTCGAGCGCCTCGGCCACGTCGTCGCGGACGTACACCGCGCGCTCGCCGTCCTCGCCGAACAGCCACAGGTCACGTAACGCGTCGCCGGTCGCCTCCCGCACGACGGCGAGCAGCCGGTCGTCGGCACCGTCCATGGCGTGGCGGTTCCCCCCGCGGAGCAAAAGCCTGTGGGTCGTCCCGTGGCGACGGGACTATGGCGCGCTCGGTGCAAGCGCGCCCATGCCGCGACCCAAGGAGACCTTCGAGGACCTGCGCGCCTTCGAGTTCCGCGACCCCGACGAGGTGCTCGACGCCGACGCGATGTACACCGTCTACGAGATCGCCCGCCTGCTCCAGGGGCTGGAGCCCGACCGCGAGCTCGACGCCGAGACGGAGAACATCCTGCTGGACTGGGCCATCCCGTGGATGCTCGACCACGAGGACGCGCTGTGTTTCGCCGAGCCGGACGGCGAGGACGCGCCGGGGTTCTACGGGCTGCGCGAGGAATGAGGCTGCTCGTCGCCGGCGGCGACCGCGTCGACGCGGGCAAGACCACCTTCTCGGTGGGGCTGTGTCACGAGACGGGCGCCCGGGGGTACAAACCCCGTGCCGGCAACGACTTCTGGTTCGACCACGACGACTACGAGCGCGCCGTCGCGGACGGCCGCCTCTACGGGAAGGACGCGAAGCGACTGGCCGATGCCTCCCCGGGCGACGTCGCCCCCGAGGACATCAACCCCGTCCACCGGCTCTGGACCCCGATGCCGGGCCGCGGGACGGGCGTGCTCGGACAGGACGGCCGACAGTTCGTCTGCGACCGGGTCCGGGTCGGCGACGGCGCACCGGAGGGCGTGGCGACCACGGACGCCGGCGACGCCTACGTCGTGAACGCCACCGTCGAGACGCCCGACTCCGCGGCCGGGGCGCTCCCGCTCGACGCGGCGGAGCGCGTGGACTCGCTCCCCGCGTTCAACGACCTGATGGCGCGGCTCCACGGCCCGGCGACGGACCGGGTCGCCGCCGAGATAGCCGCGGCCGACCGCGCCGTCGTGGAGTCGTACGCGGACATCGCGCGCCCGCTCCCCGACATGGAGGCGGACGCCGTCGCCGTCGTGGAGCCGCGGCGCTGTCGCGTCTTCGACGGCGAGCGGTACCTGAAGGCCTGCGACGTGGCCTCCGGCAGCGCCCGCGAGGGACGGCTGGAGGAGCGGGTCGGGAACGTCGTCGAACTCATCGAGCCGGCGGCGACGGCCGAACTCCCTGCGCTGTCGGGTGGGGAGCGTGCGGACCCCGCGTCGGTCGCGGACGCCTACGGGCCCGCCTACGAGGCGCTGTTCTCCGTCGCGTTCTAACGCGACCGCGCGGCCCGGAGCGCGTACTCGATGTGCTGTCGGGCGTTCGCCTCGACGCTCGGGCCGTGGCCGGCGTGCATCGCCGCGAGCGAGTCGTCCGTCTCCGCCAGCAGGTACTCGATGCTCTCTACGAGGCGCGGGCGGTCGCCCTCCTCCAAGTCGGTGCGCCCGAAGCCGCCGCCCGAGAAGACGAGGTCGCCGACCACGGCTACCTCGCCGTCGGCGCGCACGAAGCAGAGGTGGTCGTCCTTGTGGCCGGGCGTGTGGAGCGCCGTGTAGTCGTGGTCCCCGAGCACGACCGTGTCGCCGTCCGCTATCGCGTGGTCCACGAGGTCGTTGTCGGGGTCGAAGCCCCGGACCTCCACGTCGAACGCCTCGGTCACGGCATCGACGTTGCCGACGTGGTCCGAGTGGGTGTGCGTGAGGACGACGGCGTCCAGCCCGCCGGTCGCGTCGCGCACCCGCGAGACCACGTCGAACTCGTTCCCGGGGTCCACGAGCACCGTCCGCTCGCCCGCGACCAGGAACGCGTTGCTCGTGAACGCCCGGACGTCGGCGGCGAGGTTGCGTATCATACCCGTCCTCGCGCCCCGACTCACTTCGCCGTGTCGGGTCGCGCGCCGACCGCGGCGAGCAGCCGCCCGCGCTTCACGACGGCGAACCCGACGAGCACCAGCGCGAAGCCGAGGACAGCCGTCGCGCCGAGCCGCTCGTCCAGGTAGTACCACCCCGTGAGCGCGGCGAACGGCGGGATGACGTACTCCAGCAGCCCCATGGAGAACGGGCCGAGCCGACGCAGGAGGACGAAGTAGAGGGTAAAGCCCCCGACACCCGCGACGAGGGCCATGTAGGCGATGGCCCCGAGCGCCGAGGGGGTGAACGCGGCGGCCGCGAGCGTCTCGCCCGGCACGACGAGCGTCGCGGCGTGGAGCGCGACGGCCCCGACCGCGTACATCGCCGGCTGTGCGCCGAGCGCGTCGAGGCCGGGGTCGGTGCGGTCCGTCAGCACGGCGCCGGCGGCGAAGGCGAGCGCCGACCCGAACACCAGCGCCGCGCCCCGGGCGCTCTCGACGACGCGCGCCGGGTCGGGGTTCGCGATGACGACGACGCCCGCGAAGCCGACGAGCACGCCCGCCACGTCGAGCGCGCCGACGGCCTCGTCCGTGCCGGCGAGCCGTTCGAGCGCCGGTGTGACGACGGGAATCAGCCCGAGGAGGACGGCGGCGACGGCGCTGGCGACGTACAGCTGCCCGGCGAACAGCAGGGCGTGATGGAGGCCGACGGTGAGCAGTCCCCCGAGCAGGACGTACGCCCAGTCCGCGCTGCTTCGCGGGCGGACCCGCCGCCCGAGCGCCAGCGCGAGCGGGAGCATGACGAGGGCGGCGAGGTCGAAGCGGAGCGCGGCGAACAGCGTCGGCGGGAGGTCGTCCAGGCCGACGCGCGTCACCGCGAACGCCGAGCCCCACGTCGCGGCGAGGAGGAGGAACAGGGCGGCGTCCCGGCGGGTCATACCCGTCGTTCGCGCGACCGGGGTTGTCGGTTGCGATAGCGGTCGAGCGCAACCGCCTTACCGCGGGCGACCCAGGCCCGGATATGAACCGCGCCGCGGCCGCGATAGCCGCCATCGTCGGCCTGTTCGTCCTCGTCCAGCTGGCGGCGCTCGCCCTCGTCGCGCCGTTCGACGCCGCCGGCTACCAGGCCGTCCCCGACTCCCAGACGAGCAACCCCGTCAACAGCCTCGTCTACGTCGCGGGCATCCTCGTCGCCACGGGCGTCATGCTCGCCGCGTTCAAGTTCGGCGTGGACGGGCTGGTGCGCCTGTTCGTCGTCGCCAGCGCGACGTTCATCAGCTACTACGTGTTCTCCGTCGTCCTCCCCGTCGTCGTCGTGGCGGGGGTGTCCGCGCCCGCCGCGGTCGCTTCGCTCGTCGTCGCCGGGGCGCTCCTCCTCTACCCGGAGTGGTACGTCATCGACGCCGCCGGCGTGGTGATGGGCGGCGGCGCGGCCGGCCTGTTCGGCATCTCGTTCGGCGTCCTCCCGACGATCGTCCTGCTCTCCGTCCTCGCGGTGTACGACGCGATATCCGTCTACGGCACCGAACACATGCTCGACCTCGCGTCGGGCGTGATGGACCTCAAGATACCCGTCCTGCTCGTCGTCCCGCTGTCGCTGTCGTACTCCTTCCTCGACGCGGCGGAGAGCGACCGCGAGGCGATGTCCGGCGACGGCGGGGAGCCGAACGAGGGAGAGGACGCGGCGACCGAGGACGACTCGGAGGGGCTCGACCGGGACGCCTTCTTCATCGGGCTGGGCGACGCCGTGATGCCGACGGTGCTCGTGGCGAGCGCGGCCCACTTCGTCGAGGCGCCGGCCGTCCTCTTGGGTGCGAACCTCCCCGCGCTCGCCGCGGCGGTCGGCACGCTCGTCGGGCTCGTGGTGCTGATGCGGTTCGTCGTCCGCGGGCGCGCCCACGCCGGGCTCCCGCTGCTCAACGGGGGCGCCATCGCCGGCTACCTGCTCGGCGCGCTCGCCGTCGGTATCCCGCTCGTCGAGGCGCTCGGGCTCGCGCCGTACCTCTGATTACCGGAGCGCCTCGCTCGCGGGCGCGAGGTCGATACCCGTGCCCAGCCCCTCCTCGCGGGCCGTCTCGAAGAGCATGTAGCCGGCGGCGACCGTCTCGACGCCCGTGCCGCCGGAGTCGAAGACGGTTATCTCATCGCGGTTCTCCCGGCCGGGAGCCTCGCCGGCGACGACCTCCCCGAGGTCGGCGTGGACGTGGTCGTCGTCTATCGCCCCCTCCTCGCGGGCCTGCAGGAACTCGCCCGAGTCCGAGAACGCCCGCTCGCGCAGGTCGGGGACGTACTTCGCGTTCGCCACCGTCCCGGTGTCGAGTTCACGCTTCGAGGGGTCGTACTGCCCCATCGCGGTGACGTGGGTGCCGGGTTCGAGCACGTCGCCGTCGAACACCGGCTCCGCGGCGTTGGTCGCCGTCACGACCACGTCCGCGCCCTCGACGGCGGCGTCGGAGGAGGAAACCGCGCCGACCGCGGCGTCGAGCTCCTCGTTCATCGACGCGGCGAACGACTCGCGGCTCTCCTTCGTCGGCGAGTACACGTTCACGGTCGCGAGGTCGCGCACCGCGGCGAGCGCGCGGACCTGCCCCTTCGCCTGTGCGCCGGAGCCGATGACGGCGACGACCGACGCGTCCGGCCGGGCGAGCGCGTCCGCGGCGACGCCGCCCGCGGCCCCGGTCTTGTAGGGGTTCATCGCCGCCCCGTCGAGGAGCGCGAGCGGCTCGCCGCTGTGGGCGTCGAACAGCGGCAGGAAGAAGTGGGCGTCAGCCGCGCCGAACCCCGCCGCGTAGGTGTAGCCGCCCATCGCCCCCGTCTCCGGGAGGACGGCGAGGTAGCTCGTCAGGAAGCCCGGCGGGTCGCTGTTCGGGAGCTTCTGTCGCGGCTTCGCGGCCGCGCCGGTGCCGACCTCCCGGTACCCCTCGCGGACGGCGTCCACGTACTCGCGCATCGTCGCCAGTCCGCGGGTCTCCTCGCTTGTCAGGAACAGCGCCTCGGTCATACCGGAGCTACCGCGCCGCGCCTATTGGCTCTGGCGGGCGGGGCAAAGCGAGGAGAGAGGAGAGAGGAGAAGGGCCGCGTCAGTTCGCGCCGGTCTCGGGGCCGGGGGTCGATGCCGGCGCGGCGGCGACGGGTTCGGGCGCCGAATCGACGGGGGCGCGGACGAACATCGCGTGGACGACGAGCACGACGGCGACGAGCGCGCCCGCGACGACCGACTGGGTGGTCGCGAAGCCGGCGAGCGAGAGGGCGCCGGCGAGGCTGCCGAACGCGAGCGGAATGAGGCCGAGAACGAGGTCGTAATATCCTGCCATGTCTATCATTATCTATAGGCGTGTATGACATAAGTGTTTCCCAGAGATGACCGGTAGGTAACCAGCCAAATACCGGTTGGAGCGGTGTTAGTTCCCAATACTATTCTCATAAGTTACGGAGCGCGGTTTCCGACCGAACGTCCAGGGGTCGGCCGGGCGGTCGGCGGCGCGAAGTCCTCGGTACTCGTCCACAATCGCCACACACGGGCGGTGCCGCGGACTGTCGGAACCGACGGACCCAAACCGGCACGGCGAGGAGGGCGGGTGTGAACGACAACGACCGTGCGATAACCGCGCTGGTGATGCTGGCCCACGGGCTGGTCCACACCTACGAGCTGACGCTCCCCATCCTCGCCGTGCAGACGGTGTGGGCGGCCGAGTTCCCGGCGACCACTCTGCCGGTGCTGGGGACGGTGCCGACCACGCTCGCCGTGTTGGGTATCGTCGTGAGCGCCGGCTACGCGCTGTTCGGGCTGGGCGCGCTCCCCGGCGGCGTCCTCGCGGACGCATACGGGTCGCGCCCGCTCATCGTCGCCTGCTTGCTCGGCATGGGCGGCTCGTTCGTCCTGCTCGCCTTCGCCCCGAACCTCGTCGTCGTCGCGCTGTGTCTCGTGATCTGGGGCGCGGCGGCCTCGGTGTACCACCCCGCCGGCCTCGCGCTCATCTCGAAGGGCGTCGAGGAGCGCGGCACCGCCTTCGCGTACCACGGCATCGCGGGCAACCTCGGTATCGCGCTCGGTCCGCTCGCGGCGGCCGTGATGTTACTCTTCACGAACGACTGGCGGCTCACCGTCGGCGTCCTCGGCGTCCCGGCGATACTCGCGGCCGGCTTCGCGCTCCGCATCGACGTGGACGAGGCCGCGGCCGCGGACGACGAGGACGGCGACGCCCGCGCGTCCGGCTCCGTCGCGTCGCTCGACGAGTTCCTCTCGCAGTCGCGGACGCTCCTCGTCGGCCCGTTCCTGCTCGTCTTCGCCGTCGTGATGCTCTCCGGGCTCTACTACCGCGGCTTCCTCACCTTCCTCCCCGAACTGCTGTCCGGGTTCGACTCGCTGACGCCCGTCGAGGTGGCCGGCCGGTCGCTGTCGCCGTACCGCTACGTCTACGTCGGCCTGCTGATGGCCGGCGTCGTCGGCCAGTACGTCGGCGGTCGGCTCACCGACCGCATCGAGGTGGAGCGCGGCCTCGCGCTCGGCTACGGGAGCCTCGGCGTCCTCGCGCTGGTCTTCCTGCCGCTGGCCACCGCGGGGCTGCTCCCGCTGCTCGCCGTCTGTGCGGTGATGGGGGTCGCGCTGTTCGTCGTCCAGCCGTTCTACCAGGCGACCGTCGCCGAGTACACGCCGGCCGGCGCGCGCGGCCTCTCGTACGGCTACACCTACCTGGGCGTGTTCGGCATCGGCGCGCTCGGCGGCGCGGTCGCAGGGGGCATCCTGACCGCCGCGAACGCCGCGGCGCTGTTCGCGGTGCTGGCCGCGTTCGGCTTCGTCGCGGGTGCCATCGGCCTCTACCTCTCCCGCTAGAGGGTCCGGGCCACGAGCGCCCGCCACCCGACGAGGAGCGCCCCGCCGACGAGGAGCGAGACGACGAAGAAGGCGGGGTCCGCGCCACCGGGGACGAACGCCGTCGCCCGGAGCGCCTGTCCTACGATGTCGGCCCCGAGCCACGCGACCGCGGCCCGGCCGGCAGCGGTCCGAGCGCTCCCGAACCACGACCCGTCGAACGTCCCGACGAGGGCGCCGACGAGGAGCCAGCCGAGCACGAACGGGGCGGCGATTTCCGGCACGCGGGCGTACAGCGGCGCGTTCCCGGGGTGTTGGAGCGCGCCGGCCGCCGAGAAGAGCGCGATACACAGCGCGTCCCCGAGGAGGACGAGCGCCGTCGTCCGGTCCGCGCGGAACTGCGGGCGGAGGTCCATACCCCGGGTCGGGTCGCGCGCGGCTTAGTCGCCCCGCTTCGGCCCGCCGGGCTTCACGCCGACGACGGTGTACGCGAACCCCGTCTCCGGCCGGAAGCCGGCGAGGCCGGCCTCGCGCATCGTGTCCACCAACGTCGCGCTGTCGAGGAAGCGCGAGTCGAACCCGACGAGGCGTTCGGCGGCGACCAGCCCCTTGCCCCGGAGCGTCCGCGGGTCGAAGTCGCGCACGACGAGGACGCCGCCCGGCCGGAGGACGCGCGCGGCCTCCGCGACCGCGCCCTCGGGGTCGGCGAAGTGGTGGAGCGCGTCCACGACCGTGACCGCGTCCACGCTCCCGTCGCGAAGGGGGAGCCGCTCGGCGGACCCCTGCACGCACTCGTTGCCGTCCGCGCGCGCCTCGACGAGCATCCCGCGGGCCGCGTCCACGACGGTCGCGCCCCCGAGCGCGTTCGCCGCGCGCCCCGTCCCGCCGCCCACGTCGGCGACGCGCACGACGTCGCGCTCAGCGAAGGCGAGGCCCCGTCGGAGCGTCTGGGGGTCCGCGTCGGGCATCGCCAGCTCGTACAGCCGGGCGAACCGGTCGAAGCGCGTCACGTCCGGCCCGGAGAGGTGGCCGCGGTGGTCGTTCATACTCCCCCCACGCGCCGGGGGAGTAACGGGTTTCCGGCTCCGCCGACTCGGGGAGGTATGGACGACGTCGCGGTCGTGGGCTGGCACCCGGCGACGACCGGGGGGGACGGGCCGCGCGTGCGCCTCGACTGGCGACGGTTCGCCTACGCGGGGAAGTTCGTGATGACGAACACGGGGAAGGCGGTCATCCGCGGGGGCGAGTCCGACCCGGACTCCGAGTTCGACGAGTCGGTCCTCGCGGCGGTCGCGTTCAACGAGGACCGCACCGACGACCGGACGCTGTGGCTCCGGTACGTCACCGTCCGCGCGGACCGCCGCGGCGAGGGTCTCGGCCCGCGGCTCTGTGACGCCGTCGCCGAGCGCGCGCTCGCCCGCGGCTACGACCGCGTCCGCATCGCGGTGAACAACCCCTTCGCCTACGAGGCGCTGTACAAGGCCGGGTTCGGGTTCACCGGCCGGGAGACGGGCATCGCGGAACTCGTCCTCGAACGCCCCGCCGAGACGTCCCGGTCGCGGTACCGCGACGGTCTCGACCGCTTCCGCGAGCGCGACCTCGGCGACGACGAGCGCGCGTTCCTCGACGGGCGGCGAAACCTCCCGGGCGAGTGACACATCGTGCGCCCGACGCGGAACTATTTGTAGGATGACTCCGTGCCACCTAGTATCATGACTCTCGTGCTGACGGTGATGGGCGTCTCGGAGCAGTCGGGGTCGGGGGCCTTCCAGACCCCCTTGGGCGCCGTGACGACCGCGATGCTCGTGCAGGCCGCCGTCGTGGGGACGCTGTTCGCGCTCGGCTCAGTCGCGGCCTTCTCGTACATCGCGGCCGCGCGCTCCGCCTGCGACGAGGAGCGCGACCGGGTCGCCGCCGAACTCGCGGCCTTCGAGCGGTTCGGCGAGCGGGTACGCGCGCTCTCGCCGCGCTCGGCGGCGTCGGCGGAGGCGTTCGCGGACGGCTCGGTCGTGGCGCGCGGCGGCGCCCGCCCGCCCGACGACGCGCTCGAACCGGTTCGGCGGGCCTACCGCGAGACGGCGATGGCCGTCGACCACTTCGAGGAGGACTACGACGAGACGCTGGCAGAACACGCCCGCGCGGAACTCGGCCCCGACGCGGGCGGCGCGCTCGCCGAGGGGCGCGACCTCACGCCGGGCCTACAGGCCGTCCTCGCCGACCGCGCGGCCGCGGCCGCCGCCCAGCGCCGGAAACTGCTCGACAGGCTCGCGGAGGAGGACCGCGCGCTCGCGGACGCCGAACACGAACTGACCGCCCGCGTCGCGGAGTCGGGAGGACTCGCCGCGACCGACGGCGACTTCGGGGCGCTCGAAGCCCGCTGGCGCCGCCTCGAAACCCTCGAACGCCACGTCCGCGACCGCACCGTCGAGCGCTCGCGGCGGCTCCGCGAGGGCGGCGCGGAGATACCGACTTACCTCTACGAGCGGTTCCCCGTCCCCGACCCGGTGTTGGCCGACGCCGCGGCCGCCGTCGGCGTCATCCGCGACCGGCGCGACCGGGTGACCGACGCGCTGACCCGCGCGAACTGACGGGCACAAGACCTATCCTCCGGCCGACGTTTTCCCCGAGCGCATGCCCTCCGACGACGAACGCGGCTGTCCGAAGTGCGGCCACGACGGAACCGACGTGGGGAAGATATCGACCACCGGCGGCGGCCTCTCGAAGATGTTCGATATCCAGACGAACAGCTTCGAGGTCGTCTCCTGTACCAACTGCGGCTACTCGGAGCTGTACCGCGACACCACCTCCGGCGGCTCCGACATCGTCGACGTGTTCCTCGGCTGATGGCCGAGGGCGCCGTGTTCCTCCTGTTCGCCCTGTTCGCGCTCGGCGCGCCGCTCGCGCTGTACGCGCTGGTCCACGGCGAGGACCGCCCGACGGAGGAACTCACCCGCGCCGAGGCGGAGCGGCGCGCGCGGCGGGACACCGACGGGACGGACGACGGGAGCGAGGACGAAGCGTGGGGAAGCGCCGCGCGCCGCGACCGGAACTGAGGGGTTGAAACGGTCCCCGCCCGTGTCACGGGTATGGGAAACTCGGACCTCCGCTCGCTCGCCGTCCTCTCCGAGGTGTCGTTCGACGACCTCGCGGGGAGCGTGGTCGCGGTGGACGCGCACAACTGGCTTTACCGCTACCTCACGACGACGGTGAAGTTCACGCGCGACGGCGCCTACACGACGACGGGCGGCGAGGAGGTGGCGAACCTCATCGGCGTCGTGCAGGGGCTCCCGAAGTTCTTCGAACACGACATCACGCCCGTCTTCGTCTTCGACGGCGGCGTCACGGACCTGAAGGACGACGAAATCGCCGAGCGGCGCGAACAGCGCGAGCGCTACGAGGCCGAACTCGAGGAAGCGAAGGAGTCGGGTGCGGACTCGGCGCGCGTCTCGACGCTCCAGTCGCGCACCCAGCGACTCACGGACACGATACAGGAGACCACCCGGGGCCTGCTGTCGCGGCTCGACGTGCCGGTCGTCGAGGCCCCCGCGGAGGGCGAGGCGCAGGCGAGCCACATGGCCCGGCAGGGGCAGGTGGACTACGTCGGCAGCGAGGACTACGACACCCTGCTGTTGGGCGCGCCGTACACCCTCCGACAGCTGACCTCGAAGGGCGACCCCGAACTGATGGACTTCGAGGCGACGCTCGCGGAACACGACCTGACGTGGGAACAGCTCGTGGACGCGGGGGTTCTGATGGGGACGGACTTCAACCCCGGTATCGACGGCATCGGCCCGAAGACCGCAGTCAAGCTCGTCCGCGAGCACGGCGACCTGTGGGGCGCGCTCGACGCGCGCGGCGAACACATCGAGGGGGCCGACCGCATCCGCGACCTCTTCCTCCACCCGAACGTCACCGACGACGCCGACTTCGACCCGGACATCGACCCGGACATGGACGCCGCACGCGCCTACGTCACGGAGGAGTGGGAGGTCGACCCCGAGGAGGTGGAGCGCGGCTTCGAGCGCATCGAGGAGTCGCTGGTCCAGACCGGCCTCGACCGCTGGACGTAGGGGAGCGTCGGGCTTTTCGCCTCCCGTCGCCTGTGACCGGGTATGAACCCCGAGGACGTCGAGCGACTCATCGAGGAGGGCATCGAGGGTGCGGAGGCGACCGTCTCGCGCGCCCGCGGCCAACACGACGACGACCACCTCGCCGCGGAGGTCGTCGCCCCCGCCTTCGAGGGGGAGACGCTGGTCGCCCAACACCAGATGGTGTACGACGCGCTCGAGGGCCACATGACGACAGACATCCACGCGCTCGAACTGACGACGCGCGCGCCGTAGGCGCGGCCAACCGTTTTCTCCCGGGCCGCGGTAGCCGACCCATGCCCGAACCCTCGCCGGTCACGGTCATCGCCACGCTCGGCCCGGCCTCCGACGACCGCGCGACCGTGGACGCGCTCGCCGACGCGGGCGCGTCCGTCGCCCGCCTGAACGCCAGCCACGGCTCCACCGCGGACCGCGCGGCTCTCATCGACACCGTCCGCGCCGCCGACGCCGACCGCGACGACACCCTCGCCGTGATGCTCGACCTCCCGGGGCCGGAGATACGCACCGCGCCGACGGACGACGCCGTAACCCTCGCCGACGACAGCGAGGTCCGCCTCGTCGCCGGCGACACCGTCTCCACCGAGGAGGTGGGCCTCTCACAGCCGCTCGCTGGCGTCTCGCCGGGGGACCGCGTCCTGCTCGACGACGGGCGCATCGAGACGACCGTCGAGCGGGTCGAGGGGGACGCCGTCGTCGTTCGCGTCCGCTCCGGCGGCGACCTCGGGGGGCGAAAGGGCGTGAACGTCCCCGGCGTGGACCTCGGCCTCGACGCCGTGACGGCGCGCGACGAGGCGGAACTGGACCTCGCGGCCGAGCGCGACGTGGACTTCGTCGCGGCCTCGTTCGTCCGCGACGCCGCGGACGTGTACCGCGTCAGCGAGGCCATCGAGGCGCGGGGCGCGGACATCCCCGTCGTCGCCAAGATAGAGCGCGCGGACGCCGTCGCCGCGCTCGACGGCATCGTCGAGGCCGCGCAGGGCGTGATGGTCGCGCGCGGCGACCTCGGCGTCGAGTGCCCGCTCGAACGGGTGCCGCTCATCCAGAAGCGGGTGATACGCCGGTGCCGCGAGGCCGGCGTCCCGGTCATCACCGCGACGGAGATGCTCGACTCGATGGTCCATGCCGGGCGGCCGACCCGCGCGGAGGCGACCGACGTGGCGAACGCCGTCCTCGACGGCACGGACGCCGTGATGCTGTCGGGCGAGACGGCGATAGGCGACCACCCCGTCCGCGTCGTGGAGACGATGGACCGCATCGTCCGGGACGTGGCCGCGAGCGAGGAGTACGTCGAACTCCGCGAGCAGCGCGTGCCCGCCGCGGGGGACTCGGGGACGGACGCGCTCGCCCGCTCGGCGCGCTACCTCGCCCGGGACGTGGGTGCCTCTGCCGTGGTCGTCGCCTCCGAGTCCGGCTACACGGCGCGCAAGGCCGCGAAGTACCGGCCCGGTATCCCCGTCGTCGCGGCGACCCCGAGCCACGCCGTCCGGCGGCGACTCGTCCTCTCGGGCGGGGTCGTCCCCCGACACGTGGACCTCTCGGCGTCGGGCACGGAGGCGGTCATCCACGACGCCATCGGCGCGGCGCTCGACGCCGGCGTGGCGGCCTCGGGCGACACCGTCGTCGCGCTCGCGGGGATGATGTCGGATATCGACGGCGCGGACACGACGAACACGCTGAAGCTCCACGTCGCGGCCAGCGTCCTCGCCTCCGGCCGCGGGGTCGTGGACGGCTACGCCGTCGGGCCGCTGTACCGGGTGACGGACGGCGACCTGACGGACGCCCCCGAGGGGGCGGTGCTCGCGCTCCCCGACGAGTTCGACGACGAGTTCGCGGGCGACACCGGGCGGGTCGCGGCGGTCGTGGACCCGCGCTCGGGCGTCACCTCCTACGCCGCCATCGTGGCGCGGGAACTCGGCGTCCCGATGGTCGGCGGGGCGACCCTGCCGGACGCGGTCGCGGACGGCGACGAGGTGACCGTCGACGCCCACCGCGGCGTCGTTTACGAGGGTGCCGTCCGCCGGGCCCACGCCGCCGTGTCGAGCGACGCCGACCGCTGACCCCCGTTACGCCTCGTCGCGGGCCCAGTCACGGGCGCGCTCGACGGCCTCGCCCCAGCGGTCGTAGCGGGCGTCGGCGCGGTCGCCGTCCATCGCCGGCGCGAACGAGCGGTCCACGCGCCACTGCTCGCGGAGCGCCGCGAGGCCCTCCCAGTAGCCGACCGCGAGGCCGGCCGCGTAGGCCGCCCCGAGCGCCGTCGTCTCGTCGAGGGCGGGTCGCACCACCTCGCGCCCGAGGATGCCGGCTTGCAGTTCACAGAGGAAGTCGTTCCGCACGGCGCCGCCGTCCACCCGGAGCGACTCTATCTCCTCGCCCGAGTCCGCCTCCATCGCCTCGAGCACGTCCCGCGTCTGGTAAGCGACGGACTCGAGCGTCGCGCGGACGATGTGTTCGCGCCGGGTCCCCCGCGTGATGCCGAGTATCGTCCCGCGGGCGCGGCCGTCCCAGTGGGGCGCGCCCAGCCCCGTGAACGCCGGGACGACGTACACGCCGTCCGTGGAATCGACCGAGCGCGCGAGCGTCTCCGTCTCCGCGGGCGAGTCCACGAGCGACACGTCCTCCAGCCACTCCACCGCGGCGCCGGTGACGAATATCGACCCTTCGAGCGCGTACTTCGGCGGCTCCCCGGCCCGCTGGAACGCGACCGTCGTGACGAGGCCGTGGTCGCTCGCCACCGGCTCGGTCCCCGTGTTGGCGAGCAGGAACGACCCGGTGCCGTAGGTGTTCTTCGCCTCGCCCGCCTCGAAACAGGTCTGGCCGAACAGCGCGGCCTGCTGGTCGCCGAGCACGCCGGCGACGGGCACCTCGGCGCCGAGGAACCCGTCGCGGTCGGTCGTCCCGTAGGCCTCGGGGTCGCTGGAGGCGTGGACCTCGGGGAGCGCGGCCTCGGGAACCCCGAACTCCGCGAGCAAGTCGTCGTTCCACTCCAGCGCGCGGATATCGAACAGCATCGTCCGCGAGGCGTTCGTGGCGTCCGTCGCGTGCTCGCCGGTGAGTTTCCAGACGAGCCACGAGTCCACGGTACCGAGCAGCAGGTCGCCGTCGGCCGCCCGCTCGCGACGGTCGCGCGTCGCGCCCCGGTCGGTCCGGACGGGGTCGGCGTCGAGCAGCCACTCGGCCTTCGTCGCTGAGAAGTAGGCGTCCGGTTCGAGGCCCGTCCGCTCGCGTATCCACTCGGCCTTGCCCTCGCGTTCGAGCTCCTCCACGCGCTCCGTCGTCCGGCGGTCCTGCCAGACGAGCGCGTTGCCTACCGGCTCGCCCGTCTCCGCGTCCCACAGCACGGTCGTCTCGCGCTGGTTCGTGAGTCCGAGCGCCGCGAGGTCGGTCGCCGCGGCGTCGGCCGCCGCCAGCGCCTCCGCGACGACCGCCTTCGTGTTCGTCCACAGTTCGGCGGGGTCGTGTTCGACCCAGCCCGGCTTCGGGTAGTGCTGTTCGTGCGTCTCGTAGGCCTCGCCCGCGACCCGACCGGCCCGGTCGAACAACAGACACCGCGTCCCCGTCGTCCCCTGGTCGACCGCGGCGACGTACTCCATGCCCCGACGGCTCCCGCCGGGCGAATAACGGTTTCGAGCGGGAGGCTCAAGTGCCGACCGCGCCCACCCCCGAGCGATGACCGACACGGACGCCGCAGTCGTAGGCGGCGGGGCGACCGGGGTCGCCCTCGCCCGCGACCTCGCCGAGCGCGGGGTCGAGACGACGCTCGTCGAGCGCGACGACCTCGCCGCGGGCGCCAGCGGCGCGATGCACGGCCTGCTCCACTCCGGGGCACGCTACGCCGTCGCGGACCCCGAGTCCGCGCGCGCCTGTATCGCCGAGAACCGCGTCGTGCGCGACGTCGCCCCGGACTGCGTCGCGGACACGGGCGGCCTGTTCGTCTCGCTGCCCGCGGACCCCGACGACTACCTCGACCGGCTCGAAGCCGCCTGCGCCGATTGCGGCATCGAAACCGAACGGCTGACCGGCGCCGAGGCCCGCGAGCGCGAACCGGGACTCTCCCCCGACACCGAGGCCGCGCTCGCCGTCCCCGACGCGACGGTTGACCCGGTTCGGCTGGTCGCGGCGACGGCGCTGGCGGCCGAGCGCGCCGGCGCCGAGATACGCACGGGGACGGCCGTGACGGACGTACTCGTCGAGGACGGCCGCGCGGTCGGCGTCGAACTCGACGGCGGCGAGCGCATCGGGGCCGAGGTCGTCGTCAACGCCGCCGGCGCGTGGGGCGAGCAGGTCGCCGCGCTCGCCGGCGTCCCCCTCGACATGACGCCCTCGCGGGGCGCGATGACCGTCGTCGGCGACGCGCTCGTCTCGGGCGTGGTGAACCGCTGTCGGCCGAAGTCCTCGGGCGACATCGTCGTCCCCTGCGGCGACGCCTGCATCCTCGGGACGACGGACGTCGAGGTCGACGACCCCGACGACTTCGCGGTCGACGACCGGGAGGTGGCGCTGTTGTTCGAGGAGCTGACGCCCGCGGTGCCGGCGCTCGCCGACGCCGCGGTCGACCACACCTACTGGGGCGTGCGGCCGTTGTACGAACCCGACGCCGACGGCGACTCGGTGGGGTTCTCGCGGACGTTCTCGCTGCTGGACCACGCCGAGCGCGACGACCGGCCCGGGTTCGTCTCCGTCGTCGGCGGGAAGCTCACCACGCACCGCGCGATGGCCGAGGCCGCGGCCGACCTCGTCTGCGACCGGCTCGGGGTCGCGGCCGACTGTGTGACCGCCGACGAGCCGCTGCCGGACGCCGACGAGGCGACCGCGCGCTACGGGCTCTCGGACCTGCTCACGGGTACTCGCCGCGCTTCACGAAGGTAACCGGACACGGCGCGTCGAGCAGTATCTCCTGGGCCGTCGAGCCGAAGACCGCCTTCCCGGTCGGCGAGCGCCGCCGCCCGCCGACGACGAGCAGGTCGGCGTCCAGCGCCTCGGCCATCGACACGACCTCGGGCGCGCGCTCGCCGACCGCGCCGCGGTGGTCGGACTCGATTCCCGCGGCGTCGAACCGCTTCTCCAGGTCGCGAACGGTGCGGTTCCGGCCGGCGACGGCGTCGGGCGACACCTCGGTGTCGTCGTCGAACTCCAGCCGCTCGACGGTGTCCTCGTAGTCGTCCTCGGCGAACACGTGTCCGAGGACGACGGTCGCGCCCGCCGGTCCCGCGATGTCCTCCGCCACCTGTGCCAGTCGGTCGCCCGGCGACGACCCGCCGACGGCCACGAGTACGGTTTCGAGCGTCATGGCGCCGGCTTCGCAAGCCAGGGGCTAAACTCCTCCCCCGCGGCTCCGCCCGTCGGTCACGGCCGGGAGCAACAGGAGCAGGGCCACGGCCCCGAGGAGGGAGCCGAAGCCGGCGACCCCGGCCCCCGCTCCAGGCCAGCCGGTGGTCGGGGTCGCGCCGCCCCGCGAGGAGCCACGCCGCGACAGCCGCGAGGACGCCGATGCCGACCGAGGAGACGAGGTCGAGCCACGGGTCGAAGCCGGAGGGGATGCCGAACTGGAGGAGCACGCCGGACGCCGGGCCGCCGCCGACGAAAGTCCGTCGGCCGCTTCCGGTGGCTTTTATTCTCGACCACGCGACCCACGGGGTATGAGCGACGAGTTCCGAACCGAGGAGGACAGTCTCGGCGAGATGCAGGTGCCGGCGGACGCCTACTGGGGGGCACAGACCCAGCGCGCGGTCGAGAACTTCCCCGTCTCGGGAGTCTCGTTCGGCCGGCGGTTCGTCCGCGCGCTCGGCGTCGTCAAGAAGTCGGCGGCGCGCGCCAACAACGACCTCGGCCTGCTGGAGGACGAGCAGGCGGAGGCCATCGCCGCGGCGGCCGACGAGGTCATCGCCGGGGAGCACGACGACCAGTTCCCGGTCGACGTGTTCCAGACCGGCTCCGGCACCTCCTCGAACATGAACGCGAACGAGGTCATCGCCAACCGCGCCGCCGAGATACTCGGGAAGGAGATCGGCGACCGCGTCGTCCACCCGAACGACCACGTCAACTACGGGCAGTCGTCGAACGACGTCATCCCGACCGCGATGCACGTCGCCGCGCTCGAAGCCGCCGTGAAGGACGTGCTTCCGGGGCTGGAGACGCTCGCCGAGGCGCTCGCGGACAAGGAGGCCGAGTTCGACGACGCCGTCAAGACGGGCCGCACGCACCTGCAGGACGCGACGCCCGTGCGACTGGGCCAGGAGTTCGGGGGCTACCGCGTCCAGGTCGAGAAGGGCATCGAGCGCGTCGAGTCGACGCGCGACCGTCTCGGCGAACTCGCGCTCGGCGGGACCGCGGTCGGCACGGGTCTCAACACCCACCCCGAGTTTCCCGAGCGCGCGGCCGAGTATATCTCCGAGGAGACGGGCCTCGCGTTCCGCGAGGCCGACAACCACTTCGAGGCGCAGGCGGCCCACGACGCGATGAGCGAGGCCCACGGCGCGCTCCGCGTCGTCGCCGGGTCGCTCAACAAGATCGCCAACGACCTGCGGCTGCTCGCCTCCGGCCCGCGCAACGGCCTCGGCGAGATAGAGCAGCCGGAGAACCAGCCCGGCTCTTCCATCATGCCGGGGAAGATCAACCCGGTCGTCGCGGAGGCGGTCAACCAGGTCCACAAGCAGGTCGTCGGCAACGACGCCGCGGTCTCCGCGGGCGCGGCGGAGGGACAGATAGACCTGAACCTCTACAAGCCGGTCATCGCGCACAACTACCTCCAGTCGGCGGAGATGCTCGCCAACGTCGCCGAGGTGTTCGGCGAGCGGTTCGTCGCGAAGCTGGAGGCCGACCGCGCGCATATGGAGTCGCAGGTCGAGCAGTCCATGGCGCTCGCCACGGCGCTGAACCCGACCATCGGCTACGACAAGGCCTCGAAGGTGGCGAAGAAGGCGCTCGCGGAGGGGAAGACCGTCCGCGAGGTCGTCGTCGCCGAGGGCTACCTCACGGAGGAGGAGGCCGACGAGGTGCTCGACCCCGAGGCGATGACCCACCGCGGCATCCTCGGCGACGACTAGGCGGTCGCGTTCGTCCCGTTCGGCGCCCACCCCGGCGGCTCGAACGTCGCCCCCTCGATACGGACCGTCGCGAACTGCACGCGGTCGTTCTCGACGTACAGCGCGTCCAGCCGCAGCACCGTCCCGTCGGGCGCGACGACGGCAGTCACGGAGTAGTCCGAGGCGTTCGCCGGCCCGCCGCCCTCCCCCTGTACGAGCGCCGTCCCGTTCTCGAACACGGTGACCTCGGCCGTCTCCACGGCCAGATAGCGGGCGACGAGCGACCCCGCGAGCCGGCTCGGAACCCCCTCCGCGTCCGGCCCGGCCGCACTCGTCTCCGTCCCGTTGCGCGTGAGCGTCGTGGCGCGCGACCCGTTCACGTACGTGGCGTTGCGGAACGTCTCTATCGAGAGGCCGCCGCCGCGCTCCGTGACGAGCGAGCGGTTGACGACGTAGCGGTCCGGCGCGCCGGCCCGTACCTGCACGCGCGGCCCGACGTACACCGCCCCGAGCGACGGCTCCGGGCGGGCCTCGCGGCGGTCGTACTGGAGGGCGAACTCGGTGCCGGAGAGCGACGCCCGCGTGGCCGCCGCGAGCGCCGTGGCGTTCACCCCGTCATCCGCGAGCCCCGGCGGGTACACGACGGGGTCGGGCGTCGGGGCCGGCGTGGTCGTGGGGACGGGGGCGGCCGTCGCCGTCTCGCTCGGCGTCTGCTCCCCGCCGCCCGGCACCGCGGCGCCACAGCCGGCGAGGACGACGAGCACGGCGACGAGCAGCCGTCGGTACATACCCGTCCATGGGTCGGGGCCCCGATAGTCCCGGAAGTAGGGGCCGGCGTTGCCGGCACCGGCGCTCAGTCCGGCTCGGAGCCCAGCGCGGCGGCCGCCGCGGCGGGGGTCAGTTCCTCCCCGGCGAGCAGTTCGGGGAGCACGATGCGGGCCGTGTGGACGACGAGGACGAGCAGCAGCGGCCCGAGGAACAGGCCGTACCAGCCGAATACGGTCGTCCCGAGGACGTACGAGAGCATCGTCGCCCCGGTGTGGAGGCTCCGGCCCGAGAGGTACGGTCGGAGGACGGCCTGCGGGAGCAGGTCGAGGAAGACGAGCGCGACGGCGAACAGGGCGAGGGGGTAGACGACGAGGTCCGGCCGCGTCCGCGCCGCGACGAGCGCCAGCCCGCCCGTGAGGGGGACGTACACGAGCTTGCCGACCACGACGGGGACGAAGCTCGCCAGCCCGGTGGCGAGCGCGAGCGCGGTCGGAATCGGGACGGCGACGGCCGGCGGGGCGAGGAGGTTGTAGGCGTTGTACACGACGGCCGCGCCGACCGCCACGAGGGCGACGGTGAAGACGTTCCCGAGGTAGACGGTTTCGAGGTCGCGGTCGGCCGCCGTCAGGAACGCGTCGAGCACCGACTCGTCCTCGAAGAGGTGGTCGCGACCCCACGCCCGCAGGCGGTCGCCGTCCTGCAGGAGGAAGTACGCGATGGCGCCGGCGACGAAGGTGACGAACAGCACGCGGCCGGCGGCGGCGAGAACGGCCATCGCCGCGTCTGCGGCCCGGCCCGCGGCGCCGGCGTTGGTCCGGAGGACGGCGACGGGGTCGTTCAGCGCGGCCGCGAGGGTCTCCCGGCGGGTCGCGGAGAGCGCCTCGTCGCCGAGGTACGGCGCGAGCAGGTCGCTTACGGCCGGCGAGGCGCCGCCGAGGAACCCGGACAGCTCGCTCGTCGCCACGACGACGATGTAGCCGACGACCACCACGAGCGGGACGATGACGCCGACGAAGGTCGCGGTCGCCGCGGCGCTCTCGGCGACGTGCTCGTCGAGCCGGCGGTGGAGCGGCCGCACGACGTAGTAGACGAACAGGCCGAGGACGGCGACCCCGACCACGCGTTCGAGGACGGCGGCGAGCACGACGGCGAGCCCGGCGACGACCAGCCACCAGCCGAGCCGCGCGTTCGAGGCGTCGGGGAGCGATACCATAGGCCGGGTTCAGCCCCGAGCGCCGAAAGCCTGGGGGGAGGGGTATCAGTCGGCGTACATCGAGTAGGCGATGAGCGCGAGGCCGGCGAACTGCGCGACCCGCACCGCGAGGCGCAGCCCGTCCTGGTACGCGAGCGGGACGAACCGGAACTGGAGGACGACGCTCGTGAGGAAGGCGAGCGCGTACGCCACCCCGAACAGCAGCACCATCCCGACCGAGAGGTAGAGCATCCGGCGGTCGCGGTTGCGGCGCAGCCCCCGGTACGCCTGGTACGCGATGAACAGCCCGAGCAGGACCGACCCGGCCGCGAACGCGAGCACCAGCGCCCCGAGCGCCGTCGTCACGGGAACCGCCTCCACAGGTCGGTGAGGGTGTCGGCGGCGTCGCGCTCCCCGTCCGTCTCCACCTCGACCGCGAACTCCCCCTCGCGGAGTTCGACCGAGACGCGCTCGAGCGTCGCCGTGTACACCGTCTCGTGGTGGCCGTCCGAGCGGGGCCGGGTCGCCTCCGCGACGAGCCCCGCCTCGCGCAGCCGTTCCAGCCGCCGGTACACCGTCTGCTTCGAGGCGTCGAGGGTCGCCGCGAGCTCCGTCGCCGACCGTGCCCTGCCGTCGGTCGCGGCCAGCACCGCGCGGGCGTACTCGTCGTCGAGGAGGGCGACGACCGTCTCGAAGCCGGGGTCCGTCACCGGCGGCCCTCCGCGGACGGCGGCCGGGCCGGCGTGCGGGCGCGGCGCGGGAGTGGGGTGGGTGACATCGGCGATGCGTGTGTGAATCACGGGAGGGTGTAGGTGAACAGCCGGGCGGAGCGGTCCGCCGTCGGGCGGTAGGTGAGCCACACCCGTTCGGTCGCGTCGTCCACCGGCACCGTCAAGCTGTCGCCGGGCTCGACCGTCCCGCCCGGGAACGAGGCGTCGGCGACGCTCGACTCCCCGCCGGCCGAGCGCTCGACTTCCAGTTTGTCGGCATCGACCGACTCGCCGGCCTCGTGACGGACGGTCACGGTCGCGTCCCCGTGGCTCGCGCCCCACGTGACCTGCGGGAACGTCACGGGGTCGCGACCGGTCGTCGCGCTCGCCGGGAACCACTCCTCGACGACGGCGAAACGGTCCTCGGCGGTCACCTCGGCGCGGGCCGACTCGACGGCCCGACGGTCGCCGCGCAGGGCGCGCTCGATGCGACCGACCGGCACCGCGACGCCCTCGGGGTAGAGGGTGTGACTCACGACGTAGGTGCCGCGGTCGTCCGCGACGCTGGCCACGGCCCCGCCCAGTGCCTCGTCCGTGGGGTCGTAGCCCACGGGGCCGACCCAGTTCGCGGCCCGCTCGCCGGTCGCGGCGGTGAGCGCCGCGTAGTCGTCGTTCGCCTCGTGCTCGCGCTCGATGCGGCCCGCGCCCGCATCGGCTATCGCGCGAACGACGGCGCCGGTGTCGCCCTCGCCGACCGAACTCGCCCACACGACCGTCCCGTCGCGGACGGCGACGGTCCGGGGCATATCGTCGCGCGCGTACAGCGCGTAGCCCTCGTACTCGCCGGCGGCCGTGTAGCCGGTGCCGTCGAGCGCGTCCGCGACGACGGCCGGGTCGACCTCGCCGGTCAGGACGACGCCGTCGTCCACCATCACGGCGCGGTCGTAGTGGTCGTAGCCGTAGCCGAACCAGTCGATGCGGCCCGTCATCACCTGCCGCGCGAACGCGGTGATGGCCCACCCGTTGTCGGTCCCCGGGGCGGTCCGGCGCGCGGCGATGACGTTGTCGGGGTTCACGCCGGCGGTCCCGGGGACGGCCGACGACGCGGGTATCCATCGGCGGTAGGTCGGCGGGTCGGCCGCGGGCACGTCCACGCGCCCGACGGTCACGCGGGAGCCGAGCGGCGGGAGCACCTCGACACAGCCGGCGGTCGCGGCGGTCGCGGCCGCGCCGATGCCGGCGAGCAGGCCGCGGCGGGTCGTGGAGCGGGCGGGGTCCATACCCGGTCGTGCCGGCGCCCCGGCGTATAACCCCCCGGCCGCTCTCCGGCGCGGGAACTCGGGGAAACGCTCTTGTACGGCGGGCGGACTGGATGGTTTTTTGCCGCCCGCCGTGTCAGCCCCGGTAATGACCGACTACGACTACGACGAGGTGGGGCTGGTCGCCGGGCTGGAGATACACCAACAGCTCGACACGGCGACGAAGCTCTTCTGTAACTGCCCGACCGTCCGCCGCGAGCCGGCCGAGTCCGAGCGGTCGTTCGTCCGCTACCTCCATCCGACGCGCTCGGAGCTCGGGGAGATAGACGAGGCCGCGCTGGAGGAGTCGCGCGTCGACCGGGAGTTCACCTACCTCGCGTACGACTCGACGTGTCTCGTCGAGGAGGACGACGAGCCGCCCCGGCGGCTGGACGACGAGGCGCTGGAGACGACCCTGGAGATAGCGACGCTGCTCGACGCGACGGTCGCGGACCAGGCGCACGTGATGCGGAAGATCGTCGTCGACGGCTCGAACACCTCGGGCTTTCAGCGCTCCACGCTCGTCGCCAACGACGGCGAGATAACGACCTCCGAGGGGCCGGTCGGCATCGAGGACCTCCTGCTCGAAGAGGAGTCCGCCGCCCGCGTCGAGGAGACGGACGACGGCGTCACCTTCGGCCTCGACCGGCTCGGCATCCCGCTCGTCGAGATAGGGACGAAGCCGGACATCCGCTCGCCCGAGCAGGCGCGGGAGGCCGCCGAGCGCATCGGGATGCTGCTGCGCTCGACGGGGAAGGTCAAGCGCGGCCTCGGCACCATCCGGCAGGACGTGAACGTCTCCATCGCCGAGGGCGCCCGCGTCGAACTGAAGGGCGTCCAGTCGCTCGACGACCTGGAGGACCTCGTGCGCGGCGAGGTCGGCCGGCAGGTCGAACTGCTCGCCATCGGCGAGGAGCTCCGCGAGCGCGACGCCTCGGTGGGCGACCCGACGGACGTGACGGACACCTTCACGGACACCGATTCCGGCGTCATCGCCGGCGCGGAGCGCGTGACGGCCGTTCGGCTGGGCGGCTTCGACGGCCTCGTCGGCCGGGAGATACAGCCCGACCGCCGCCTCGGCACCGAACTGTCCGACCACGCCAAGCGGAGCGGCGCGGGCGGCATCTTCCACACGGACGAGCTGCCGGCCTACGGCGTCACGGAGTCCGAGGTTGAGGCGCTCCGCAAGGCCGTCGGCGCGGACGCGGAGGACGCCGTCGCGCTCGTCGCCGCCGAGAGCGACGTGGCCGAGGCCGCCATCGCCGCCGCCGCGGAGCGCGCCGAAACGGCCATCGAGGGCGTGCCCGAGGAGACGCGCGACGCGCTCCCGGACGGCACCTCCCGCTACCTCCGGCCCCTGCCGGGCGCGGCGCGGATGTACCCCGAGACGGACGTGCCGCCCGTCGAACCGGACCCGAGCGCCGTCGAGGCCCCGGAACTGCTCACCGAGCGCGTCGAGCGGTACGCGGCCGACCACGGCCTCGACGCGGGCCTCGCCGAGCAGGTCGCCTACGGCCAGTACATGCCCGTGTACGAGGACGCCGTGGACGCGGGCGTCGACCCGACGTTCGCCGCGACGACGCTCGAATCCACGCTCACGGAACTGCGTCGCGACGACGTGGCCGTCGAGAACCTCACGGACGACCGCCTGCTCGCCGTGATGGCGCTCGTGGAGGACGGCGACCTCGCGAAGGAGGGCGTCGGCGACGTGCTCGCGACGCTCGCCGAGGACCCCTCGCTGTCGGCCGAGGAGGCCGTCGAGGCGGCCGGGCTCTCGGGCGTGAGCGAGGCAGAGGTCCGCGAGGCCGTCGTCGAGGTCGTCGAGCGTAACGAGGAACAGGTCGCGGAGGAGGGAATGGGCGCCTTCTCCGGGCTGATGGGCGAGGCGATGGGCGCGCTCCGCGGGAAGGCGGACGGCGAGGTCGTCTCCGCCGTGCTGCGCGAGGAGATCGGGAAGCGCTCGTAGGCGCTAGTCGTCGTCGGGCGGGTCGGCGAACATCGCCGCGCGGCGGAACACCCCGCGGAGGGTACGTGCCTCGCGAGGGGTCGGGTGGGCGCGACCCACGAGTCTGCGGAACAGGCGCGCCGTCTTGGCGCGCTTTCCCTCGGGGTGATTGATACGCTCCAGCAGCGCCGCGAACTGTTCGTGGAGGCCCTCTATCTCGGGTTCGTCCGCGCGCTCCACCGCGTCGGGGTGTTGGGTCTCCGCGACGGAGAGGTCGCGGAGCTCGTAGAGGACGACGGTCGCGGCCTGTCCGAGGTTGAGGACGGGGTACTCCGCGCTCGCCGGGATGGACACCACCTCGTCGAGGCGCGCGAGTTCCTCGTTCGTGAGGCCGACGCGCTCGCGGCCGAACACGACGCAGGTGTCCGTCTCCACGTCGCGCAGCGAGTCGGCGAGGTCCGCGGGCGTCCGATACGGGTAGCGGACGTGCTTGCGGGCGTCCTCGTTCGTGACGGCCGTGGTCCCGACGGTGTGGAACCGCTCGACGAGGTCGTCGAACGTCGTCTCCGTCGCGTTCGGGAGCACGTCCTCGCGGGCGTGGCCGGCGAAGCCGTACGCCTCGCCCTCGGGGTCGAGGGCCGGCGGGTCCACGAGGTAGAGGTCGGAGAGGCCGAAGTTCTTCATCGCGCGGGCGATGGTGCCGACGTTGCCCGGCGTCTCCGCGCCGACGACCGCGACCGATATCATACGTCGAGGTCGCCCAGCCGCGAGTCGTCCGGCACGTCGTCGTCCCCGTCGTCGGGGTCGTCGATGTCGAGGTCGTCGAGGTCCACGTCCAGCGCGTCGAGGTCCTCGTCGTCGAGCTTGGCGAGCTCCTCCTCCAGCGTGGGCATGTCCACGTCCGGCTGGGGCCGGGGCACGTCGTCGGGGTCGGTGTTGACGTACTCCATCCCGCCGTAGTCCTCCGGCGCGCGATTCCCGTCGTCGAACCACGCGTAGAAGTCGTCCTCGAACTCGCTGGGGCGGTTCGTCAGGTCGGCCCCGCCCCGCTCGCGGAACCAGTAGAGGAAGTCCGGTTCGTGGTCGGCACACAGCACGACCTCGTGGAGGGGTTCGCCGTAGACGATGCGCGCGACGTTACACTGCTCGATGTTGGCGTCGCCGTGGATCAGCCAGCAGGCGTCGCAGGGCTGGCCCGCGACCACGGAGAGGCGGACGATGCGCTCGCGCGTGTCCGTGTCCATCTCGTCGAGCGGGCGCAGTTCCCCCTCGTCGGTGAACACGTCGTCCTCGTCGAAGCGCCACCCCCGCAGCGCGATGGAGACCTTTCCCATACCACGACACGGGGGTCGCGGGGTAAAAGCGGCGCGAAGCCGCGCACTCCCACGGGCCGCCGGCTTCCCCGGACTTATCGGCCGTGCGCCCCTCGTCGCGGGTATGCGAAACGTGGACGCCGCGGGGTTGGGAATCGGGGACGACTACCCGACGCGAATCATGGGCGTGCTCAACGTCTCGAAGGAGTCGCCGTACGACCCCAGCGTCTTCGAGGACCCCGGGGAGGCGGCCGAGTACGTGGACCGCGAACTCATCGACGAGGGGGCCGACATCGTCGACGTCGGGCTGGAGTCGGCGAACAAGGACTTCGAGGTGCTGTCGGCCGAGGGGGAACTCGAACGGCTCGAAACCGCGGTCGAGACCATCGAGTCCGTCTCCGGCGACGCCGTCTTCTCCATCGAGACGCGCTACCACGAGGTGGCGGAGGCAGCGCTCGACGCCGGCTTCGACATGGTGAACGACATCTGCGGCTTCGCCGACCCGGAGATGCCCCGGGTCTGCGAAGAGTACGACGTGGCGGTCGGCAAGATGGCCTCGCCGCCGGACCTCGAACGCCCCGGCGCGGTCGAGGACGTGGACGACATCTACGACGCCCTCGCGCTGAACGGGCTGACGGACAAGACCATCGTGGACCCCGCCTTCGGCGGCTGGTCGGAGGCGAAGACGCTGCAGGACGACCGCGAGACGTTCGAGCGCCTCCGGGAGTTCCGCGGCTACGGCCTGCCGATGCTCGTCTCCATCAACCGGAAGAACTTCCTCCGCGACCTCGCCGGCCGCGACACCGACGAGGCCCTCCCGGTGTCGCTCGCCGCGACGGCGATGGCGATAGAGCGGGGCGCACACGTCGTCCGCACCCACGACGTGGCCGAGACGCTCGACGCCGCGAAGGTGGGCGACCGCTTCACGCCCGACCGGGTGCGCGATACGGGCGCGGGGGTGGAGGAACTCGACGTGCGGACGCCCGGGGACGCCGGCCGCCACCTCGACCGCACCGGGGCGGAGGCCGACCCCGAGGCCGCGACGACGCGGGTGTTCGAACTGTCGGCGCTGTCCGAGGCCGAACACGCCGCGCTGGGCGACCTCGCCGCGGCCCACCCGGGCGTCGAAGTCGCGGCCGGGCCGGACGGGACGCTCCTGTTCGGCACCGTCGCCGCCCTCCGTGCGGCCGCGCGCGCCGCCGACGGCCCGGTCGGACGCCGGCTCGACGCGGTCGCGGAGGGGCTGTGATGTCGCACACGCGTCTGACAAACCCTCACACGGAAGCCCCACAGCGCTCGCTCGCAAGAGAAAGCTTATACCGTATCCGGGGGAATCGCCGGGTGGTTGCCCACCGGTCACGACGGGTAGGGGTACTCCGTGGCCGACGGGCCCGCGGTACATTCTTCGGCTGATGCGCTGGGAGACGTGGGAACCCGTGTACCGGCTGGTTCTCGACGATTTCGGCTTCCCCGCGGCCGACGACGAGCGCGCCCGTGACGTGTTGGCCGACCTCGCGGCGCCGTTCGACCACCGACGCCTCGCCGGGATCGAGGGGGCGGACGTGGCCGTCTGTGGCGGCGCGGCGACGCTCGCCGACGGCCTCGACCGCGTCCGCGCCGCCGACTACGTGGTCGCCGCGAGCGTCGCGGCCGACACCCTCCGCGAACACCGTCTCGACGTGGACCTGATGGTGACGGACCTCGACAAGAACCCCGACACCGCGCGCCATCTCACCCGCGAGGGGGTCGTCGTCGCCGCCCACGCCCACGGGGACAACATCGACCTCGTGCGGCAGCGGGTGCCGGGGTTCGACGGCGAGTACGTTCTGCCGACGGTACAGTGCGAGCCGGCGGGCCCCACGGAGAACTTCGGGGGGTTCACCGACGGGGACCGGGCCGCCTTCCTCGCCGACCACTTCGGGGCCGCGTCGTTGACCTTCCCCGGCTGGGACTTCGACGACCCGGGCGTGTCGCCGGCGAAGCGGCGGAAGCTCGACTGGGCGGCGCGGCTGCTCCGGTGGCTGGAAACGCGACGGGAAGAACGGTTCGACGTGCTGGACGGCAGGCGGGACGGCCTCGACCCGCTCTGATTACTCGCCGCGGAGCTCGAACTTCTGGACCTTGCCGGTCGTCGTGCGCGGCAGCTCCTCGACGAACTCCACCTCGCGGGGGTGTTTGTACTCCGCGAGGTTGGTCAGGCAGTACTGCTTGATGTCCTCGGGGGTGGCCTCGGCGTCGGGCGTCGGCACGACGAACGCCTTCACCGTCTCGCCGCGTCGATCGTCCGGGATGCCGACGACGGCCGCGTCCGCGATGTCCGGGTGCTCGAAGAGCAACTCCTCGACCTCGCGGGGGTAGACGTTGTAGCCGCCCGTCACGATCATGTGCTTCTCGCGGTCCACGACGTAGAAGAAGCCGTCCTCGTCGTGGTAGCCGAGGTCGCCGGTGTGGAACCACCGCTTGCCGTCCGCCTCGGTGAACGCTTCCTCGTTCGCCTCCGGCAGGCCGTAGTAGCCCTGCATCACGTTCGGGCCGTTGATGACGAGTTCGCCGACCACGTCGTCCAGCTCCGTCTCGTCGTCGACCGGCCCCTTCGGGACGGGGTCGAGCTTGCGGAACTCGTGGTCGACGATCATCGCCTCCATGCCGGGGAGCGTCTTCCCGATGGAACCGGGGCGGCGGTCGCCCGGCCGGTTCGCGTGGGTCACCGGCGAGGTCTCCGTCAGCCCGTACCCCTCGAACAGCTCCACGTCGAACATCTCCTCGAACCGCTGCATCACCTCGATGGGGAGCGAGGAGCCGCCGGAGTTGGCGAACTCGACCGAGGAGAGGTGGTACTCCTCGGCGCCGGGCGTGTTCACCACGTCGTTGAACATCGCCGGCACGCCGTGGACGTGCGTGATGCCCTCGCTCTCGATGAGGCCGAGCGCCTCCTCGGCGTCCCACGCCGGGAGCGGCCAGTACGAGCCGCCCTCGAACAGCGTCGATATCATCGTGATGGTCATCCCGTAGATGTGGAACAGCGGGAGCACGCCGAGGAACTTGTCGTCGGGGTCGATGCCGTCGTGTATCTCCGCGGAGGCGCGCGCGTCGAACGCGAGGTTGTGGTGCGTCAGGAGGACGCCCTTCGGCTGGCCGGTCGTCCCCGAGGTGTACGGCTGGACGGCCACGTCGTCGTCCTCGCGGTCGACGGTCGCGAGCGTGTCGTCGGCGAGGAACGCGCCGAACTCGGTCGCGCCGTCGGCGTCGCCGCCAACGGAGACGACGGTGTGGACGTCGGTGTCGTCCTGGACCTCCTTCACCTGCGGCACCAGGTCGGCGAGGCCGACGACGGCCTTCGCTCCCGAGTCGGAGAGCAGGTGGCTGATCTCCCGGGACTTGTACTGCGGGTTCATCGGGACGACGATAGCGCCGGCCCGGAGCGTACCGACGAACGCCGTCACGTACTGCGGGAGGTTCGGCAGGTACAGCCCCACACGGTCGCCGGGCTCGACGCCCGCGTCGGCGAGCGCCTGCGCGAACTGGCCGGCGCGCGCCCAGAACTGCTCGTAGGTGAACTCCTGCCCCTGGAAGCCGATGGCGGTCGCGTCCGGGTGCGCCGCCGCGGTCTCCTCGATATCAGCAACGAGGTTACTCATACCGACGAGTCCCGGCGCGGCCTACGAAAAGTTTGCCATCGGGGTGAACGATGGTAACGAAAGCGCCGCGACGGACGACAACCGTTAGCGCGCTCGCCCCGCTCGGTTACCGCTCTACGGGACGAGGACGACCTTCCCGCTCGACTTGCGCGCCTCGATGAACTCGTGGGCCTCCGCGGCCTCCTCCAGGTCGAAGGTGTGGCCGACCTGCACCTCCAGCGTGCCGTCGGCGAGCATCTCCGTCAGCGGCGGGACGGCGCTCATCACCTTCATCGGCTTGCGGTTCGTCGCGCGGCCGAGGTGGTAGCCGATGACGGACTTGTTGCCGAACAGCAGTTCGTTCGTCGGCGGGCGACCCGGCCGGCCCGAGGCCGCGCCGTAGCTGACCATCCGGCCGAACTCCGTGAGCGCGTGGAGCGACCGCTCCGAGGTCTCGCCGCCGACGCCGTCGAGCACGAGGTCGACCCCGTAGTCCGTCTCCTCTGCGACCCGCTCGACGAAGTCCTCCTCCTCGTAGTTGATGCCGACGTCGCAGCCGAGCGCCGCGGCCTTGTCGAGTTTCTCCTGCGTCGAGGCCGTGCCGATGACGCGCGCGCCGGCCTCGCTCGCTATCTGGACCGCCGCCGTGCCGACGCCGCCCGCCGCGGCGTGAATCAGCACCGTCTCGCCCTCCTCCAGGTCGCCCCACTCGTGGAGGCAGTTGTGCGCCGTGAGGAACTGGACGGGGAAGCCGGCGGCCTCCTCCATGCTCATCCCCGCGGGCACGTCGAGCAGGCCGCGCGCGTCGCCGATGGCGTACTCCGCGTAGCCGCCGATGCCGACCATCGACACCACCTCGTCGCCGACGGAGCGCCCGACGCCCTCGCCGACGGCGTCGATGACCCCGGCGACCTCCAGCCCCGCGACGTACGGCGGCTCCGGGCCGCCGTCGTAGTGGCCGCGCCGCTGCATGATGTCGGCGAAGTTGATGCCCGCGGCCTTCACCTCGATGCGGACCTCGCCCTCGCCGGGTTCGGGGACCTCGGTGTCCACGACTTCCAGATTCGATGCGTCGCCGAACTCGGTGACCTGCACGGCTCTCATCGTCCGTGTCTCGCCCGCGGCACACTTGGCCGTGTTCATCCGCCGCGTGGGTAGATTTATGCGCGGGCGGCCGTCCCTGCGGGTATGTCGTACGACACCGCCTTCCTCGCGGACGTGCTCCCCCCGGAGCAGGTGACGACGGGCGACTCGGCCCGCGACTCGCACGCCGCCGACTGGGGCGCACAGCAGGCCGGCGAGGGCGTCACCCCCGACGCGGTCGTCTACCCCGAATCGACCGAGGACGTGGCCGACGTCCTCGCCGCCGCGAACGAGCGGGGCGTTCCCGTCACCCCCTACGCCGCCGGCACGTCGATGGAGGGCAACGCCGTCCCCGCCTTCGCCGGCATCAGCCTCGACCTGATGCGGATGAACGAGGTCCACGAGGTCCGCCCCGACGACTTCCAGGTGGACGTGGGGCCGGGCGTGATGGGGTCGGCCGTGGACGAGGCCGTCGAGGGGCACGGGATGTTCTTCCCGCCGCTCCCCTCCTCGGGGAATATCTCGACCATCGGGGGGATGATAGCCAACGACGCCTCGGGGATGCAGACCGTCAAGTACGGCGAGGTGGCCGACTGGGTGCTCGAAGTCGAGGCCGTCACCGCCGCGGGGGAGGTGTTCACCGCCGGGTCGAAGGCGAAGAAGACGAGCGCCGGCTACAACCTCAAGGACCTGCTCGTCGGCTCCGAGGGGACGCTCGCGGTCGTCACACGCGCCACCCTCGAACTCGCGGGGCTCCCCGAGCAGATACGCGGCGGCCGCGCGGTCTTCCCCTCGCTCGACGACGCCGCGGAGGCGGTCTTCGACGCCGTGCGCTCGGGCGTGGACGTCGCCAAGATAGAACTCATCGACGAGACGGCCGGCGCGATGGCGGCCGCGTATCAGGGCTCTGACCTCCCCGAGGCCGCGATGATATTCGTCGAGTTCCACGCGAACCACGGCATCGAGGAGGAGATAGCCTTCTGCCGCTCCGTCTTCGAGGCCCACGACGTCGAGTCGTTCGAGATAGCGGGCGACGAGGAGATGGACGCCCTGTGGAAGGCCCGGGAGGAACTCGCCTACGCGGTCCAGACGTACGACCCGGACCTGACGCCGCTCCACCCCGGCGACATCACCGTGCCCGTCTCGAAGCTCTCGGAGGTTATCCGCTACGCGAAGGAACTCGGCGCGGAACACGACCTGCTCGTCCCCTGCTTCGGGCACGCGGGCGACGGCAACGTCCACTACTCCGTGCTGGCGGACCCGGACGACGAGGAGATGGTCGCGCGCGGCGAGGAGGTGTACGCCGCCATCGTCGAGCGGGCCATCGAGATGGGCGGCACCGCGACGGGCGAGCACGGCATCGGCACCGGCAAGCGCGAGTACCTCGAACGCGAACACGGCCCGGTCGCCGTCGACCTGATGCGCCGCGTGAAGGGCGCGTTCGACCCGAAGGACACGCTCAACCCCGGGAAGGTGTTCCCCGAAACGGCCGAGGCGGGGGGCCGCGTGACGCTCCCGACCGACGACTGACGCCCACCGGCCCGCTTTTGCCCCCGTCGCCCGCAGCACGGGCGTGTTCCCCGACCGTCTCGCTTCCGACCCGCTCGTCGGCACGTGGGTGTCGCTGTCGGACCCCGCCGTCGCCGAGATGACCGCGCCCGGCTTCGACTTCGTCATGCTCGACACCGAGCACGCCCCGAACGACACCGAGACCATCGCCGACGGGATACGGGCCGTCGAGGCCGCCGACGGCGACGCCGTGCCGCTGGCGCGCGCGCTCGACAACGACCTCGGCGCGATAAAGCGCCTGCTCGATCTGGGCCTCGCGGGCGTGATGGTCCCGATGGTCGAGACGCCCGAGGAGGCGGCCGCCGCGGTCGAGGCCGCGAAGTACCCGCCCGAGGGGTCGCGCGGCGTCGCCGGGACCCGCGCCTCGAACTACGGCCGCGACCTCGCCGACTACGTCGAGCGCGCGAACGACGAGACCGCCCTGCTGGTCCAGATAGAGAACGAGCGGGGCGTCTCGAACGCCGAGGCCATCGCCGCGACCGACGGCGTGGACGCCCTGTTCGTCGGCCCGGCGGACCTCTCCGCGAACCTCGGCGTCTTCGGCGAGTTCGAGGGCGAGCGCTTCCGCGAGGCGGTCGAGTCGGTGCTCGCGGCGGGCGCGGCGACCGACACCCCGGTCGGGACGCTCGCCACGACGGACGCGGGAATAGAGCGGTACACCTCCTGGGGGTTCGACTTCCTCATCGCCGGCACGGACGCCGGCCACCTCCAGCGCGGGGCCGCGTCGATGCGCGAGCGGGCCCGCGAGAACCTCTAACGGTAGCCGAGCGTCTCCAGCCGCTCCTTCACGTCGTCGGGCAGTTCCTCGGCCTCCTCGTCGTCCACGATACGGTCGAGGTGGGCCTCGACGGCGTCGCGGAGCCGGCGCACCTCGCGGCTCCCGGACTCCTCGGGCCAGATGTTCGTCCCCTCGCCGGGGTCCGCGCGCCGGTCGTACAGCTCGTGGCTCCCGTCGGCGGTGTTGTGGATGTACGTCCACCGCGCGGAGCGCGCGCTGGCGAGCAGGTCGCCGTCCGCGAGCGTCCGCGGGATGGGCTGTTGGGTGACCGTCTCGCCGCGCAGGGCGACGGAGACGACGGGGTCGGCGGGCGGCTGTTCGCCCTCGGTCACCACCGAGAGGGAGGAGCGGCCGTCGAACGCGCCGGCGACGCCGAGCGCCTCGGCTATCGTCGCCGGCACGGTGTCGAGGCTGACGGGCGTGTCCACGACGCGCCCCTCGGCGCGCGGGTCGTCCACCACGAGGGGGACGTGCGCGAGTTCGTCGTACAGCTTCGGGTAGTGCGCGAGGTGGCCGTGTTCGGTGAACTCCTCGCCGTGGTCGCCGGCCACGACGACGAGCGTGTCGTCGCGCAGGCCGGTCGCGTCGAGGGTGTCGAGCAGCCGCGAGAGCGCGTCGTCCACCTGGAGGGCGGCGGCGTCGTACAGCGCGCGCAGGCGGTCGAGCGTGTGCCCCGACACCTCCCGGCCGAGGCCGGCACGGACGTGCGCGCGGAGCATCCCGAGGGTGCCGACGGAGCCGTCGGTCACCTCCCGGACGTACCGCGGCGCGGGGACGTAGGGAGTGTGGGTGTCCATCAGGTGGACCCACAGGAAGAAGGGGCCCTCGACGGTGTCGAGGAAGTCCGTCGCGCGCTCCTCGACGGCGAGCAGTTTCGAGGTGTCGACGGCGTGGTTCCCCCCGTCGCCGCGGAGGGTGTCGCGGGCGCGCCGGAGCGGCCACCCGGCGAACTGGAGCCAGCCGTGGACCGTCGGGTGGGCGTCGAGCCACCCCGTCCCGTCGGTGAACGCCTCGAAGCGGTCGAAGCCGCGGTCGTAGCCCCAGTGCGGCGTGAGGAAGCCGTTCGCGGCGTTGAAGCCGGCCGTCTCGACGCCCGCGTCGCGGAGCGTCTCCGCGAGGGTGGGACGGTCGGAGGGCCCCAGCGACCCGTCGGTCGTGAAGACCGGGTCCGCGCCGAGTATCGAGGGAAACGAGAAGGGCGTCCAGTTGCCCGTCGCGAAGGCGTTCTCGAAGCGAGCCCCGCGCTCGCCCAGCGCGGTCAGGGTCGGCATCGTCTCGGGGGCGTCGGCGCGCAGCGAATCCACCGTCACGAGCACGGCCCCCCGCAGGTCCTCCCGTGTCACTGACAGGCCGTATGGGGAGCGGGGGTATGAGCGTTGCTACGCCGACTCCGGAGATACACCGAGAACTACGGAGTCAGTCGTGGACGAGCACGTCCACCACGTCCACGCCCGGCGAGTCGAGCGCCTCCCCGACCACGTCCGTGATGTCGTCCGGGTCCTCGACCAGGTGGCCGCGCGCGCCGTGGCTCTCGGCGTTCATCGGGATGTCCACGTGCGGTTCGAAGTCCATCCCGACGTACTCGCGGTCGGGGTCCTCGCCGAACATCAGCTCGGTGTTGTCTTTCAGGATGCGGTAGTTGCGGTTGTCGGGCACCACGACCGTCAGGTCGAGGTCGTGGCGCACGGCGGTGTATATCGACTGGGGGTAGTAGAGGTACGACCCGTCGCCGATGTGCCCGAGCACGTCGCGCGGCTCGTCGCGCAGCGACTCCGCGAGCGCCGCGCCCACGGAGGCCGGCAGCCCGTAGCCGAGGCCGCCGCCCTTGTTCGAGAGGTAGTCCTGCGGGCCGAACTCCCAGCGCGTCAACATCGCGTACTTCGTCGTGACGCCCTCGTCGACGACGAACGGGTCCGCGCCGACGTCGCGCACCGCGTCCACCATCTCGGCCTTCGAGGCGCGGGGGTCGTCGCTCTCGTCCTCCCCCATCGCGGCGATGGTGTCGGCCATCGACTCCTTCATCGCCCGGACCTGCCCGACGCGCGCCTCGCGGGTGGACTCGTCCAGCCGGTCCCCCACGCGCTCGGCCACCGCGTCCAGCACGCGGCCGGGGTCGCCCACGACCGGCACGTCCGTCGGCTCGTTCTTCCCGACCTCCCACGCGTCGTCGGCGATGTGGACCGTCGTGGCGTCCGCCGGCACGAGCGGCCCCTCGTGTTTGAGCAGGGTCGTGTTCGTCGAACAGCCGGCGAAGACGATGGTGTCCGTGTTTTGGAGCATCGCGCCCAGCTCCTCGCGCGGGGGGAGGAACGATATCCACTGGTCGTGGTCCGTCGGGAAGTTGATCTCGCAGGCCAGCATCTCGCCGTGGACCCGCGCGCCCGAGGCCTCCGCGAGGTCGACGGCGGCCTCGACGGCGTCCGTGCCCGAGCGCGCCACGCCGTCACCGACGACGAGCAGGGGAGAGTCGGCCTCCACGAGCGCGTCCGCGGCGGCCGCCACCTGTCGCGGGTCGCCCGTCCCCGCGTCGGGAATCGGCCCGAGCGGCTCCGGCTCGGCGTCCGTCTCGGCCATCATCACGTCCACCGGGAGCGCGAGGAACACCGGCCCCGTGGGCGGCGTGAGCGCGACGCGGAACGCCCGGCGCAGCAGCATCGGAAGCGCCTCGACGCTCGTCACCTCGGCGGAGAACTTGCAGAACTGGTCCGCGAGCGCTTCGAGGTCGCCCGTCAGGATGGGCTCCTCGTGGCGGAAGTCGAGTTCGTGGTTGCCGGCCGTGAGGACGAGCGGCGCGCCGGTCATCGACGCGCCGTAGAGGTTGCCGATGCCGTGGGCCAGCCCCGGCGTGACGTGGAGGTTCGCCACGCCCGCGGGGTTGATACCGCCGGCGTCGCCGGGCGCCTCCGACGCCTCGCCGTCGGCGTGGTACCGTCGCGTCTGTGCGTAGCCCGCGGCCGCGCCGACGGCCACGTCCTCGTGGAGCCCGAGGACGTACTCCACGTCGCCGTCGGGGAGCGCCTCCATCACGGGGAGCTCCGTCGTTCCGGGGTTGCCGAACAGGTAGGGGACGCCGTACTGGTCGAGCGCGTCCACGAACAGGTCCGCGCCCGTGTACTCGGTCATACTCGACCTGTCGAGCCGGCCGACATATAGGTGGCGACGGCTACCCGCTCCCGCGGTGGAACCGATGGAGGGTTTCCACCTCCGCCGCGGCCGCCCCGACCTCGCCGTCGCGCTCGCTCGCCGCCCCGACCGCCGCGCGTAGCTCCTCGGCGTCGAGGAGCGGGTGGCTCCCGTTCGCGTAGCGGTGTTCGAGCCGGTAGAGCGCGTTCAGCGTCGCGACGGCGCGCTCCGGGTCCGCGATGCGCTCGGCGAGCGCCGCGGCCGTCCCGGCGGTGTCCGCGCGCCCGAGCGCGTCCAGCACGTCCACGAGGTAGAACAGCACCGGGCGGTCGCCCGCCGGCTCGCGCGCCTCGCCCGCGGCCGCGAGCAGCGCGTCGAGGCGCTCGGCCACCGCTCCCGGGTCGGCCCGGGCGGCCCGGGCGACGGCGTAGGCGGCGTCCGCGAGGACGGCGAGCCGCTCGTAGTCGCTCGCGCGGTCGGCCCCCCGCTCGCCCTCGGGGTCGAGGTCCGCGTCCGCGAGCGCCGCGAGGAGGGTGTCGAGGTGTGCGGCGAGCGCCGCGGGCCGGTCCATCGCGAACTGCCGGAGCGCGCCGGTCGCGCCCGCCTCGGTCGTCTCCCCGCGGCCCAGCGCGGCGACCGGCTCGTCGATGTCCCCCGCGAAGGGCCCGTCGGAGACAGTCCGCGCCGGGTCGTAGCCGGCCTCCTCGACCAGGTCGCGGGCGAACGGGGTGAGCGCGCGCCACGGCCCCGTCTCGTCGGCGACGTAGAGCACGTACTCGGCGGCGGCGAGCCCCGCCGCGTCGAGGGGGAACTCCCGCGTGAGCCACCGCTCGCGGACGGGCACGCGGACGTCGCCGCCGTCGTCGAGCGCGGCGAGCGTCACCGTCTCGTCGTCCGCGTACGCCGCGTTGCCGAAGGCGTTGATGCCGAGCAGGCGGCCGTACGCCGTCTCAGTCGGGTAGTCGGCGAGCGCGCGACCGTGTTTGTCCCGGCGGTGTGCCGGCGCGTCCATACCGGGTCGTGGCGCGGCGGGGTCAGGAAGCTTCCGACAGCCGGGACACATAAACGGGAGGAACGCGAGGGGCGACCATGGGCGACGCAGACGGGCTCGACGTGGGGGAGACCGCACCCGACTTCACCGCCGAGTTGGTCGACCCCGACGGCACCGTCCGTGAGGCCAGCCTCTCCGAACTGGTCGACGAGAAACCGGTGCTGCTCACCTTCTACACGGTCGATTTCAGCCCGGACTGCATCGAGGAGTGGTGTTCGTTCCGCGACTTCGACTGGTTCGCCGCGAGCGAGGACGTCCAGGTCGTCGGCGTCAGCAAGTCCCGGCCGTACCTCCACAAGCGGTTCATCTCGTATCTGGACCTGAACTTCCCGCTCTTCTCGGACCCGGACCTCGACGTGGCGGAGAAGTTCGAGGTGAGCTACAAGGCCTTCCACCTGTTCTCGCGCTCGCGGCGCTCGTGTTTTCTCGTGGACGGCGACCGCACCGTGCAGTACCGTTGGCTGGGCGAACACTGGCTCGACCCCACGCGCGACACGCCCCCGGTCGGCGAAATACACGAGGCGCTGGTGGACATCCTCGACGGCGGGGGCGACGAGGACCCGGACGACGGCTTCTCCGGCGCGTTCGCCTGAGCGGCGCAGGAGATAAACGGCTACCGCGCCTACCGCTGCTATGTCCGACACGGAGACGGCGACGTTCGGCGGCGGCTGCTTCTGGTGTACCGAGGCCGCGTTCAAACAGCTCGCGGGCGTCCGCGAGGTGACCTCCGGCTACGCCGGCGGCCACGTCGACAACCCCACCTACGAGGCCGTCTGCCGCGAGCAGACGGGCCACGCCGAGGTGACCCGCGTCGAGTACGACCCCGACGAGATCGGTTACGACGAACTGCTGCGCGTCTTCTTCACGGTCCACGACCCGACGACGCTGAACCGGCAGGGCCCCGACGTGGGTACCCAGTACCGCTCCATCGTGCTCTACGAGTCCGACGCCCAGCGGCGCGCCGTCGAGGCGTTCATCGAGGGGCTGGAGGCCGAGGACGTGTACGACGACGAGGTCGTCACCGAGGTCGAACCCCTCGACGCCTTCTGGGAGGCAGAGGCGTACCACCAGGACTACTACGAGAAGAACCCCGGCGACGCCTACTGCCAGTTCAACGCCGACCCGAAGATAGAGAAGGTCCGCAAGCAGTTCGCCGACAAGGTGCGCTCCGAACAGCCGGCCGACGACTAAGGGGCCAGCGCCTCGGTCGTCGCCCGTATCTCCTCGACGGTCGCCTCGCGCGGGAACGACACCGACACCGCGTCGACCTCGTCCATCGCCTCCCAATCGCGTAGCTGTTCGCGCGCCTCGTCGGGCGTCCCCGCGACGGCCAGCGAGTCGAGCAGGTCGTCGTCGATGGCCGCGACGGCCTCGCCGTGGTCGCCGGCCTGCCACGCGTCGTGGACGGCGTGGGCGGTTTCCTCGTGGCCCTGTCGCGCCAGCGAGTCACGGTAGTAGGTCCCCATACCGCCGAGGTAGAACGCCGTGTGTTGCCGCACTATCTCCCTCGCGCGCTCGCGGTCCTCCAGCGCCGCGCAAGTGAGTGACATGGTCGTGCGCGGACGGTCGTCGGCGTCGCCCATCTCCGCGCCGGCGAGCAGGTCGTCGTGTCGCTCGCGCAGGCCGTCGCGCGTGAACATCAGCGCGTGCCAGCCGTCGGCGAACCGCCCGGCGAGTTCGACGGCCTTCGGACCCATCCCGGCGGTGTCCACGGCCGGGGCGGGGTCGGGCGCGTCGCACCTGAGCCGGAAGCCCGAGAGGTCGAAGTACTCGCCGTCGTACTCGACCGTCTCGCCCGACAGCACCCGCTTGACGATATCGACCGTCTCGCGCGTGCGCCGGAGGGGGTTCCCGAAGTCGGCGCCGTGCCAGTTCTCGATGACCACGGGACCGGAGGGGCCGAGTCCCAGCCGGAACCGGTCGTCGGAGACCTCCTGCAGGGTCGCGGCGGTCTGCCCGATGAGCGCCGGCGACCGGGAGTAGACGGGCATGATAGACGTGCCGATGCCGATCTCGTCGGTGGCGTGGGCGATGCTCGTCAGGACGGTAACGGCGTCGCGCCCCCACGTCTCGGGGAGCCACGCGCGACCGTAGCCCAGTTCCTCCGCGGTCTCGGCCATCCCGACGAGCGCGTCCACGCTCGGCTGGGCCGCGACGGGGAGGAACACCTCGCGGTCGGCGCTCATACCTCGTGGCTCTCCTCGATGGCGGGCAGTCCCTTCGCCTCGATGGTCTCGCCGACGAGATACGAGGAGGCGTCGCTGGCGAGGAACTGGACGATGTCGGCCATCTCCGCCGACAGACCCATCCGGCGCTTGACGGTGTCGCGCTCGACGTTGTCGGCGGAGACGCCCATCTGCGACTCGACGCCGGGCGTGGCGACGAAGCCGGGGGCGATGCAGTTCACGCGGATGTCGTGGGCCGCGTACTCGTACGCGAGCGTCGTCGTGAAGTTCACGACGGCGGCCTTCGCCGCGCCGTAGTGGCTCATGTACGGCGACCCCTTCGTCCCCGCGACGGATGCGAAGTTGACGATGGCGCCGCCGCCGTCCTGTTCCTGCATCCGCTCGCCCGCGGCCTGCGCGCAGTGGAACGTCCCGTGGAGGTTGATGTCCACGATGGTCTTCCAGCCGTTCTCCGAGATGTCGTCGAAGCCGGCCATGAACGACGCGCCCGCGTTGTTGACGAGCGTGTCGATGCGGCCGAACTCCTCGACGGTGGCGTCCATCAACGCCTCGACGGCGTCGCGGTCGCGCACGTCGCACTCGACGGCGATGGCCTCGCCCGGCCGGTCCGACTCGTTGATGCCCTCGGCGACCGCGTCCACCTTCTCCTGGTCGCGCGAGGAGACGACGACGTTCGCGCCGTCCGCCGCGAGCACCTCCGCGGTGACCTTCCCGATACCCTGACTCGACCCCGTGATGACGACGACGTCCCCGTCGACGCTGAATCGTTCGTTCCGTGTCATGTTTACAGTGGTAAGCTCGTTCGCGTTCTCGGGAGTAGCCGTAAATAAAGCTACGCACGCACGCGGCCGGCGTTGCCTCGGACGGGGTTCACAGTGAACGGGTTCGCTCCCGTGGGTAACGCTTATTCGCGCGGGCGAGTCCGTACGGGTATGAATCAGGGCCACGCCGTCGCGGTCCACCGCATCGAGTTCGGGGTGGACTGGCCGCCCGGCCACGTCGCCTGCTACCTCGTCGACGCCGCCGAACCCGTCCTCGTGGACGCCGGCACCCCGCAGGGGCTGGCCGGCGGCGAGGAGACGGCGACGTTCCGGGCCGGCCTCGCCGAGGCCGGCTACGAACCGGAGGACATCGAACACCTCGTCGTCACCCACCCGCACGTCGACCACGTCGGACAGGTCCCGACGGTGCTGGAGGCGGGGGACCCGACCGTGTACGCGCCGGCCGGCGTCCGCGAGCGGTTCGCCCGCGACGCCGACGCGCTGGCCGACCGCGTCCGCGCGAACGCGAGCGCCTACGGCCTCACGGGGGAGACGCTCGACCGGGAGGTCGCCGCCGCCGTCGAGTCGCTGGAGCGCGACCGCGACCTCCTCCCGCCCGACCGCGTGGACGTGTGGCTGGAGCCGGGCCGGGTCGAACTCGGCCCGCTCGACGCGACGGCCGTCCACACCCCCGGCCACCAGGCCGACCACCTCGCGTACCTGCTCGACGACGACGTGTTGCTGTCGGGCGATACCGCGATGGCCCCGTTCCGCCCCGTCCTGCTCCACGACGGGATGGACGACGGCCACACGGAGGCGTTCCCCGGCGCGTTCGCCGCGCTCGACCGCCTCGCGGAACACGACCCCGAGCGGGTGTATCCGGGTCACGGCGAGGTCCACGACCGCCTCGACGAGGTGGTCGAGCGCGACCGCGGGAAGCTCACGTCGCGGCTCGACCGCGTCGAGTCGCTGGTCGCGGACGGGAACGACACCCTCCACGCGGTCGCGGCGGCGCTGACCCCGAGCGTCGAGACGCGCCGGATGTTCTCCGAGACGATGAGCGCGCTCGCCCACCTCGAACGCGAGGGGCGCATCGAGCGGGAGACGGTCGAGGGGGTGTACCGGTTCCGATGACCCGCTACGACGCGGTCTTTTTCGACCTCGGCGGGGTCGTCGTCGAACTGAAGTCCATCCGCGAGGGGTACGCGCTGTTTGTCGAACGGCTGACAGAAGAGTACGACCTGCCCGAGGACGCGCTCGACCGCTGGAAATCCGCGCTCGGCGCGCACTTCAAGGGGCGCGAGGGGACCGAGTACCGGACCGCCCGCGAGGGCTACCGGAAGGCGACGACCGCGCTGTTCGACGGGTCGCCCCCGCCCGAGGCCGAGTGGCGCGCGATGCTGGAGGCGGCGAGCGACGAGACGACCCGGCCGGAGCCGGGCGCGGTCGAGGCCGTCCGGGGGGTCGCGGAGCTGGGCGTCCACGTCGGCGTTGTCAGCGACATCGACACCGCCGAGGCGCACGACCTGCTCGACCGGTTCGGCATCGAGGGCCACGTCGACGCGGTCACCACGAGCGAGGCCGTCGGCCACACCAAGCCCGACGCCCGGATGTACGAGGACGCGCTCGCGAAGTGGGGCGGCGACGCCGCGGACGGCGTGATGGTCGGGGACCGCTACGACCACGACGTGGCGGGCGCGGTCGACGCCGGCCTCGACGCCATCGCCTACGGGCCCGACGCGTACGGCCCGAAGGCGACCCACGAGATAGCCGACATGCGCGAGGTGCCCGGCGTCGTGCGCGGCGAGTAGCCGCGAACGCCACGGTCTTCACGCGTCGCCCGCTACCCACGCCGTGTCCCGTCTCCGCGCCGTCGCGCCGTTCGCCCTCCTCGCCGTGCTGTGGGGGTTCTCGTTCCCCGCCATCAGCGTCGGCCTCCGCGAGATACCGCCGGTGCTGTTCGCCTCCTTCCGCTACGACGTGGCCGCCGTGCTGCTGCTCGCGGCGGCCGTCGCCACGACCGAGTGGCGGCCCCGGACGCGCGGCGACTGGGAGGCCGTCCTCGGCGGCGGCGTCTTCCTCGTCGCGGGCAACGGCTTCCTCTTCGTCGGCCAGCAGACCGTCCCCAGCGGCATCGCGGCCATCATCCAGGGGCTCGTCCCCATCGCCACGGCGCTGTGGGCGATGGCCGTGCTCGGCGACCGCGTCTCGACGGTCGGCTGGCTCGGCATCCTCGTCGGCTTCCTCGGCGTCGGCCTCGTCGTCCGCCCGACCCCCGCGAACCTCCTCGCGGGCGACCTCACGGGGCGACTGCTCGTCGTCGTGCAGGTGGCGTTCGTCTCGCTGGGCGGCGTGCTCGTCGAGCGCGCCGACTCGTCGCTCGACGCCATCCCCCGCGCCGGGTGGTCGATGTTCGTCGGCGCGGTCGTCCTCCACACGGCCAGCCTCGCGCTCGGGGAACCCGTGGCGAACGGCTACCCGCTCGTCGCCGTCGGCGCGGTGCTGTACCTCGGCGTGTTCGCCACGGCGCTCGCCTTCGGCCTCTTCTTCACCCTGCTCGACCGCTACGGCGCGCTGGAGACGAGCCTCGTCGGCTACGTCGTCCCCGTCGTCGCCACCGTCGTCGGGGTCGCGTTCCTGGAGGAGTCCATCACGGCCGTCTCGCTCGTCGGCTTCGCCGTCGTGTTCGTCGGCTTCGCGCTCTTAAAGCGCGAGTCGCTCCGCGAACTCGCGGTCGCGCGCTACGGGTAGTCCACCGCGCCCGACTCCCGGAGCGCGGCCAGTTCCTCGTCGCCGTAGCCGGCCTCTTCGAGTAATTCGACCGTGTGCTCGCCCTGCGCGGGGAGCGACTCGTCGCCGGCCTCAGTTCCCCTGACGGGACTGCCCACGCGGGCCTCTTCCCCCTCCCGGTCGACGAGGCCCCGCGCCGCGACCTGCGGGTGCTCGACCGCTTCGCCCGGGGAGTAGACGCCCCCGACGGCGGCGTCCGTGTCGCCGAGCAGGTCCACCCACTCGTCGCGGGTGCGCTCAGCGAACAGCGACGCCAGTTCCTCGCGCAGGGCCGTGCGCTCGGCCGGGTCCTCGGTCCCGTGGACCGGAACCCACTCCTCGCGGCCGACCGTCCCGCAGAACGCCTCCCAGAACTGCGGTTCGAGCGCCGCCAGCGTCACGTACCCCTCCGCGGCCTCGTACACGTCGTACCACGGGTACGCGCCCGTGAGCGGGGTCGCGCCGGGCCGCGGGTTCTCGCCGCGCAGGGCCGCGGGCGCGACCGCCTGCCCGAAGGAGAGCACGGCGTCCGTCATCGACACGTCGAGGTGTTCCCCGGTTCCGTCGCCGAGTTCGCGCGACAGGAGCGCGCCGCAGACGGCGAAGGCGGCGAACAGCCCCCCGGCCATGTCGGCCACCGGGTAGCCGGGGACGCGCGGCGCCTCGTCGGGGGTCTCGCGGGTCATGTCGAGCAGGCCGGCGAGGCCGACGTAGTTCAGGTCGTGGCCGACTCGGTCGGCGAGCGGCCCGTCCTGCCCGTAGCCCGACAGCGAGCAGTAGACGAGGCCGGAGTTCGCGCCGCGGAGGTCGCCGTACCCCACACCGAGGCGGTCCACGACGCCGGGCCGGAAGCTCTCGATCACGGCATCGGCGCCGGCCGCGAGCGCGCGGAACGCCTCGGTTCCGCCCTCCGTCTTGAGGTCGAGCGCGACGCTCCGCTTGCCCCGGTTGACGGCGTCGAATAGCTCGCCGTGGCCCGCGTCCGTCGTCGGGGGCATCCCGCGGGCGTAGTCGCCCGCGCCGGTGTCCTCCACCTTCACGACGTCGGCCCCGCAGTCCGCGAGCAGTTGCGTGGCGTACGGGCCGGGGAGCAGGCGCGTCAGGTCGAGGACGCGGACGCCGGAGAGGTCCACGCTACAGGTCGGCGACCGCGGCCTCTATCTCCTCGCGCGGCACGGGCGATATCCAGTCGTCGGCGACCCACGCGTGGCGCACCTCGCGGTCGCCGTCCAGCACGAAGGCGGCGCGCCGCGCCGTGCGGACGCCGGCCATCCCGTCGCGCGCTTCGAGGAGGCCGTAGGCGTCGGCGGCCGCGCCCTCCACGTCGGCGAAGGCGGCGAAGGGGGAGTCGATGTCGCGGAGGAAGGCGTTCACGGCGTACGGGCCGTCGCGCGCGACGAGCAGGACGGGCACGTCGAAGTCGGCCCATCCGGCGCGGGCGTACCGCTTGTACCAGTTCTCGTTGATGGCGTTGAAGACGAAGCCGGAGAAGACGACGACCGCGCCGCCGTCGAGCGCGTCCGCGAGCGTGCGGGCACGGAACGTCTCGCCGTCGCAGTACAGCGCCTCGAAATCGGGGGCGACGTCGCCCGCCGTCGGTGTCATGTGCCGGGGTCGCGGCCCCGCGACAAAAGCGGTTCCCCGGCCCGTGGGGTTATGTGCCACGCGCGCCTCGTGCCGGTATGAGCGAACCGCTCACCCTCTACCGGCTGGAAGGCTGCCCGTTCTGTGAACTCGTCGTCGACGAACTCGACGACCTCGGCCTGGAGTACGACTCCGTCTGGACCGAGGGGCTTCACTCGAAGCGCAACGCCGTCCGGGAGGTGTCGGGCCAGCGCGCGGTGCCCGTCCTCATCGACCCCGCACACGGCGTCACGATGGCCGAGTCGGCGAACATCGTCGAGTACCTGCACACGACCTACGGCGACGCCGACTCCCCCGACGAGGTCGAGGTCTCCCTATAGGGAGTGGGGGTCGAGACCGGGGTCGCTGACGCGCGGGGCGCCCACGGCGAGCACGACGCCGCGCGTGTCGCCGACGTTCCGGTGGCCGTGGCCCGTCTCGGGACCCGCGACCCAGAAGGTGCCGGGGCCGGCCTCGACGTACTCCTCCTCGCCCGACGCGCCGAGCTTCAGCGAGAACTCCCCTTCGAGGACGTAGTACAGCTCCTCCTGCTCGGCGTGGGCGTGGTACTGTATCTCCTCGCCCGGCTCGAAGTACCAGAGCTTCACGCCGAGGTTCTCCGTCCCGAGCGCGTCGTCGATGGCGCGGATGTTCAGGTCCGGCGGTATCTCCTCCACCCCGGAGAGGTCCTCCTCCTCGACGTCGTCGGTGTCGACTACCTCGTAGCGTACCATGCCACCCACGAGCGGGGGCGCGAGCAAAAAGCTATCCGCGCCCGAGCACCCGGTCGCGGAGCGCCGGCAACACCTCGGTGACGTCGGCCCGGAAGTCGAAGGCCGCGCGCTCGGAGACGCGCGTCGGGTCGAGGTTCGCGACGAACAGGTCCGCCCCGGTGTCCGCCGCCCGGCCGGGGAGCGAGGCCGCCGGCTCGACGGTGAGCGACGACCCGACGACGAGGAAGGCGTCGGCCTCGCGCGCCAGCCGCTTCGCCGTCCCGAGCGGCCCGGTCGGCATCGCCTCGCCGAACAGCACCACGTCGGGCTTGAGCACGCCGTCGCAGTCGGGACACCGCGGCGCGCCATCGACCTCCCCCGCGCGGACGGACTCGTAGTACGGGTCGGCCGCGCGCCGCGTCCCGCAGTCCGTGCAGGCGACGCGGTCGCCGCTGCCGTGTATCTCGACGACGTTCTCGCTCCCCGCCGCGGTGTGGAGGCCGTCGACGTTCTGCGTGACGACTCGGTCGAGGACGCCCGCCGATTCGAGGTCCGCGAGCGCCTCGTGGGCGGCGTTCGGCTCGGGCCCGTCGTACACCTCCGCGACCATCGCGGCGCGATCGCGCCAGAACCCGTCCGGGTCGGCGCGGAAGCGCCGCACGTGGAAGTCGTCGGGGTTCCACCGCTCCCAGATGCCGCCCTCGCTCCGGAAGTCGGGGATGCCCGAGGCGGTCGAGACGCCCGCGCCGGTGAAGGCGACGACGCTGTCCGCGACGCGCAGGCGGTCGGCGGCCGCGGCGATGTCGGCGTGCATGCTCCGCGGTTCGGCGTCGAGAATGAAAAACCGGCCGCCGTCGGTCTCGGCTCCGGCTCAGAACGTGGGGAGGTTCTCCAGCTCCGCCTCGTCGAAGTCCATGTCGAAGGCGTCGCGGGCGATGACGCGCTTGTGGACCTCGTCGGCGCCGTCCACGATGCGGAACATCCGGACGGACTCCGAGAAGTCCGCGAGCGGGAGGTGCCGGGAGATGCCGGCGCCGCCGGTACACTGGATGGCGAGGTCGATGGCTTCCTGCGTGGTGTTCGCCGCGAACACCTTGCTCATCGAGACGGGGATGCGCGCCTCCTCGCCGGCGGATATCTGCCGGGCGGCGTGGCGCACCATCGTCCGCACCGCGTGGAGCTCCGTCTCCATCTCGGCGATGTCGAACCGCTGGGACTGCTTCTCGGAGAGCTTGGAGTCGAACGCGTGGCGGTCGTCCATGTACGTCTTCGCGATGTCGAGCGCGCGCGTCGCCATCCCGGTGAAGCGCATACAGTGGGTGAGCCGCGCCGGGCCGAGCCGCTGTTGGGCGTGCTTGAACCCCTGGTTCAGTTCGCCGAGCAGGCGGTCCTCGGGGATCCGGCAGTCGTCGTAGCGGACCTCGGCGTGGCTGGAGTGGACGACGTCCGGGCCGAGGTGCGGGGTCGGCTCGACGACCTCGAAGCCGGGGTTGTCGGCCTCGACGAGGAACAGCGAGGTACCGTTGTACGGGTGGGCGTCCATGTCCGTCCGGGCCATGACGATGAGGAAGTCGGCCTCCGCGCCCTGCGTGGACCACCACTTGTGGCCGTTGATGACCCACTCGTCGCCGTCCTTCTCGGCCGTGGTCTTCATCATCTTCGGGTCGGAGCCGGCGCCCTCGCGGGGCTCAGTCATCGAGAACGCGGAGACGCGCTCGCCCGCGACGAGGGGGTCGAGGAACTCCTCCTTCTGGGCCTCGGTGCCGACGAGTTCGATGGTGTGCATGTTCCCCTCGTCGGGCGCGTCCACGCGCATCGCCGAGGCGCCGAGCAGCGAGCGGCCGGCCTCCTCGAACAGCGGCAGCACGTCGGCGAACTCGTAGCCGCCCCCGCCGTGCTCCTCGCCGATCTGCGGGCAGTAGATGCCTCGCTCCCGGGCTTCCGCGCGCAGGTCCTCGATGACGTCGTGCGGCACCGGACCGTCCCCGAGGTACTCCCGCTCAGTCGGGATGACGCGCTCGTCCATGAAGTCGCGGGCCTCCGCTGCGAGTTCCGTGGCGACCTCCGAGTCGTGGTACTCCATATCAGGTTCTTCGGGTACACCATTGTAAAACAATCGCCCCGAACCTCCGAGCCGACCGACACGAACCCGTAAATATTCCTACCCCCAGCGGAAACTGACGCTAACAATGTTCAAACGCGAGGCACCATGACCGGGGGGGACGACTACTTCGGTCGCATCGTGGACGAGGGGAAACTCGCCGCGTACCTCGAAGCCGAACTCGGCCCCGTGGACGTCTACGACGTCCGTCACCACAAGGAGGGCCACTCCAACGAGACGCTGTTCGTCACGTGGGGGGGCGACGAACTCGTCGTCCGCCGGCCCCCGCCGGGCGAGACGGCCGACACGGCCCACGATGTGCTCCGGGAGTTCCGCGTCGTGGACGCGCTCCAGGGGACGGAGGTGCGCGTTCCCGAGACCGTCCTCGCCTGCGACGACCACGACGTGCTCGGCGCGGACTTCTACGTGATGCGGAAGGTGGAGGGCGACGTGTTCCGCGAATCGGAGCCCGAGCGGTTCGCCAACCCCGAGGCGCGCCAGCAGGTCGGCTACGAACTCGTCGAGAACCTCGCGCGCATCCACGAGGTGGACTACGACGCCGTCGGGCTGGAGTACGGCGACTTCGGCTACCCGCCGGGGTTCACCGAGCGACAGGTGAAACGCTGGTCCGAGCAGATAATGTGGGGCTTCGAGGTCACCGCCGAGGAGCGCGAGGTCACCGAACTGTACGACGTGATGGAGTGGCTCATGGACAACGTCCCGGAGGACCCGCCCGCGACGCTCGTCCACGGCGACTACAAGCTCGACAACGTGATGTACGGCCCCGGCGACGACCCCGAGATCGTCGCCGTGATGGACTGGGAGATGGCGACGCTCGGCGACCCGCTGACGGACCTCGGGTGGATGCTCTCGTACTGGTGGGACCCGAAGGACCCCGAGCCGCCCCGCTCGACCGACTCGCTGTCGAACACGTTCATGACCCGCGAGGGGTACCCGACCCGGCGCGATCTCGTGAACCGCTACGAGGAGCTGACGGGCTTCTCCTACGACAACGACCGCTTCTACCGCGCGCTGGCCGTGTACAAGCTGGCCGGCCTCGGCGAGATGTTCTTCCGCCGCTATCTGGAGGGGAACAGCGACGACGACATGTACCCGCGGATGCGCGAGGGCGTCCCCGCGCTCGCGGAGCGCGCGCTCCGCATCATCGACGGCGAGGAGCCGCTGTAGTTTCGCTTCGCTCGGGAGACTGCCACCGCCGCTTTTCCGTCCGCGCCGCGACGACACCCTATGGGTAGCGACGGGCTCATCGAGTTGGACCAGTCCTGCTGGCGCACGCTCGCCAAGTACAACCTCGCGCTGGCGACGCTGTTCGGGGTGTTCGCGCTCGCGGCGCGCGTCACCGACGCCCCGACCCTGCTCGTCGCGGAGAACGGCGCGCTCGCGCTGCTGTTCGGCGCCGTCCAGACGTACGCGTGGCTGTCGGCCTGACCGGTGGAGTCTTGACGACGGCTCGCGCCACGGTAGCTATGCGCGCAGCCGCGTTCGCCGAACTGACCGGACCGGACGGCGTCGAACTCATCGAACAGGAGGCCCCGGAGGCGGGACCGGGCGAGGCCGTCGTCGAGGTGCGGGCCTGCTCCATCAACCGCCACGACCTCTGGATACTGCAGGGCCACTCCGCGATGATACGCGGCGAGGAACTCCCCTTCGTCTCGGGGCTCGACCCCGCCGGCCTCGTGCGCGAGGCAGGGGAAGGGGCGCCCGTCGAGGAGGGCGACCGGGTGCTGCTGTGTCCGAACCAGACGTGCGGGACGTGCGACCGCTGTCGCGAGGGGCCGGAGAACACCTGCGAGAGCTTTTCGCTGTATCACGGCGGGCTCGCGGAGCAGGCGCTCGTGGACGCCGACCGGCTGATTCCGGTGCCGGACGACCTCTCGCTCGCCGCGGCCTCGGCGCTCCCGACGGCGTACCTCACGGCGTGGCACATGTTGAAGAAGGCCGACGTGACCGCGGGCGACCGAGTGTTCGTCCCCGGCGCGACCGGCGGGGTCGGCCTCGCCGGGTGTCAGCTGGCTGGCGTCCTCGGCGCGGAGAGCGTCGGCACCACCACCTCCGAGCGGAAGGCCGAGCGGCTGGCGGACTTCGCCGACGAGGTCGTGGTCGGCCGCGACGCCGGCGACATCGTCGCCGCGGCGGGCGAGGGGAGCGCCGACGCCGCGCTCAATCACCTGTCGGGCGAGTTCACGGACGTCTGTGGGCGGGTGCTCCGTACCGCGGGCACACAGGTCGTCTGCGGGCGCACGGCCGGCGAGACGCTCGATCAGCACTCCGCGCCCTTTTTCCTCTCCCACCAGGCCATCCTCGGGAGCACCATGGGCACCCAGCCGGAGCTCGAACGGCTCGTCGGGATGGCCGCCGAGGGACGGTTCGACCCGCTCGTCGACCGCACCTATCCCCTCGACGAGACGGCGACGGCGTTCGCCGACATGGAGGAGCGCGACGCGTTCGGGAAGCTGGTCGTCACGCCCTGAGCCTATAAGCGTCCGCCGTCCTACCGGCCGGTATGGACCCCATCGCGGCGCTCTCGCGGGCCGTCCTCCTCGTCGGCGCGCTCGCGTCCGTCGCTACCCTGTTCGCGCTCGCCCGCCCCGGCGGCCGGTGGGGGGTTCGCCTCCGCCGCCGGTTCGTCCTCGGCGTTCCGTGGGGGACGCTCCTCACCGTCGCGCTCGTCGCCGCCGTCTACCTGTTCGTGCAGGGCGGCTGGTCGCAGTGGTACCGGCCCCTCGTCGTCCCGTTCCGGGCGTGGTCGTACTTCTACCCGCTGGGGATGCTCACCGCGGGGCTCGCCCACTCCGGGCCGGGCCACCTCATGGGGAACCTCTTCGGCACGCTCGTCTTCGGCACCCTCGCGGAGTACGCCTGGAGCCACTTCCCCACCCGTCGCGGCTCGGAGTCGTTCGTCTCGCTGCGGACGAACCCCTTCGCGCGGATACTCGCCGTCCCCGTCGCGGCGGCCCTCCTCTCGGTCACGACCGGCCTGTTCGCGCTCGGGCCCGTCATCGGCTTCTCCGGGGTCGTGTTCGCGTTCGCCGGCTTCGCGCTCGTCCGCTACCCCGTGGCCGCCGTCGTCCTGCTCGCGGCCGGCGACCTCGTCGGCCTCCTCTACCGCTCGTGGCTCACCCCGGTGGTGTCGGCCTCGGGGTCGGTCGGCTACTCGACGCCGTGGTGGTCGGGCATCGCCATCCAGGGCCACGCAGTCGGCGTGTTCACCGGATTCGTCCTCGCGGTGCTGCTCTTCCGGGCCCGCGACGAACTCCCGTCCCCGGGGAAGGTGTGGCTCGGCGCGGTCGCGTACGCGGCCGCACAGGGGCTGTGGGCCGTCTACCTCTTCGAGGGCGGCGACAGCTACGTCCTCTACCGGGCGGCCGGCCTCGGCCTCGTCTTCCTGCTCGCGGCCGTCGTGACCGCCGCCGCAACGGCCTCCCGGCGCGACCTCGTGGCGGCCATCGACCTCTCGCGCCGGGAGGCGGCGGTCGGCCTGCTCGTCGCCGTGTTGCTCGCCCTCTCGCTCGCGGCCGTCCCGTACAACCTGCTCACGGTCGACGACGTCGCGCCCGAGGAGGGGAGCGTCGAGGTGCGCGACTACACCGTCTTCTACGCCGAGGGGGTGACGGACCAGTACGTCGCGGCGTACGACCTCCCCTTCTACGAGGCGTCGAACGTCACCACGAGCGGGCTGGTCGTGGCGAGCGACCGGCGACAGGTGTGGTGGACCGCGGCCTCGCGGGGGCAAATCGCCTTCGCGGGCCGGGGCGGGGTCCGTATCGGCGGCCTCGGCTGGCGCGACACCGTCGTCGCCGAGCGTGCCGGCTGGACCGTGGTCGGCAACCGCACCGTCTACACCGTCCACCTGCGCCACGACGGCGAGACGACGTTCGCCTACGCCTCCGACCCGTCGCGCGCAGAGCCGACGGTCGCGGGGCGCAACGTCTCCTTCGTCGCCCGCGACACGGGCTTCTCCGTCCGCGTCACCGACGGCGGCACGACGCTCGGGCGCGCGGCCGTCCCGACCAACAACTCCAGCGTCCGAGTCGGCGGCCTGACCCTGCGGCGCAACGGGACGCGGCTGTTCGCCGAGCGCAACGGGACGAGCGTCCGGGTCGGGACGCGGGAGCGGTACGACTAGCCCCAGACGACGCGGAACACCTCGGCGTCGAGGGTGCGCGACGCGTCGGTGTGGTGGGCGAACTGCCGCGGGAGGTCGAACTCCGCGGCGAAGGCGTGGGTCACCTCGCCGCCGTTGTCGGCGGCGAACGACTCCACGAACTCGCGGCTCCCGGCGTTGTGGACGGAGTAGGAGACGCGCGCGAGGTCGGCGGCCGCGGCGAGGAAGTCGCGGTCCGCGTGTTCGTTGCCGTCCTGCGCGCCGAAGGGGGGATTCATCAGGACGGTCGCGCCGTCGAGACACAGCGGCGGCCGGGTCGCGTCGCCGCGGACCCAGTCGACCGACGCGCGCGCGGCCACCTTCCGCTCGTTCTCGCGGGCCGTTTCGAGGGGGGGCGGGGTCGAGTTCCACGCCGACGACGCGGCCGGGGCCGCGCAGCGCGGCGCCGAGCGTCAACATCCCGGTGCCGCTCCCGAGGTCGACGACCGTCCGGTTCTCGACGTCGCCGTTCAGGTCCGCGACGTGGACGATGTGGGCCGCGAGGTCGGGCGGCGTGTGGTACTGCTCCAGCGGCGCGCGCGGGCTCTCGAACCCCGCGACGACGCCGAGTTCCTGTGCGAGCCGCCGGCGCGTCGCCATTACTCGGCGCGCTCGACGGCGAGGGTGACGCCCTCGCGGCGGGCGCGCTCGCGGGCGGCCGACAGCGCGGGCTCGACCTTCGACTCGTCGGCGACGGCCTCGACCGTGACCGAGACGCGCCCCGCGCCGAGCTGTGCCGCGGCGCGGACGTGGTCGCGCACGCGCTCCACCGTCTCCTGCGTGGCGAACGAGCAGTCCTCGTCGAACGCCACGGCGAGGGTCAGTTCCGCCGGCGTGCGGTCCTCGTCGGCCAGTTCGCGCCGCAGGTCGCGGAGGTACTCCGGCGCGGTGCTGTCGAGCGCCGACGCCGGCAGCGTCACCGGCTGTAACCCGGAGGGACGACACGACGCCACCGCCGACCCGAACGAACCCGTACTCATACGCCTGCATACTCCGTGGACATACTAATAGATTTGCGTATGCGCAGTACGCATACCGCGGCGAGGGTCGACCGACGGGAGGGTTAAGGTCGGACGGGCGATAGCGCGGGTATGGACTGTCCCCGCTGTGGCGCGCCGCTCGTGGCGTACTCGTTCCGCGAGAAGCGGGCGCTGGGCTGTGAGGACTGCGGCTACGTCGGCGTCGAGGTGGACCACCACGCGGAGCGGCGGCCCGAGGAGTCGTGGGCGGACGCGCTCGAACGGTTCGCGCGCGCTCGGGACGGGACGGCGACCGACGGGGAGGCCGAGCCGGCTATCGTCCCCGTCGAGGACTGATCACTCGCCCTCGGCTCCGGCCTGCTGCTGCTGACGGCCCTCCTCCGAGCGGGCGGCCACGAGCGCGCCGCGCGCGACGGAGTAGAGCGGGTCGTCGACCTTGTTCACGCTGGAGATGCTGAACGGGATGGAGGCCTGCTCGAACCGCTCCTCGAACAGCGACTCGAAGCCGGCCGGCGAGGACGTGCCGCCGGTGACGACGACGGGGATGTCGAGGCCCTCCTCGACGTCCTCCTCGTTGACCTCGTCGCTGATCTTCTCGATGACGTAGTCGAGGAGGTTGTCGTAGTAGATGGACAGCGCGCCCTCGACGCCGCCCGCGTCGGTGGTGAAGTCAAGCCGGAAGTCGTCCTCCTTGATGGACGTGACCTTGTCGACCGTCTGGCCCGTCGCCGTCGCGGTCTGCTCGTCGATCCAGTCGCCGCCGCGGGCGACGGAGAACGTCATGACGGGGACCGCGTAGTAGGACAGACAGACGTTCGTCATCCCCGCGCCGAAGGAGATGCCGAGGCCGGTGAAGTTGGAGTCGGCGAGTTCGGAGTAGATGACGGCCATCCCCTCGTTGATGGGCTCGGGGTCGAAGCCCATGTCGCCGAGGAACGACTCCAGCGTCTTCTGGTGGTACAGCGTCGAGAGGTCGGAGTCGATGGGGTCGGCGGGCGTCGAGTAGAAGACGCGCTCGCCCGGCTGTTCCGGCTCGCCGAGCACCTGTTCGATGATGAGCTTGATCATCGGGATGGCGCTCTTCTCCTCGGAGGAGAGGATACCCTGGCTCATGGGCCGGCGCGTCTCCTGATTGAAGATGTTCGCGAAGTTGAGCGCGTCGTCGCCGACGACGTACACGTCGTCGCCCTTCCGGATGTGGAGGACGTCCGACCGGGAGAGCATCTGCTCGGCCATGTCGGAGTAGTCTATCTCCACGAAGGAGTTCCGCTGCTGTACGAACACCGTCTCGCCGCCGTCCTGTCGCGCGGAGACGATGTTCATCGTGCCGATGTCGATGCCGCGTGCCATACCGGAGGGGGGCGCGGCGGGGACAATAAATCCACCCGCCGTCCGGCTCCCCCCGCCTATATAGCTCAGTCGAGCCCGAGCCGGTCGCGGAGCCGCTCGACGGGGCTCCGCTCCTGTTTCCGCTGCTCCTCCTCGTGCTCCTGCTGCTGGCGGAGCTCCGCGAGCGCGGCCGCGGAGTCGCCGGTCGTGTCCTCGGAGCGCGCCTCCTGTTCGTTACCCCCGCGCATCGCGTCGAGCCCCGACACCGCGGCGTCGACGCCCGAGCCTGAGGAACGCGTCGTCGTCGCGTTCTCCGGGTCGAACCCCTGTGCGTCCACGTCGTCTATCTCGTCGGGGTTGAGCGAGAGCCGCCGGCTCACGTCGGCCTTCTCGACGCCGCCCCACGTCACGTCCGCGCCGGCCATCGCCTCCTCGTAGTCGCGTCGCGCCTGCTCGGCGACGGCCTCCTCGTCCTCGCCGTCGGTCGCGTCGGCGGTCGCGGCCTCCCCGTCGCCCGCGGCGGCGGCCGGGACGCCGCTCGTCCGCTCGACGTGGTAGGAAACGAGCGCCGCGCCGGTCGCCGCGATGACCGTCACGAGGCCGACCGCATAGACGAGCACGCCCTGCAGCGCGAAGTCCGTCCCGCCCGTGGTGTTCCACTGGCGCGGGTAGACGCTGACGAACAGCCCCGCCGCCGCGACGGTTATCGCGAGGCCCGCACCCGCCGCGTAGGAGGCGCGCCGGTCGACGGGGAGGAGGACCGTCACCCCGAGCATCAGCGTCGGGAGGCCGAGCGCGGCGACGACGAAGGCTATCTCGCGGAGCCACCAGACCGGCCGCGCGCCCGAGACGGCCTGCTCGACGCCGAACAGGACCAGCCCGAGGATGCCGAGCGCGAAGCCGCCGATGAAGAGGGCGAAGCCGAGATACACGTCGAGGTCGCGCTCCGGCTCGCCGAGGTAGCGGCGGTAGAGCGCGTCCGCGCGGTCGTCCAGAGCGGTGTCCATGTCGGCCGCTTACGCGCGGGGGGTAATATTCGATTGGGTGCGTCCGACGCGCGGCGGACGGCCTACCAGGTGCCGTGGAAGGTGTCGAAGGAGAGTTCGTCCAGCGGCTTCTCGCCGACGGCTATCTCGTACTCGCCGGGGGTGAGCATCGGCTGTTTGAACTGCGGGCCGTCGTCGGTCGTGATGCGCGGGCAGCCGGTGTTGACGTAGGCGTCGAAGCCGAACTGCGTCAGCCGGTCGGGCGTCACCTCGTCCATCGTCAGGAGGTAGGCGTTCTCGTTGTTCTCGACGATGTCGTTCGCGACCTCCCAGCGGCCCTGCCCGATCTTCGTACAGAAGACGACGCCCCACTCCTCGGCGTCCATCGCGCGGTGGACCGCGCCGTAGCGCTGCTTGAGGAACTTCTCGGTGTCGGCTATCGTGACGACGTTGTTCACCGGGTCGGCGATGACGACGTTCTTGTCCGGGTGTTCCATCGCCAGCCCGAGCGGGTGGAACTTCCCGCCGCCGACGTACAGCACCTGCTCGGCGTCGATGTCGGCGCTCGCGTAGTTACAGCCGAGCACCTGTCCCTCGTGGGTGAGGCGGTCGTCGCCGCGGCGCGTGTGGACGGTGTAGCCGCGCGCCTCGAGCCACTCGCGCATCTCGTCGAACTTGTTCATGTGCTGGGCCGTCGTCACCAGCCCCACGTCCGGGTCGTCGTCGGGGTCGGAGAGTTCCGCCAGCGACTCCTCCATGATGGGTTCGACCTCGACGTTCGAGAACAGCGGCACGTACAGTATCTTGTCCGACTCCTTCATCGGGGAGTGGCCGAAGTGGACGAACACGTCCGTCCGGCGCATCATGTACGTGTCGAGGTCGCAGGCCCCGTAACACGGCTGACCGGAGATGAGCACGCGCGTCCCGTCCGGCAGGAGGTCGCGCAGGTCGTCGGCGACGCGGGGCGCGCGCCGCTTCAGCCCCTCGGGGAACTGCAGGCCGACCTTCTCTGCGTTCCGCTCCTCGACGGCCTCGACGATACGGTCGAGTTCGTAGTCCCACGTCCGTTCGTGCTTGAGGGCCATCCCCGTGTTGCGGAGGTCACCCTCGGTGAACGATTCCTGACTCATTGTCCCCGTTACCGACCCGAGCCGTAAAACGAGCGCGCTTCGCCGCACCCTTCGGCAAACCTAAACCGTCGGAGTCCCTGATGCGAGTATGAGCATCGAGTCCACCGAGTCGGACGACGCCGGGATGGAGGCCGCGGCGCGCGCGACCGAACTGGCGAGCGAACTGGGGACGGCGCTTTCGGAACTCGACTCCTACCGGCGGTTCGAGGCCGCGAAGGAGGCCGTCGAGAACAGCGAGGAGGCCCAGGAGAAGATACGGGAGTTCGAGCGCCTCCGCGAGGAGTTCCAGATGGCGCGCCAGACCGGCGACGCGTCGAACGAGGACCTGGAGCGTCTGCAGGCCGCCCAGCAGGAGCTCCACGACGTGCCGGAGATGGACGAGTACCTGACCGCCCAGTCGGAGATGGAGATGGACCTGGAGGACATCAACCGGATGATATCCGCGCCCCTCGCCGTCGACTTCGGCGAGAAGGCCGGCGGCTGCTGTCAGGACTGAGCTTTTCCCCTGTTTTCGCGCCCCGACAGCCGTGGCTGTGCGCCCCCGAACGGCTACGCCGCGTCGCCCGTGAGGATATCCACGTCGCCGCTGCGGTCCTCGCCGTCGCCGGGGTCGTCGTCCCGCGTGTCGAGCCGACTCGTCGTCCCGTCCGTCGGTTCCGCGCCGAGGAGTTCGCGCGCGATGTCGTCGCGGCAGCGGACGTTGTCGTGGAGCGGTCCGTGCATCACGGTAACATATGTGATGCACGGGCTTCAATCGCTCGCCGGGTTCGTATAGCGCGAGACGGTGTATCGGTCGCGTCCGATGGATTGTTGCTCCGCGCGGGCGCGACCCCGATATGGCACACGAGTTCCCCGGCAGCGACTGGGGCGACTGGCTCCCGCGGGCCGTCGCCGACGCCGACCCGGCGGGCGTCGACGTCTGGTATCTGGGCTGTAACGGCGTGATCCTGAAGGCGAGCGACGGGACCACCGTGTTCGTGGACCCGTACTGCGGGGCGGGCGACCCGCCGCGCACCAGACGCATGGTCCCGGTGCCGTTCGACCCCGACGACGTGGCCGCGTGCGACGCGGTGTTCGCGACGCACGAGCACTCCGACCACGTCCACGGCCCGACGCAGGCCCCGATTCTCGAGAACACGGACGCCCCGTACTACGCCCCGGACGACTCGCTCGCCGTGGCCGACGCCGAGGGGTGGGCTGACGAGCACGGCATCGACGGGAAGCAGTTCCACGAGGTGACGGAGGGCGACACCGTCGAGGTCGGGTCGTTCACCGTCCGTGTCGAGGCCGCGAACGACCCCGACGCGACCCACCCCGTCTCCTACGTGTTCGAGCACGAGGCGGGGACGTTCTTCCACGGCGGGGACGCGCGCCCGGGCGAGGGCTTCGTGCGCGTGGGCGAGACGTACGACATCGACCTCGGCGTGCTCGCGTTCGGCTCCTCGGGCTACCTGACCGACGCCGACGGCGAGCGCGCGTTCAAGACCTGGTACTCCGACGAGAACGAACTCGCGGAAGCCGCCGCGCAGGTGGGGATGGACCGCCTCGTCCCGACCCACTGGGACATCTGGAAGAACCTCACCGCCGACCCCGCCGCGGTGCGTCCCCACGTCCGGTCGTTCGACGCCCCGCGCACGGTGGAGATACTGGAGATCGGCGACCGCACCTCGCTGTAGCCGCCGGAACCGTGCCGATTTTAGGCCGCGCTCGCCACCTGCGCGTATGAGCGTCGTCAGCGTCGCCGTGCCGCGCAAGGGTCGCCCGCTCGAAGCCGTCGTCGAGCGGTTCGCCCGCGGGGCCCCCGACGCGGTCATCGAGAGCGCCGACGACATCGTCTCCACGCTCCGCTACGAGAAGGCCGTCACGAAGGGCGAGGCCGCCCCCGAGGGCTCCGTCTACGAACGGCTGGAACGGTACAGCGACCCCGACTCCGCGCACGCGCCGGAGTTCACGCTGTTGCGCGACTCCCGGCCCGGCATGCCACGGCGCATCGTCTTCGATTCGCTCACCCTCCCGCTCGGCGACCACACCGTCCGGCTGGTGGGGCGCGAGGAGCCGTTCCGCGCGCTCCGGAAGCACGAGTTCGCGCTCGGCTTCGACAGCGCCGACCTCGTCCTCGAGGAGGTCGTCGGGCTCTCCGACGAACCGCTCCGGGAGCTCTCGGAGGTGAACGACCGCATCGACCCGCTCGACACGGACGTCCGCGTCGTGGAAGGCCTGGACGACACGGTTCACCACACGCTGCTCGCGACGCCCGACACCTGCGCGGAGGGGCCGCTCGACCGCGACTTCCTCCGCGGGTACGAGGGACCGTTGTGTATCTCGCCGCGCTACGAGCGGTTGGTCGAGGCCGTCGTCGGGACGGGCGCCCTGGAGGGTGTGGAGTTCGTCTACCCGGGCGACGACGACCGCGAGGAGGAGGCGCACATCGCCGACGCCGGCGCCGGGGTGTACCTCACCGTCACCGGCTCGACGGCCCGCGACCACGGCCTCGTCGTCGGCGAGCGCCTGTTCCCGAGCGAGACCGTTCTGCTGGAGAACGCGGCCGAGTCCGGTCCGGAGTCCGAGGCCGTCGTCGATGCGCTGTTCGCCGCCCCGACCGCTTAGCGCTCGTCCGCGAGCAGTCCGAACACGAGCGTGTCGTAGTAGCGCCCGTCGGCGAAGTGGTTCTCGCGCAGGCGACCCTCGTTCGTGAAGCCGAGCGCCCCGAGCAGTCGTGCCGACGCTTCGTTGAACGCGAACGCCTCCGCGTGGACCCGGTGGGCGCCGAACTCGTCGAAGGCGTAGTCGAGCAGCGTCGCGACCGCGTCGCGGGCGAGTCCCTCGCCCCGCACCTCGGGCACGAGCCAGTAGGCGATCTCGACGGCGTCGGCCTCGGGGCCCGTCACGTCGAGCTCCACGCCGCCGACCGGCTCGCCCCGCCACCACGTCAGCAGGGTCACGCTGTCGCCGTCGGCGAGGGCGGCCTCGTAGCTCTCGTACTCCTCGGCGAGCGTGAACGGGACGGACTGGCCCCCCGTCGCGCGCCGCATGCCCGGGTCGTTGTTCCACCGGTGGAGGAAGGGGACGTCGTCGCGCTCCACGGTCCGTAGCTCGACGCGCTCGCCGGCGAGGAAGACGGCTCCGCTCATGCCGGATCCCGAGCGGCGACGGACAAGCCGGTTCCGGTCGCCCTCGGGAAACCGACGGTAGCGGCCTCCTGTGTCGTGTTCGGGACATTCCGTTCGTCGCTGCGCTCGCACTGATTCTGTATAGTAGTATGTAATTTACAAGTCGCGGGACGGGCGCCGGCAGAGTTGCTAGTGGAAGGTCAAAATTCCGAATCGAGACGAATCTGACCGAAAAAGGGGCTGTGGAGCAGCCGGAACTACAGCAGCGAGTAGATGTTCTCCTCGTACGTCTCGCGGACTTTCCCGCCCCAATTGTGGGTGTAGGTGTCGATGATGTCGCTCGCTACGTCCCCGCGGAGGTACTTCACGACGCCCCTGTCGCCCGTTCTGTCCCGCAGATGGGTGGTGAAGAAGTGCCGGAAGTAGTGGGGCGTGACGTTCTCCTCGGCGCCGCCGCCGGCCCGGTACCAGCCGTTGGCCTCGGCGTGGCCCGTGACGGTCTGGCCGACCATGCCGATGGTGAGCCGTCGGCCCCACTCGCTCGTCGAGCAGAACAGCGGCTCCGCGGGCGAGCGCGCGTCCGGCCGAACGGCGAGCCAGCGTTTGAGCACGCGCTTCAACTCGGAATCGACGGGGACGACCGTCGCGCGCTTGCGCTTGTTCGACTCCGTGCGCTCCTCGCCGTTCGTCTCGACGCCCCGCGTCGGCGCGCTGTCGACGTATATCGAGTCCGGGCGGCCGTCGAGCGCCCCCCTGTGAGCGGTCTCGTAGGCGTCCGCGACCTCCGAATCCTCGAGGAAGAGGTCCCGCAGGTCGAGGTTACACAGCTCCCCGACACGCATTCCGGTCTTGAGCAGCGTGACGACGAGCGCGCGGTCGAGCGGGTGGGCGATTCCCCCCACGAACGACCGCATCTCGGGGAGCATCACCTCCCGGCGGGCCGGGTCGGTGTCGATGGACTCGTCCATCTCCTCCAGCACGAGTGTCATCGGGTTCCGGTCGAAGACGCCGACCTGCGTCATATAGGCGTAGAAGCGGTGGAGATAGGACGCGTAGGAGGCCACCGTCGAGGGCGCGCGGTCCGCTCTGAGGGTGTGGACCCACGCCATACACTCCCGCTGTGTGGCCGTGTCGAGCGTCGTCCCGCGCTCCTCGCGGACGAACGACTCGAACGCCCGCAACACCCGCTCGTAGGACTCCCGCGTGCGCTCCGTCTTCCCGTGGTAGGTGAGGTCCTGGAGGAAGTACCCCACCGGGTCCTCGGGGCTCGCGCCCCCCGTGGCCTCACTCGCCATCGTCGGTGAGGGTGTAGCCGCCGTGGCGGCCGCTGTACTGGACCCGGTTGCGCCGCTGGAGTTCGCCGAGCGTCTCCTCCAGCCGGTCCTCGATGTCGTCGGTCAGGCCGGCGACGAGTTCCTCCCACGAGTAGTGGTCGCCCGATTCGAGGAGGTCGAGGAGGCGGTCTTCGAGGCCGTCAACCCCCGGAGTCGCGCGCGCCTCATCGCCTTCGGCGGGGTTACTCCCGTCGTTTCCCTCCGAACCGCCGAAATCGAAGCTTCTGCGCCCCGCCTGCACCATCGTGCGGACGTACTCCGCGCGACTCATGTCCATCGACTCCGCCTCGCGCTCCCACGCCTCGCGCTGGTAGCGCGGGACGTAGGTTCGCACCCCGACCCGTTCGGTGTCGCCTTCCGCGGCCATACTCGGCCGTCACGCCCGGACCACTTCAATCTGTGTCAGACGCTGGAATAAGTGGAGTTATCACAGAATGTAGCGCGCCCAACCGGCGTCTGAGGCTTGCTTATTCGAATTACTATGCGCATACGATTACCATCGTGGATACTATCTCGGATTACTGTTCGGCAAGTCTTAGTCCTACATGGATGTTCATTATACTCTCGCGTGTGGGTGGTAGTACGGATGCACCTCGTACGCACCGCGTGACGAACGACCGAACCGCGCGCCGACCGACCACACCCAACACCACCAATGCGACAGACCGACGACATCGACCCGATCGTTCCCGAACTCCCGCGAACCCGACGCCCCGTCACCGACGGCGGCCGCCGACCGCCGCGCGCGACGCGTCCGGAGCGGTTCGACTGCACCCCCGAGGACGAGGGGCGCGAGGCCATCAGTCCGCTCGTTCCCGACCTCGGATAGCGACACCGCGACTGTTTTTCGGCGGGCCTAAATATCCGCGCCGCCAGCGACGCGTATGGAGTACACGTTCGACGACCTCAGCGTCGTCATGGGGACGTACAACGAGGAGGCGGCCATCGGCACCGTCCTCGACGACATCGACCGCGTCACGGACGGCCGGGCCGAGGTCGTCTGTGTCGACGGGAGCGACGACAGGACGCCGGAGATAGCCAGAGAGCACGGCGCACGCGTCATCGAGCAGGAGCCGCGCGGCTACGGCTACGCCGTCAGAAAGGCGCTCACGGCCGCCTCGCGGCCCGTGATCGTCACGACGGACTGTGACGACACCTACCCGATGGACGCGCTCCCGCGCTTTCTGGACCTCGTGAACGAGGGGTACGACGTCGTCTCCGGGGACCGGCTCTACCGCGGCGCGGACGCGATGCCGGCGTTCAACCGCCTCGGGAACCACGCGTTCGCCGTCATTGCCTCCCTACTGATGGGCGAGCGCGTCCACGACACGACGACGGGAATGCGCGCCTACCGCGAGGAGGTCATCAGCAACATCCGGTGGACCGAGAACACGGGGCTCTCCGCGGAGCTGCTGATTCGGCCGCTGATGCGGGGGTACGACGTGTACGAACAGCCCATCGGGTACGCTGAGCGCGCGGGCGACACCAAGCTCGACCCGTTCGCGGGCGGCTACGCCATCCTCAAGTCGGTCGTCAAGGTGCCGCTGGAGGAGCGACTGCGCTGAAATCGGGGCGGTATCTTCCACAAAAGAGTAAACAACGAATTGTTGTTTTTGCGCGGGTCGTCGGGCGTCGGACTCGTAAATCCCATATTGCTATATCGAAATTGGGTCCCCAGTAGTGCACAAGTTCCGAGTTTGGCCGGGGTGACGTGGGCCGTATTTTTACGGCATTCACGATGAATCGGGGTACATCTCCTGATTCTCCGGTCGTACAACACCCCATATACCTTGCCGGTAGGTCCGCATCAGAACCCCATCTCCGAAACTGTGATACGGTGCGATTCGAGAAGGATCACGGAGCGTTCGCGAAGGAGCGGACGACGCCGATGAACTCCTGGAAGCGCTCAGGACGCTTCGAGACGTAGCGAAGCGGCCCACCCGGGGCGACTGACCATCACCTACGAACAATTCGACGGCAAATTCGAGGACTGATGTCGTTGACTTTTCGGGGGGACCACCACGGCTGCTTCTGATAGCCTACGTGTCCACGTGGGTTGCGGTAAGACGAACACTGCCCTCTCGTCGCTGGTTCTCCCGAGTATCACGTTCTGCAGTCGACGCCACTCTGGACTTACTCTGGCTGGTTGCTATTGATGGAGTCAGGTGGATCAGTGTCGGGGATACGTACGGCCCCACCCTCACCCCGCTTGGTGAGTTCTCGCTGTGGAAACGGGATTTTGATACCTTCTCGCTTGAACGCAGATTTGACGCTTTGAACCACGGCCCGGACTGCCTGCCACTTTCGCTGAGGTGTCGGGTTTTCGGTCCAGAATCGAAGTTCGAGGACGACAGCTGAATCATCGAATCGTACCGGGATGGCTTCTGGCGCGGGCTGAGCCATAATCTCATCGAGGTCTGCCATTGCTTCTAACGCGACAGTTCCCGCATCCTCGGGATCCACGTCATAATCGATTCCGATCTCTACACGATGCCGTAGTTTTCCTTCCACACTCCGGTTGATGATCGTCCGGTTTCCGACGGCCTCGTTCGGGAGGACGACGTGCTCACCGTCGAGGTTTCGAAGTCGGACGTGATTGACCGTGATCTCGGTGATGAAGCCTTCGTGTTCACCGATCCGGACCCAGTGGCCGACGTCGAACGGTCGTGAGATCATCAGAACGAATCCCGCGAGAATAGACGCGAGCGTGCTCTGGAACGCCAAGCCAAGAATAATCCCGAGGACGCCTGCCCCCAACAGGAGATTGCTCAGTTGGAATCCCCAGAGTGAGAACGTTCCAAACACCGCGACGGTGTAGAGTACGATCTGACTGACGTAGAAACTGACCCGCCGCTGATGCTCCGATGTCGCTCGAGTTGTAGAGCGAGTTCCGCCCAGAAGCAGTCCTTTGAGAACACGTGTGGCGGTGTACGCAGTGACAAAGAGGACGACTGAAAGAAGGATGCGGACGCCCGTATCGACACCCACCTGGACGAATCCCGCGATCTCCAGCGCATCAGTTGTCGCGTTCCACCTGCGTAACAGGACGAATGCGACGGCGGTGGCCAGTACGAGTAGCAGTCCCGATCGCACGATTTCGGCAACGTCGGTTCGAACGTGTGACTGAAGGGAGGTTCCGAGGTACCAGATTGCCCCAGCGACGACAGCTGCGACGGCGATGATCGTCAGAGTGTCATCGAACGGAGAGCTGGACTGGAGCAGGAGTTGTGAAAAAGAGACACAGCACGAAGTTTCTCTCACGGAAGTTATAGATGGGGGCTACTCTCATAAAGAGCGGGAGAGACCGCGTTCAGAAGAGTACGAGTTCCGACTCACCCCTCAACGAGCGAGGGGAGGGGGTTAGTATATTCTCTCGGCAGCTGGTCGTTCGCGATACCTGGACAGTCTGGATCGCAAAAGGACAGTAGGCATCCACGTCCTACACTGCCCGCACGTCCGTAATTGACTATGGTGGATCTGTTCTCTCCATGCGGACTGCTTCTCGCGTTCTATCTCGTCATGGTCAACGGGGGCCTCGTGGCTGCAGAGTTGGCGTTCGTAAAATTCCGGGTCCCAGGTCAACGCGCTCGCCGAACCTGGCAAGCCAAGGAGAACACTCGTACAGGATGTCATCCAGCACTTGGACGACTATCCGGCGGTCAGTCAACTCGGCATCACACTCTCCTCGCTCGGTCTCGGCTGGATCGGCGAACCGGCTGTTGCAGCTCTCATCGAACCCGTCCTCGGCCAGGTGGTTCCCCCGGGAACGGTCCATCTCGTTGCGTTCGTCCCCGGATTCGGCTTCATCACGTCCCCCCACGTAGTGTTCGGCGAACTTGCGCCGGAGACGTTTGCCATCCAGGAAGCCCCGCGTATCGCGCTCCTCGTTGCACCGCTGATGAAGTTTTCCTACTCGTATTCGTGCCTGGCATCGTCGTCTTTAACGGGACAGCTAACTACTTCACTCGCCTCGCTGGAGTTTCGCCGGCATCCGATAGCGAGGGAACCCACACCGAAGAGGAGATTCGGATGCTCCTCACGCGGTCCGAGGAGACGGGACACATCGACGTCGGCGGGGTCGAGATGATCGAGAGGGGCCCGAACTCGGTGACACGATCGCTCGCGAGATCATGGTTCCGCGTCCGGACGTCGAGACCGTCTCCGCCTCGATGTCACTTCCAGACCTCCGGTCGGTTGCTGTGACGAAGTAACCTACACGCGCGATCTCGTGCCATCTCTAGGTCACATCGCGGTCTCGGAGCGTCTCTGAGTGCCACCTGCGAGCGATGGTATCGTAGTCAGCGTACGTGCTAATAGCGTCAACCGTTATCAAACAGATAGAAGAGTGGGACGGAGAAGGGTTCTGTCCCCCTGACGACAATTACCGCGTCGCCGCGCAGAGCTATCCGATCGGAAGTCACAACTGGACCACCAGTCGTCCATCGGGATACCAGACCTTTTCCCGCGCAACTGCCTCTTTACAGTGTGCCTTCCTTTTCATTTCCGCTGACAAGTCAAGGCCTGGCTTCGACACCGGTGACAGCGGAGATGCTCGTCGTCTTTGCTCTCATTGTCCTCGCTCTCGTACTCTTCGCGACCGAACGGTTTCCGATCGACGTCACCGCCATCTTGATAATGGTACTATTGATGCTGCTCGAACCGTGGACACAGATATCCCCGCGGGAGGGAATCTCGGGGTTCGCGAACCCGGCAACGATCACGGTCCTGGCGATGCTCATTCTGAGTACGGGAATCAACCGAACCGGCATCGTCCAGTTGATCGGCCGCAAGATGGCCGCGTTCGCCGGGACCGACCGCCGCAAGCAACTCGCCGCCACGATCGGCGTCACCGGTCCAGTCTCTGGGATTATCAACAACACGCCGGTCGTCGCGATTCTGGTCCCCGTCATTGCCGATCTCGCACACGAGGGAAAGACCTCGCCGTCGAAGCTCCTGATGCCGTTGTCGTTCGCGTCGATGCTTGGGGGAACGCTCACACTCATCGGGACATCGACGAACATCCTCGCGAGCGATATCGCGGCTCAGCTCGGTGCGGAGTCACCCGGCCTCGGATTACACGCGTTCGGAATGTTCGAGTTCACCAAGCTCGGCGTCGTCGTCTTCGCCGTCGGTGCCGTCTATCTCATGACGATCGGCGTTCGACTCCTTCCCGAACGCATCCCGGCTGACGAGGATCTCGTCGAGGAGTACGCGCTCCAAGAGTACCTCGCTGACGTCGTCGTCCCGGCGAACTCACCACTGATCGGCCAGACTGTCCGAGAGGCGCTCGGCGACGACGACCTCGATATCGACGTGTTACAGCTGATCCGCTACGGTGAACGGTTCGACGAACCCTTGGCCAGGAAAGAGATTCACGAAAACGATACGCTCCGACTCAGGACGAGTCGGGAGACACTCGAGTACATCCTAGGTGCGGAAGGCATCACGCTGTCTGGGGGTCCGCGAACCGAGGACGACCTACATCCGGAGGAGGAAGACCCCGTGCTCGTCGAAGTCGTCGTCCCGTCGGGGTCGTTTCTCGTTGGCGAAACGCTCGCGAGTTCGTCGTTCCGACAGCGCTACGACGCGAACGTGCTGGCCTTTCGCACCCGTGGAGATGTCATCCGGGATCGGTTCGAGGACATCCGTATTCGTGTCGGTGACACGCTCCTCGTGCAGGCACCGCCCGATAGCCTCACGCGACTTGTCGAGAACGAGGATTTCATCGTCGCCCACGAGTTCGACGAGGTGACCTACCGGACCGATAAAATCCCGTTCGCGGTCGGTATCATCGCCGGGGTGGTCGCACTGCCGGCACTGAACATCCTCCCGATCGTCGTTTCGGCACTCGCCGGCGTCGTGGCGATGATATTCACCGGCGTCCTCAAGCCGACAGAACTCTACTCGTCCGTCGAGTGGAACGTGATCTTCCTTCTCGCCGGCGTCATCCCGCTTGGTATCGCCTTACAACAGACGGGCGCTGCGGCGCTGCTCGGTGATGCCGTCGCTGCGACGTCGGTATTCCTGCCACCTATCGGCGTCCTATGGGTCTTCTACCTCGCGACGGGGCTGTTAACGAGCGTCATCAGTAACAACGCGAGCGTCGTGTTGATGATTCCAGTGGCTGCCAACGCGGCCCAGTCGATCGGGGCAAACGCGTTCGCGTTCGTTCTGGCGGTCACGTTCGCCGCCTCAACGGCGTTCATGACGCCCGTCGGCTATCAGACGAATCTCTTCGTCTACGGGCCCGGGGGCTACACGTTCTCGGATTTCATTCGAGTCGGTGCCCCATTACAGTTCCTCCTCTCGATTGTCACCACGCTCGGAATCGCGTTCTTCTGGGGTATCCGTGTATGAGATGTACTCTCTCTAACCCTCGATATCCAGAGAAAAGACGCTGAGAGCAGGTATTTCTCAGTGAATTGCAGAGCTCACGGAGTATAGAAGTGAATCAATTCACTCGTCTATGAAGTGGGGATCCGTCATCTTCACGGTATAGACCCGTTCTCTGGGGATGTACGTGTACTCGTCGTCGCCGTGGTGAACCTGCCAGTGCTCCTCTCGATAGTTCAGTCTCTCATCGTCGATCTCCTCCGAGACAGTGTCCTCTACGCCTTGATAGACAATCATCGCCATGACCGATAATAGGAGGGCCACAGGTATAACGTGGAGGGCCCCAATCCCCCAAGGGATCTGTAGCTCATCACAGCGACCATGCCGGGGACGGTGTCTGATTCGTCCGTGATTGAAGAGTATCAGGTGTTATCACACGTGCCACTAAACGTGCGGTATGGTACCAAAACCCAAAACGAGTTCCGAGCCAACGCTGTACGTCTGTCGTGACTGTGGAGACGGTATCGAAAATCCGGAGGACACACGCAAATGTCCGGAGTGTGGTGGCTGGTTAGTGAACAGTAGCGTTCCACACGACGACTGAGCGACCGTCGTTCCAATCACAAGCCGGGAATGAGCCTGTGCCACGGGAGTCACAGCCGGGCCTCGACAGTCGAGCAAGATCGAATACTCTCTGTCTCATCTCAGATCCGTAACCAGTGCGTGCTCGATCTGAACCACCGTACGAACGTTGATTGCCCCAGCCGTTCACGTAGGACCATGGTCGAGTTTCCAGACGAACGACAGCTCATTCTCAGGGCGCGCTCCCAGTTGGACCAGTGGACCAAAAGTGCCCGAATGGAAGCGTACACTGAACTGTTCGAAGGCGACGATCCTATCCTCTCTCCCGAGGAGGTACAACTACTCGACGCGCTCGACTCGGAACTGGAGCGAGAGGGCGGCGATGGTGTCTGGGGAACTGACCAATACGGAATTCACACAGCGGGACCCTCGAGTTCGGATACCTCACTCGGAGTGGTCTGTGTCTATCACCCACAGATCTCCAAGGATTCCGTCCTTCGTGGGGCCGACGATCTCGACGACGAAACCGAAGAGCGACTCAATGCAGCGCTCTGGGACTACAGTGAACGGGTTTCGAACCTCATCGAAGCAGCACTCGACGAGTTCGTCCGGCAAACACGGCACTGATCCAGAATCTCGTTTCTGTTGGAACCCGCTGTTGCTGATCGGTTGTTGTGCCCGTGCTGTATAGCGGAAGCGAGTCGGTCACGAGCGAACCACCGCTATCGAGCCGACTGATCGGTCGACACGGAGCGAATCGACCGGACGGCTGAACCAGACTCACCAGCTGGCTTCTCCGGAGTGGTTCCGCGGGGGGAGAACTCTACTCGGTGAACCCACCCAGCGACGACATCGGGGTCGACCCGGCAACGATGGCCCCTGTAGCGAGTATCGCCGCAGACAGCACGACGAAATCGCCACCGGGCGAGTACCCGGCTAGCCCAGCGCCCACTTGGACGATGAACACAGTGATGAAGTAGCTGATGATGGCGAACACCAGCAGAACGATCGATGCGATGATGCTACTGACTAACGCGCCGAACGAGTCAAGAATGCCCATTAGGTATCGACCTCGCTTACACGACCAGAGGCTCACGGATACGAGTTGGGGCATATCTGTCGGGACTCACACGGATTGCTGTAACTGTGTCCCGCGCCGACCACCCACATCGGACAGCCGAGGCGGCAATGACGTACAACAATCCTCGGACAGGGTCGCAGTTCAGTCAGCATTGACCGTCAACGTGTAAAGCTGAGAAACTATAGTGGGTAGCGGAAGTAAATACACATCGACCACACACGGCTCACTTCCACTGAGGAACTGTCGTGGAATCGCGATCGGTACAACCCATCGTTGCCGGATGTCGTTGTCGGTAAATGCAGAGCTCTTAACGGATATGGAATACTGGTCTGATAATTGAACGTTGAGCTACCTGTCATTTGAGGGCGCAGTCGCCGACCGGCTCAGCTGTCTCACTCGGCCGCTGATTAACTCGATTGGTCGTCCGGTTCGTCAGTGAGGTTGAGCCCAGCCACGAGACGGGCCGTGATGACCTGATCGACGATGGCGAGCAACTGGGTATCGTCGCTCGTGTAGTCGGCGAAGATGCCAAGCGGGACTTCGCCACCCGCCATCTCCCGATGGCCGCCGGCACTACCAACATCCGCGAACGCCTCGTGGAGCGCGTCGCCGATGTGGACTCGTGCATCCGTCGACCGCGCACTGATCTGGATTGCCTCCGCGAGCATTCCGAAGACGATGGCGGTATCGACACCCTCCAGTGTGGCGAGATAGTCGGCGGCTTGGAGTAACGCATCCCGCTCGTTCGTCCGGCCGACGTGAGTGATGAGTACCGACCCTCGTACCGTTCGATTCTGGATGGCGGTCGCGATGGCGTCGACGGTCGCGCCACTGACCGATGGTGAGGACAACTGCCGGAGCAGGTCTCGATCGGCGTGGTCGTGGAGATACCCCGCCGCGTCGTACTCTGCCCGGGTCGCTCCCCGAAGGAAACCGAGCGTCTCGCGGCGAATTGCAAACAGGAGCGCCGTCGCGAGGGTCGTATCGAGATCGATGGCGAGTTCCCGGACGTACTCCGTGAGGATCGTCGCAGTCGCTCCGACGGCCTCGCGGTGGTCGACGAACTGGGCGTCGATGTCTTCACCCGGATGGTGGTCGATGACGATGTCCACGGGGGTCCCCTCTGGGACCCGGTTGTTCGCGCCCGGGACCGCGTGATCGACGAACGCAAGCAGCGACCCCTCATCTCGATTCTGAACGGCAGCAGGATCGAAGGGTTCGAGATCGATGTCGAGCAGATTGACGAACGCGCGATTCTGCTGGTGGGAAATATCGCCACTGTACAGGACCTGCCGCGCGTCGATTCCGGCGGCAGCTGCGATCCGGCCCAGAGCGAGCGCACTTGCGAGACAGTCCGGGTCGGGATTGTTGTGACAGACGATAGTGAGTTCGCTCGCTTCGGAGAGGAACTCGTAGAGTGTCTGAGCCGGACCCATCATCCTGTGTTTCAGCGGCCAGAGTGAAAGAAGTAGGGAGAGACGTTTCACAGGGCACGACCTGTGCCATCCCAAGGAAGATGAAGAACCCGAGGACGTCAGTCGCGGTGGTGATGAAGACGGTCGCCGACGTGGCCGGATCGTAGCCAGAGTTGACCGAGCACGGCTCCCTGAGTGTCCTCGTCGAGTGACCCAAGCACATCGGTCGCATCGTCGGGATCAAGTCGGCGGACGAATCGCCGTACTTCCTGACTATCCATGTCATCGAGTACGTCTCGCTGGACCGACTCGGGTAGCTGGAGGAATACGACTCGTTGTCGTGTCCACGGTAGAGCCTGGAACTCCGCACCTGGTGTCTCCGAGGCAGCTATCTGCTGTTGGACATCGATCGTGAATTCCTGCATACGGTTCCCCCCTCTCCCGTCGCATGAATCCCGGAAACCGACGTGACGTACCGGAATTCGGAGTGTTTGAACCGATAGTAAGTCAGAGGTTCCACATACCTTTCCTACCCTCGAGATCGCTCGTGTTCCGGGGCAAGGTTGAGAAACACGTCGTTCTCCGCGCCACACCGTTGGCAGGTATGTACGAAGTGGAGACCGCCCTCATCACGTCTTTCTATCCGCCATTCCGACCGGGCGCGGGCGATGTTTTCACACTCTTTGCAGCGTTTAGGATGCTCCTGGAGGTACGTCTGCATGAAGTCGATGAATGACTACGTTCCATGGCGGTGCCCCGGCATACGTTGTTCATTCGGGGTGTAGTCGTACCAGCGTGTTTACCCGCCTTTGGCACTATTTACCCCACGAGCCACCAGCCGTAGAGCTGTGCCTGCTCGTCAGTGTCGGGATGCTTCTTCGACTGGCCGTAGGTCTTCCCCTTGAGAAGCTGGCGTTCGACAGCGTTCGCAGCCAGACGGAGGGCGTGAGCGGCGCCATACCCCTCGCCATCGGCCGTAAAGTAGCCGCGGTCTGTGACCAGTCGAATCCGTGCCAGCACCAGCGGCACGCCCCGGCTTTGTTCCTTATGCTCCTGCAGTTCGATGCTGGCCTTAATCACGCTCATCTCACCGTACTTCGAGGCCATGCTCTCGATTAATGCGGAGACGTCGTCGTAGTCCATCCCCTCCAGCAGGTCGAGCCCGAACACCTGCACGGCGTTCCGATCATCGCGCTCCCAGGTGAGCGCCTCGATGACGTCCGTCTTCGTGATGATTCCAATCGGCTCGCCGGTACCGTCGGCCGTGACAACGAGCGAGGAGATATCCCGCTCGAACATCGTCTCGACGACGTCGTCAAGCGGCGCGCTCCGCTCGACCGTCGCGACCGCGTCGGACATCAGGTTCCGGACCGAAAGGTCGAGCATCCGGTCGGCGTCGCCCTCGCGCGCGCCGAACCCACCGCGGTTCTGTCCGCCACCACCGCGGCCACCGAAGCTGCCCGACGACCCACCCTGGCTCTTGCTGCCGCCCCGCGTCGTGAACTCGATGACGTCGTACAGGCTCAACATTCCCGCGAGGTCATCCCCGTCGACGACCGGAAGATGTGCGATACCGGCTTCTCGGAGCAGATTGAGCGCTTTCCCGATCGTGGTTTCGGGCGTCGCACTGACCAACTCCGCCGTGTAGGCGTCGTCGACGGTCGCCGCGTCAAGAAACGGACGGACTGCCTCGAGTACGGCATCCCCAGTCACCACACCGACGACACGGTCACCGCGGAGTACGGGGAGCGTTTTGGCGTCGCTCCCGATCATGAGTCGCGCGACCTCGCGGACGTCCTCGGTGCGGTCGACCGTCGGGACGTGCTGGACCTGTGAGCCGACCTTCGCAGAGGGCTGATTGGACGAGGACGCCAACTGTCGACGGCTGACGATGCCGCGATACTCGTCGCCGTCCGTTACGATGACCGCATCGAGTTCCTGATTCTCGAACGCACCGGCGACCTTCGAGAGCGGTGTGCCGATGTCGAACTCGGTGAACTTCGGTGAGAGTATCTCGGAGATATCCATGGGTGACTCTCTAGTGTGAGGGGTGCAGGACGGTTATGCCTGTCCCAGCCCTGATATTTGTGGGAGGAACGGGGGAAGTAGTGTTTGAGTGGAACATCTACCTGCGTCGGCCGTATGCAGTGAGACAGGCAGTCTCAACTACTGTGCCCGCGAGGTTGTTCCGTACGGGACAGCGACCCCGACCGAGAGGCCCGCTCGGGCACGGTTCCCGCCGCCTCGCTACGAGACGCTCTGGTTCACGGCCACGCCGCTCAGGTAGTCGCCGCCGTCGACCCACATCCCCTCGTAGCTGCAGTCGGGCGTGAGCCGACACACCTCGACCTCCGGGGGCCAGACGAGCCGGACGGTGTCGCCCCGCTCCTCGACCGCGACCTCCTGGCGGTAGGTGACGGTCGCGCCGCCCTCCTGCACGTAGGTGACGGCGACGAACACCTCGGCGCTGCCGTCGAAGTCGACGACACCGAGCCCCCGCTTGTCCACGCCGTCGCCCGTGACGCGGACCCGACCGGGCGTGAGCGTCCACTCGACGGCGAAGGTGTCGTCCGGCGTTCCGGTCACGTCGTAGGTCACGGCGTCGTTCCCGTCGCCGACGCGGACGGTCGAGGGCGTGCCGACGACGCCCGTCTCGAACCGGACGCGGAGTCGCTCGCCGGAACGCACGTCGAGCGGCTGGAGTTCGGCGACGATATCGCCGCGCGGCACGCCGGTCCACGCCCCCCGGTAGGTGTAGCGGTAGAGGTCCCGGTCGGCGTAGGTGTCGATGACGGCGAAGTCCTCCCCCGGCGAGCGGTCGAGGGCGTACACGGTCCGGCCGTCCAGCCCGGCGTCGTTGTAGAGGCTCTGGAACGGGTGGCCGAGCCAGCCGCCGTACGGCGTCGGGACGAAGACGACCCCCTCGGGCTCGCCGTCGGCGAACGGCTCGTAGGCGTTCGCGTACCGCTCGGTGTACTCCGCGTTCTCCTCGACGGGGCCGTCGAGCGCCGCGACCTGCGCCCCGCCCGCGACGAGCGCGACGACGAGCGCGACCACGACGAGGACGGTTGCCGCGCGACGGCGGTCGGTACGACGGGCCGCGAGCGCGCGGAGCCGCCGACCGCCCGCGACGAGCGCGCTCGCGCCGAACGCCGACAGCGGGAGCAGGAGGTCGTAGTGGTAGAACGGGCCGAACTGCGCGATGAGGCCGTCGGTCGGGTCCGTGAGGTCCGAGAGGACGTTCAGGTTCCCCCAGAAGGCGACGTTGCCGACGACGACCGAGAGCAGGACGCCGGCGAGCAGTAGCCGGATGGTCGTGTCCGACAGCGTCGCGGCCGGCCCGCTCCCGAACCTCTCGGCGAGCGACCCGACGCGCCGGCGGGCGGCGTCCCTATCGCGGCGGAGCCGACGGGCGAGCAGGCCGAGGCCCGCGAACGCGGCGACGGCACCGAGCGGCGGGGCGGCGACGAATCTGGTTGCGAACGTCCACAGCACGCGGGCGTTCGCTTCGAGCCCGAGCGCGGGGGTGTACTCGCGTTCGTAGCCGAGTATCTCGCGATGCCCGAACCCGATGCCGTCCTCGGGGGCGAACGCGAGGAACGGGAACTCCAGCGGGTCGCCCGTGAGGAGCAGGTTGTACGCGAGCGCGAGGGCGACGAACGCCGTCCCGAGGACGGCGACCGGGAGGAGCCGTTCCACCCGCCACCGGAGCGCGGGCCGGTCCCCGCGGGCCCGCCACAGCGACAGACACGCGTGGGCGATGAAGGGGAGGGCGAACAGCACCGCGGTGTACGGCCGCGCGAAGAAGGCGAGTCCCGTCGCGGTCCCCGCGAGGAGCGCCCACCCCCTGCCGCCCGACCGGAACAGCCGGACGTACGCGTACGCGAACGCGAGGTTCAACAGCGCCGTCGGGGCGTACGGGAGGAAGACGCTCGTCGTAAGCAGGAACAGCGGCGAGGCGAGCACGAGCGCCCCGGCGACGACACCCGTGGGGCCGTCGTACGCCTCCCGGGTCAGGAGGCCGACGAGCGCGACGACGCCCGCCCCGACGGCCGCGAGGACGAGCCGGGGCGCCCCGACCGCGAGGCCGACGGCGAACATCGCGGGCACCACGGGCTGGTACTTCGAGTACAGCGTCGCCCCGTCCTCGACGAAGAACCACCAGCGGAAGGCGTCGGGGAGCGGAGTCCGGAAGCCGAGCGCGCCGTCCAACAGGAGGTGTGCCTGCTGGAGGTAGACGCCCTCGTCGTGGTTCGAGGAGTGGTGCGGGAACAGTTCGACGGCGACGAACAGGACGACGACACCCGCCGCGACCGACAGCGCCGCGAGCAGCAGGGTGTCGCGGTCGGGGCGCTCCATTCAGTCCGGGCCGTCGTCGGGGAGCACCTCGCCCCCGTCGGCGACCCGCTTGGCCCCGGCGGGGAACCACGCGAGGTCGTGGTCGGCCGCCAGCTCCACGCGCACGGGTTCGTCGAGCGGCACCTCCTCCGCGTGGTTGTGCATGCAGCCGACCACGTCCCCGGTGTCGAGTTCGACGCGGTAGAGGACGGTGGGGCCGAGGTAGCGCCGGTGGACGACCCGGCCGTTGGCCGCCTCGCCCGCTCCGGGCCGACGCGCCGTCACGTCGTCCGGCCGGACCATCACGTCGATGTCGGTCCCGTCGTACTCCGTGGCGAGCCCGTTGATGGAGGCGATGGGCACGTCGCCGACGCCCGTCCCCACGGCGTCGCCCTCGACGGAGCCCGAGAGGAAGGAGGCGTGGCCGAGGAAGGAGGCGACGAACCGCGAGCGGGGCTGCTGGAACACCCCTTCGGGGGAGTCCACCTGCTCGAGCTGACCCTCGTACATCACGGCCACGCGGTCGGAGATGGACATGGCCTCCTCCTGGTCGTGGGTGACGGAGACGGCGGTGACGCCGGCCTCCTTCAGGATGCGGCGCACCTCCTCGCGCATCTCGACGCGGAGGTCCACGTCGAGGTTCGAGAACGGCTCGTCGAGCAGGAGGAGGTGGGGCTCGGGCGCGAGCGAGCGCGCGAGGGCGACCCGCTGCTGTTGCCCCCCCGAAAGCTCCTCGGGCCGCTTGTCGCCGTGGTCGACCAGCCCGACGAGTTCGAGCAGGTCGTCCACGCGGCGCTCGCGCTCGTCCTCCGCCATCCCGTCCAGGCCGAACGCGACGTTCTCCCGCGCGCTCAGGTGGGGGAACAGCGCGAACTCCTGGAAGACGACGCCCACGTCGCGCACCTCCGGGGGCTCGAAGGCCTCGCCCGCGACGGAGCGGCCGTTCAGCCGTATCTCGCCGCCGCTCGGGCGTTCGAGGCCGGCGATGAGCCGGAGCGTCGTCGTCTTGCCGCAGCCGGACGGCCCGAGCAGGGTGAGCAGTTCGCCCTCCCGCACCGTGAGCGAGAGGTCGTCGATGACGGTCGTGTCGCCGTACCGCTTGGTGACGCCGTCGAGTTCGAGCACCGCGGGACCCTCCTCGGGGTCGCGCTCGCGCTCCTCGGCGTCGCTCCGGTCGGGGGTGCGTAGCTCACTCGACATCGTATCCCTCCATTCTGAGTATCAACAGCATCGACAGCGCGGAGACGAACAGCAGGACGAACGCCGGCAGGGCCGCCTGTCCGACGTAGCCCGACTCGTAGGCCGTCCACACCCGGGTGACGAGCGTGTCGAAGCCCGCGGGCCGGAGCATCAGCGTCGCCGGCAGTTCCTTCATCGTCGTGAGGAAGACGAGCGCCGCCCCGGCGGCGACGCCGGGCGCGACGAGCGGCAGGGTCACGTCGCGGAACGCCTCGGTCGGGGAGCGGCCGAGGGTGCGGGCCGCCTCGGGGAGGCGGCCGCTCACCTGTTCGACCGACGCGCGCGACGACCCGACCGCCTGCGGGAGGAACCTGACCACGTACGCGAAGACCAGAAGGGGGAGCAGAATAAGCCCGTTGCGGTAGAGGTCCCCGCCGTAGCGCGCGCCGAAGTAGACGAGCGCGAGCCCCATCACGACGCCCGGGACGGCGTAGCCGACGTAGGAGGCCCGTTCGAACAGCGACGGGAGCGTCCGGTCGGACCGCGCCGCGAGGTAGGCGATGGGGAGCGCGGCGAGGCCGGCGAACAGCGCCGCCGCCGCCGCGACGGCCACGCTGTTCGTGACGTAGCCGAACTCGAAGGCGAGCGCGCTGTTCGTCGGGCTGCCGGCGACGAGGAGCCAGTTCGTCAACACGCCGAGCGGGACGGCCATGGCGAGCGCCGCGACGAACAGGCACGCGCCGACGGCGACGTAGCGCCACCGTCCGAGCCGGAGCGGCGTCGCCCGCGCGTTCGGTGACTCCGCGGTGACGCCGGAGCCGCGCACCCGTGACTCGATGGCGAGGATGACCGTCGTGACGACGACCAGCTGGAGCGAGAGCATCGCCGCGAGGTCGCGCCCGCCGCCGAGCACGTCGCCGTAGACGGAGTAGATGACGCTCGTGAACACGCTGTAGCGCATCACGGAGGGGGTCCCGAAGTCCGAGAGCGCGTACAGCGCGACGAGCAGCGCCCCGGCGGCGATTGCCGGGCGGATCTGCGGCAGCGTCACGCGGCGGAACGCCTCCCGGCGGCCGAGCCCGAGGGTCCGAGCGGCGTCGACGAGCGTGGTGTCCATCGACTTCAGCGCCGCGCGCGTGGTGAGGAACACGTAGGGGTAGGTGTACAGCGTGAGCACGAGCACCGTCCCCGCGAGCCCGTAGATGGAGGGGAGCGACTCCACGCCCAACGGGACGAGGAAGTCCTGAACCGTCCCGCGCGGGCCGAACGCGGAGACGAACGCGAACGCGCCGATATAGGAGGGGATGACGAGCGGCATCGCCAACAGGACGGTGAGCGGCCGCTTGAACGGCATGTCCGTGCGTACGGTGAGGTACGCGGCCGGGACGCCGACGACGAGCGAGCCGAGCGTGACCCCCGCGACGAGGAAGCCGCTGTTGACGAACACCTCGACGGTCGTCGGCGCGGTGAGCAGTTCGAGGGCGCCGTCGGCGTCGAGGGCGTTGGCGACGACCCAGACGAGCGGCGAGAGGAACAGGGCGGCGAGCGCACCCGACAGCAGCGTCAGCGCGACCGGACGCGACCCCTCGGCGTCGCGGTCGAACACGGCCGTCAGGTCGCTCGTCGCCATCCTAGACGTTGAGCCCCGCCTCCCGCATGACCTCGAGCGTCGGCCCGAGGTCGGCCAGCTGCGAGAGGTCGAGCCCCTCGGGCGGGTTCAGCTGGTCGATGGTCGGCAGGTCGATACTCCCCGGCTGGACCGGCTCGACGCCGGGTATCATCGGGTACTCGAACGTCGTGGTCGCGAAGTACTCCTGTGCCTCCGCCGACAGCAGGTGGCGGACGAAGTTCTCCGCCAGCTCGCGGTCCTCGCCGGCGGTATCGACGACGGACGCGCCCGCGACGTTGAAGATGGCGCCCGCGTCGCCCTCGGTGAAGGCGATGTCGAGCGGCGCGTCCGGCCGCGCGTCGAGCACGCGAAGCGTGTAGTAGTGGTTCGCGAAGCCCGCGCCGAGTTCGCCGTCGGCGATGGCCTGCGCGATGGCGAACTCGTCGCCGTACTGCTGGACGCCGGCGTCCTGCATCCCGTTGAGCCACGAGAGCGTGGTCTCCCGGTCGTTGAGCACGCGCATCGCGGTGACGAACGCCTGGAAGGAGCCGTACACGGGCGCCCAGCCCGTCGAGCCCGCGAGGTCGGCGTCGTCGGGGAACGCGAGCACGTCGGTGGGGATGTCGCTCTCGTCGTAGCGGTCGGTGTTGTACGGAATCGTCCGCGCTCGCCCGGACGTCCCTATCCAGCGTCCCTCCGCGTCCTGGTACGCGTCGGGGACGACGGAGGTGACGCGCTCCGGCAGTTCGAGGGTCCGCCCCTCGGCGGCGAGCGCGCCGAGCGCGCCCGCGTTGACGGAGTAGAACACGTCGGCGGCGGCGTTCGACCCCTCGGTGAGGATGCGGTTCACGAGGTCCGTCGAGCCGTCGTAGCGCGGCCGGACGCTGAAGTCAGGGTAGATGTCCTCCAGTTCGGAGAACAGCGGGCCGACGAGCGCCTCGCCGCGGCCGGAGTAGACGTCGAGTTCGCCCGAGAGGTCGGGGAGCTCGGCGATGGGCGTTCCGCCCGGCGCCTCGCGCCCCTCGCGGCCGGAACCGATCTGACCCACGTCGGGGTCCTCCTCGTCGCCCGTGTCCGTCCCGGTCGGCGTTCCGTCCCCGCCGAGCAGGCTGCCACAGCCGGCGAGCCCGGCCGTGACGGCGGTCCCGAGCCCCGCGAGGTAGCGGCGGCGGCTCGCGGACGAGTCGTTCATACCCGATTTAGGGGTTCCTAAATCGGATAACGCTGTCGGTAGCGGACGGCCGCCCTCGTCGCCTCCCTCAGTCATCGGCCGCCACCTCCGCGGTCGCGCGGGCGGACTCGTCGAGCGCGTCCAGCGCCGCGAGCCAGTCGCGCATGTGCTCGCCGACGAAGTTGAGGAAGTCGCCGTTCGTCCACTCGTCGAAGTCGCCCTCCGCGAACGCCTCCGCGAGCGCCTCGAAGGTCGCGCGGTAGGTCGCGGCCTCGGGGCCGCTCGCCCCGACCTCGACGGCGTCGGCGACCTCCCAGACGTGCTCGTTGAGTTCGAGGGCGGGCACCTCGTTGTTCAGGTCGTCGAAGGTCGGCCGCGGCGCCTTGTTGTGTTCACACAGCGGCGACCCGGTGAGCACCTTGTCGCCCGCGGCGTCGGCCGCCCGCTTCAGGAACACGCCCGACCAGATGTCGTCGAACCGGCCCACGTCCCACTCGTTGTCGTCCATCGGGAGCTGGTAGAACGCGGGGACGACGCGCCGGCGGAAGGCGAGGTTCATCGAGCAGACGGTCGTGTAGTCGCCCTCGGCGACGAGGAAGTCGTCCTCGTAGTCGTCGGCCGTGGTGCGGGTCTGAGCGAGCCCTTCGAGGTCGCCGTCCATCAGGATACGGACGGCGTCGAGGTCGGGGACGTTCGTCCACAGCCCCTGCGAGGCGACGACCTCGCCGCCGTCGAGGGTCACCGTGGTCTCCTCCTCGTCGGCCGCCATCGCGGCGTAGGGGTAGCCGCGCGGGTAGAGGCCGTGCTCCTCGACGTTCTCGTAGAGGACGTTCACCCACCGTTCCGGGGAGGAGACCTCGGTTACCTCCCCCGACCGCGCGAGGTTGTCGTAGTGGCCGCCGAAGTAGTCCGTGTCGTGCGGGAGGGTGTCGTCGTCGATGAAGAAGCCGAACTCGAAGTCGCCGGCCCACATGTACAGCAGGCCGAAACTCGTCTCCGCGTGCGAGGCGGCGGGGACGACGTGGCCGTACTCGGCCATCCCGTTCGTCTCGTACCAGTCCTCGCGGTCGCTCCCGTCGAAGACGGCGCCCTCGACGCCGAGGTCGTCCAGCATCGCCTCCATGTCGTCGGTGTCGCAGAACTCCTCGGTGACGAGCAGGAAGAACAGCCGGTCGGCGTGGCCGTGCTCCCGCGCGTTCGCGACGTACTCGCGGACGCACTCGTACTCCCGTATCGTCGGCACGATGACGCAGGTGTCCGTCATTGGCGACACGTGGTTTAGGCCGTCCTAAAGGCTGTCGATGTTTAGGGGGGCCTAAGAACACGGGCGCGAACGGACGCGTTCAAGGCCGGCGGCCACCGCGGACGAGTGTGCCCGACGACGAGCGACTCGTGACCGGCTACGGCGGACGGCTGCTCCTCGCCGTCTCCGTCGGCTGGATGTTCATCCAGGCCGGCCGCCTCGTCGTCTCCCCCCTCCTCCCAGAGATATCGACGACCTACGGGCTGACCCCGACGCAGGAGGGGTTCGCCGTCACGACCATCTGGGGCGTCTACGCGCTGTTGCAGTACCCGAGCGGCCGACTCTCCGACCGACTGACCCGGACCACCCTGCTCGTCGCGGGGCTGGTCGCCGTCGTCGTCGGCTTTCTCCTGCTCGCCGTCGCCCCGTCCTACCCCGCGTTCCTGTTCGGGGCCGTCGTCGTGGGCGTCGGCGCGGGACTGTACCCGACGCCCGCGCGCGGCCTCGTCTCCGACCTGTTCGTCGAGCGCCGCGGGCAGGCGTTCGGCCTCCACACCGCCTCCGGCGACCTCGGCGGCATCGCGGCCGCGGGGCTGTCGGTCGCCGCGCTCGCCGTCGCCGGCTACGCGGCCGGCCTTCCGGACGCGCTCGCGGCACTCGCCCGCCTCGGCTGGCGCACCGCCTTCCTTCCCGTTGTGCTCGTTCTCGCGGGGGTGGCGCTGTCGCTCCACGTCTGGAGCCGCGAGGGGTACCGCCTCGCGTCCGTGGACCTCGAGGTCGCGGCGACGGCCCGGCGACTGCTGGGGCGGCCGGGACTCCGGCGGCTGGTCGTCGCCTACGCGCTGTACGCGTTCGTCTGGCAGTCCGCCACGGGCCTGTTGCCGACCTTCCTCCGGCGCGCGAAGTCCTTCTCACCAGGGGTCGCCGCCGCGGGGTTCGCGACCCTGTTCGTCGTCGGCGCGGTCGTGAAGCCGCTGGCGGGCGGCCTCGGCGACCGGGTGGCCCGCGACCGCCTAGCCCCGGCGGTCCTCGCGCTCGCGGCCGTCGCGCTCGGCTGGGTGGTCGTCGCCGAGTCCCCGACCGCGGTGACGCTCGGCGTGGTCGTCTTCGCGGCCGGCCTGATGGCCTACCCGCCCGTGATGCAGGCCTACCTGATGGACACCTTCCCGGACGACAGCATGGCCGGAGACCTCGGCGGGATGCGGTCGGTGTACATCGGCCTCGGCGCGCTCGGGCCGACCGTGGTCGGTGCCGTCGGCGGGTTCGCGGGCTACGGCGTCGGCTTCGCCGGCCTCGCCGCCTGTCTCCTCGTCGCGGGCGCGCTCGTGCTCACCTCGTGACCGGCGGAAGGGTCTTGTCGCCCCCGTGTGACCCCCGGACATGACCGACGTGGCAGTTATCGGCGCGTCGATGACGCGCTTCGGCGAACGCGACGGCTGGGTACGCGACCTGCTCGCGGAGGCGGGCGGGGCCTGTCTCGACGACGCGGGCGTCTCGCCCGACGCCGTCGACCACCTCTACGTGTCGAACATGGCGAGCGGCGAGTTCGAGGGGCAGACGGGCGTTCCGAACATGCTCGCCCACGACCTCGGTGCCGTCCCCGCCTACACCCAGCGCGTCGACCAGACCTCCTCCTCGGGGGGCGCGGGCATCTACGCCGCGTGGCAGTCGGTCGCCTCCGGCGCGAGCGACATGACCCTGCTCGTCGGGGGCGAGAAGATGACACACCGGACGACCGGCGAGGCGACCGACGTCATCGCCTCGCTCACCCACCCCGTCGAGTACAAGCACGGCGTGACGCTCCCCTCCTTCGCCGGCCTCACGGCGCGCGCCTACCTGACCGAGTACGACGCCCCGCGCGAGGCGCTCGCCGAGGTCGCGGTGAAGAACCACCGCAACGGCGTGGACAACCCCCACGCGCAGTTCCGCAAGGAGATAGACACGGAGACGGCCCTCGACTCGCCGATGGTGGCCGACCCCCTGCGGCTGTACGACTTCTGTCCCATCACCGACGGCTCGGCGGCCCTCCTCTTCTGTCCGGTCGAGGTCGCGCGCGAACACGCCGACCAGTTCGTCCGCGTCGCGGGCGTCGGAGGCGCGACGGACACCCACGTCGTCCACGAGCGCGCCGACCCGACGACGATGGGCGGCGTGGTCGAGTCGGGCCGGCAGGCGTACGAGACGGCCGGCTACGGCCCGGAGGACGTCGACGTGGCCGAACTCCACGACATGTTCACCATCCTCGAACTGCTCCAGTACGAGGACCTCGGCTTCGCCGACAAGGGGGCCGGCTGGGAGGACGCCGTCGAGGGGGTGACCGCGCGCGACGGCGCGATGCCGGTGAACACCTCGGGCGGCCTGAAGTCCAAGGGGCATCCCCTCGGCGCGTCGGGCGTCGCACAGGGGTACGAGATATACAAACAAGTGCTCGGCGAGGCCGGCAAGCGGCAGGTCGAGGCCGACGTGGGGCTGGCGTGCAACGTGGGCGGGTTCGGCAACTGCGTCACGACCGCGATACTGGAGGTGGCCGAATGAGCCTCGACGCCGGCCGCTGTCCGGACGGCCACGTCACCTACCCCCCGCACCCGCGCTGTCCGGAGTGTGGGGAGGAACAGACAGACACCGTGGACCTCTCCGGCGACACCGCGACCGTCGTCACGTGGACCACCTCCTACGCGACGCCCCCGGGCGTCCGGGAGCCGAACACCCTCGCCATCGTTGCGTTCGACGGGCACGACGTGCGCGCGCTCGGGCAGGTCGAGGGCGAGGTGGACATCGGGGACACCGTCGAACCCGTCCACGTCGAGGAACTGCGCGACCCCGACGCCGGCATCCGCGAGCCGGAGAGTCAGGCGTGGGACGGCTACCGCTTCGAGCGCGTCGAGTAGTTACCGGTCGTCTTCCCCGTCGTCTCCGTGGACCTCCCGCTTGATGGTGTCGAGTTCGGCGTCCACGTCCACCGACGGCTCGTCGGCCGGGTCGGCCACGGGCGACGGCGACTCCCCCTCCGCGGAGACGGGGATGGTCGTTCCCGCGTCGGCGTCGGCCGCCCGCGACACGGAGCGGGTCGCCGTCCCGCCGCGCGACTCGTCGACCCGGTCGCGTATCTCGTCGCGGAGCGCCCGCGCCTCGCCCAACAGTTCGCGGGCCTCGGGGTCGGTCGGCGTTCCGCGCACGGCGTCCGAGACGTCCGAGAGCGCGCGGTCGAGCGTCGCCAGCGCCGTCTCCCGTCCCCTCGCGGTTCTTCCCTCTGACTCGCGACCCTCCGCGACGCGGATAGCCCCCGCGACGGCCTCCAGCACGCGGATGTTCGCCTCCAGCATCGCCACCGTCGTCGGGATGGCGTACTGCTCCGTGAACCGGAGGAACGCGCGTCGGCGCGGCGGGTCCGCGTCCGCGCGGCGTTCGAGCCGGTCGAGCGTCTCCGACAGCTCCGCGACGAGCGCCGCGAGGTCCTCCGAATCGTCGCTCATAGGGGGAAGAACGGCCGCCGTCGCTAAAACGTCGTCCCCCGCGGGAGGGGAACGCTTATAATATGTGGAGTCGATTTTTCTGAAAGAATGGGTGTCGAGAGCGACGAGGGAACGGTCGCGTTCACGCGGGCGTTGGCCGCGCTGAAGCGCGAGGGGAGCAACGTCCTCGTGACCGGCGCGGGCGCCGAGACGGCCCACGGCGAGGCGTGCGTGCGACTGATGGGCGACAGCGTGGACGACCGTCGCCGCGCCGTCGTCACGACCGAGCGGGGGGGCTGTGTCCCCGACCGCTTCCTTGACGGGGACGCTCCGACCGTCCGCTACGAGACGGCGACCCGGAGCGCCGCCGTCGCCCCGTCGGGGACCGGCGACCTCCCCGCGGCGTCCGACAGGGTCCGCGACCTCGCCGCGCTCGGCGACGCCGTGGCCGGCCTCGTGGACGACGCCGAGCGCGCGGCGGGCGGCCTCGCCCCCGCCCAGTTCCGGCTCTGTGTCGATTCGCTCCGACCGCTCGTGGAGGAGTACGACGAGCGCGAACTGTTCCGCTTCCTGCACGCCGTCACGGCCGACGTGCGCGCCGCGCGCGGCATGGCCCACTACCACCTCCCGCTCGGCTACGACGCAGAGACGGCCCGGACGCTCGCGCCGCTGTTCGACGCGGTCGTCGAGGTCCGCGACGGCGACTCCGGCCCCCGACAGCGCTGGCACCTCGACGACGCCGGCGTCGGAACCGAGTGGCTGCCGCTGTGACCGCCGCCGGAACCCTTTAATCGTTAGGCTCGCCTAAAATCGGATATGGACTCACAGGGCGGGGACCGGCGCGAGGACCAGCGCCCGGTCGACCTCGCCGTTCACTGTACCTCCCCGGACCGGACCGTGTACACGGAACCGGGCAACTCCGAGGCGTGGATCGCGACCGACTACACGGTCCCCTGCGACGACTGACGCGCGACGACGAAAGAAACCGGCTCTCCTACCGGAGCGACTCCTCGGTGACGAGCGTGTCGTCCTCCAGGTAGTGCTGGAAGTGGTGGGCGTGCTCCTCCATCGTTTCGAGGTTCCGACGGAGGGTTTCGCCCGTCGTGTAGTCGCCGAAGCCCTCGACCAGCGCGATGTGGTCGCGCAGCGTCTCGATGACGTCGCCGAACATCGCCATGTCGTGGGCGAGCGACGTGCGGATGTCGTAGACGTCCTCGCCCTCCGGCTCGACGGGGGCGTGGTCCTCGAACGCCGCGCCGCCGGAGAGCGGCACGCCGCCGAGCGCCTGCGCGCGCTCCGCGAACTCGTCGGCCGCGGCCTCCAGGTCCGCGGCCACCTCGCCGAGATACACGTGGATGTCGCGGAACTCCGACCCCTCGACGTTCCAGTGGTGCTTCTTCACCTGGTGGTAGGCGACGTACGCGGCCGCGAGGTCGGTGTTGAGCGCGTCGACGACCTGCTCGGCCTTCCCCTCGTCGAGCCGCAGCGCGTTCTCCTCGATCTCGCCGCTCCGCTGCCGTAGCTGCTCCTCGTGGGTGCTCATACGCTCTCTAGTACTCGCGCCGGGAACTTAACCGTTGGCAACAGGGGAATCTTTCTTCTGCGAATGAAAAGTAATGTTTAGCCCTCGGGAACGGAACCGGGCACCTCGACGCCGACGAGGTCCCGCTGTGCGGCCAGCACGTCGCGGTCGAGCGTCGCCACGAGGTCGTCCGGCGCGTGGGCGAGTTCGGCCGCGACCACCCCGTCGGGACGCGCGACGAGCGAGCGACCCGCGTACTCCGCGACGCGCGCGTCGGGCACTTCCTTCCTGCCGGTGCGGCCACAGGCGACGACCCACCGGACCCCGTCGAGGGCGCGCGCCCGGACGAGGAGCTTCCAGTTCGGCGCGTGCGTCGCGGGCCACGCCCCGACGACGAACAGCGCCTCGACGCCCCGGTCGAGGAAGGCGACGCTGTCGCGCGCGGAGTTCAGGTCGTAGCAGGTGACGAGGCCCGTCGGCCCGGCGGGCGTCTCGACGACGACGTACTCCTCGCCCGGCTCGAACACCGCCGACTCGCCGCCCCACAGGTGGCGCTTCCGGTACGGGGTCGTCTCCCCGTCCGGGGCGACGTAGGCCGCGGTGTTGTGGTACGCGCCGTCGCGCTCCTCGGCAAAGCCGACGACGACGGCGGTGTCGGTCGCGGCGGCGTGTTCGCGCACCCGGTCGAGGACGGGGCCGTCGAGTCGGAGCGCGGCCTCGCGCGCCCGGTCGTCCGGGACGAACCCCGTCAGTCCGAGTTCGGGGAACAGCGCGACGTCGACGGCGTCGGGGAGGCCGGCCAGCCGGTCCGCGACCCGCGCGACGTTCGCGTCCGGGTCGAGGTCGGCCACCTCGACCTGACAGGCGGCGACGGTCCGGTCCATACCGGCGCCTCGGTCGCCGCGGGTAAATCCCCGTGGTACTATGCCGCCCGGCGACGACGACGGGGTATGGTCGAAGTCTACAAGCTGTTCGGTCGCGGGCTGAAGTGGAGCTACGAGGAGTACGGACTGAAAGGCGCCGTCGCGTTCGTCGCCGTCGCGGGGCTGGCCTACTACCTCGTCTCGTCGCGGCTGGACGACCTGTTCTCGGACGAGGAGACCGCGGCGTAGCGGGTCACTGCCGCCCCCCGTCGGGGCTGGCCGGCGCGTCGGTCCTCGCGCCCCGCCCGCCCGTCGCGAGCAGCGCGAGCGCCCCGGCGAGAACGACGGCGGCGGCGACGCCGAACGTCGTGACGTAGCCGACCCCGTCCGCGAGCGCGCCGCCCGCCACGGAGCCGAGTCCCCCGCCAACCCCGACGAGCGCCGCCTGTGCGCCGAACGCCTCGCCGCGCTGTGTGGGCATCGCCAGCCGCGTGACGAGGCTCGTCGTGGTGACCGCGATAACCGCCCACGTCACCCCGATGAGCGCGAAGCAGACGGCGAGCGCCGGCGCCCCGAGCGCGATGCTCCCGACGACCCCGACGAGCGGGAACAGAACCACGCGGGCCGCGAGCGCGGCGGCCTGTGCCGGCGCCGGGCCGACCCGCTCCGAGACGGCGCCGACCCGCGAGTAGGTGACCGCGGAGCCGAGGTTACCGACGAGAAAGAGCAGAAACGTGGTTCCGTCCGAGATACCCTCGACGGCGAGGTACGCCGGCATCGGGCCCCAGAACACGGCGAACCCGACGGAGAAGAGCGTCACCGCGGCGAGGTAGCGGCCGAGCGGGGAAGCGAGTTCGGCCACCCGGCCGCGGCGGAGCGTCGCCAGCCCCCAGTAGACGCGGCTCGGTCCGTACGGGACCGTACGGAGGACGCGGCCGGCGCCCCAGCCGTCGCGAGAGAGCCGCCGGTACACGCGCCGGAAGTACGCCTCCGAGAGGCGAACGGGGTCGGGGTAGCGGCGATAGACGAGCAGGCCGCCCGCGGCGGCGCCGACGGCGAGGAGCGCGAACAGTGTCCGGAGCGCGTTCACCTCGCCGAGGAACCGCGGCGCGAGCGCGGTCCAGACCGTGCCGAGCGCGAGGCCGGCGACCCAGCCGTACCCCTGGTACGCGTTCAACAGCCCGATGCGGGCCTCCCACTCGCGCTCGGGGACGCCGTCCACCATCACGAGGTTGAGGACGGGCGCGGCCGCGGAGACGGCGAACCACAGCCCGGCGTTCACGGCCAGGAGGAGCCACGGCTCCGTGACGAGCGCCGCCGCGGCGAGGACGAGCGCCGTCGCCCCGAGCGAGACGAGCAGGAACGGTCGCCGACGGCGGGTCCGGCCGGCGAGTCCGCCCCACAGCACCGCACCGGGGACGCCGGCGAAGGCCGCGGCGGCGGCGAGGAGGCCGACGAGCGTCGCGTCGCCCCCCAGTGCGAGCGCGTACAGGGGGACGAGCAGCGACGCGGCGCCGACGGCGGCGTAGCCGACCGCCCATCCGTAGAGCCAGCCGTCGCGGGAGTCCATGCGGAGGGGCGCGCCGGGGACCCACTTCCGGCTGTCGGTCCGCGACACGCTTACGGTGCCGGTGTGACAGGGACGGGTATGGACTACTTCGAGGACATGGCGGTCGGCGACACGATGGAGTTCGGCTCCCACACCGTCACGCGCGAGGAGATACTCGACTTCGCCGAGCAGTTCGACCCCCAGCCGTTCCACGTCGACGAGGAGGCGGCCGAGCGGTCCCAGTTCGGCGGCCTCATCGCCTCCGGCTGGCACACCGCCTCGTTGTGTATGCGGATGCTCGTGGACAACCACCTCTCGGAGGCCGCGAGCGCCGGCGCCCGCGGCGTGCGCGAACTGAAGTGGATACGCCCGGTGCGTCCCGGAGACACGCTCACCTGCCGGCTGGAGGTGCTCGACACCGACCCCGGCGACGGTCCCATCGGCACCGTCCACAACCAACTCACGGGGCTGGTGGACGGCGAGCCGGTCATCCGGTGGAAGGCCGACGCGATGTTCGAGAAACGGGAGGCGTGAGCGGAGCGAGCGCCTCGAACCAGCGACGAGACCGCGAGAAACGGCAGGTCGAGTCGTGGACGAGGCCCCGGACCGAACCCTTCTTGCCCCGCGACCCGGGGCACCGACTATGGACGAACAGGAACGCGTCGCCCGTTTCGTCGCCGAGAACGACATGGAGTGTCCGCCCGCCTACCGCCTGCTCGACCTCGCGGCCGAGGTGGGCGAACTGGCGGCGGACGCGAACGACGCGACCGGCTACGGGGCCGACCCCGACGCGTTCGACGTGAAGCGCGACGAACTCGGGGACGCGCTGTTCGCGCTGCTGGCGCTGTGTGACGACCTCGGCGTGGACGCGGGCGCGGCGCTCGACGAGTCGCTCGCGAAGTACGGCGACCGCGTCGCGGAGACCGGCGACGCCGGGAGCTGATTACTCCGCGAAGGTGACGGTACCCGCGGCCTCGCCGTCGTGGGTCACCGCGACCTCGCCGGGGCGGCCGCCGCGGACGACGACCGCGAGTTCGTAGTCGATGGCCGTGAGACACTGCGTACAGGCCAGTCCCTCGTCCTCCTCCGGCACGTACGTCTCCACGCCGACGGCCATGGTACCGCCGTCCGGGCCCCGCTCGAACGAGGCGAGGCGGGCGGACTCACAGCCGTTTCGGCCCTCCAGCGTCCCCGTCAGGGTGACGGTGGACTCCGCGGCGCCGGGCGCGGGGGATTCGGGGTCGATGCTCCCGCTCACGCGCGAGGCCGGGGTGGAACACTCGACGGACGTGACGGAGAACGTCCGGTTCGCGACCCGGTAGTCGCCGTCGCCACCCCCGGTCGCCGTCGCGTTCGGGGAATCCGTCGGGTCGCCGTCCGACCCGTTGCCCGGGTCCGACCCGGTTCCGGTACAGCCGGCGACCAGCGCGGCGGCGCCCGCGGCCGCCGTGCCGAGGAGGGTGCGTCGCCTCATCGTTCCGTCGCCGGACCGGGCCGGGATAGCCCTTGTGGCGGCGACGCCGACCGTTTATACCGTGGCCGGTGCACCGCCCGGTATGCACCCCCGCGCCGCGGAGTTCCGCGAACAGGCACGCGACCGCTACGGCTTCGACCCCGAGGTCGAGGAGTTCCCCGACGGAACCAAGACGGCGGCGGACGCCGCGGCGGCCGTCGGCTGTGACGTCGCGCAGATCGCCTCCTCCATCGTCGTGGAGACGGACGACGGGCTGGCCGTCGTCGTGACGAGCGGCGCGAACCGGGTGGACATGGACGCCGTCGCCGCCGAACTCGGCGTCCCGTCGGCGCGGATGGCCGACGCGGACGACATCAGCGCGACGGTCGGCTGGTCCATCGGGGGCGTCCCGCCGTTCTGTCACGCGGCCGACCTCCCCGTACTGCTGGACGAGACGCTGCTCGCACACGACCGCGTGTGGGCCGCGGCGGGGACCCCCGAAGCGGTGTTTCCGCTCGCGCCGGCGGAGCTCCGCGAGCTGTCGGGCGGCCGGCCGGCGGCCGTCGCCGAGTAGTCAGACCTCGTCCGCGGCGTCGTCCCCGACGACGAGCGTCGGCACACCGACGTTGGCGAGGACCCGTTCGGTCGTGGAGCCGAGCAGGTGGTCGACGCCGTGGCGGCCGCGCGTCCCCATCACGACGAGGTCGATGCCGTGACGGTCGACGTACTCCTCGATGGCCTCGCTGACCTTCATGCCGCGGACGACGGTCGTCTCGGTGGGAACGTCGCCGGCCGCGGCGAGGGCGCGCTCGACGGCCGACTCGCCCTCGGCCTCCAGCGCGTCGAGGACCTGAGCCATCGAGTCGCCCGAGAGGAGGAAGGAGGACGCCGACTCGTCGACCACGAAGACCACGTGGACCGTCGCGCCCGTCGCCCGCGCGAGGTCGAACGCCTCGCGTGCCGCGCGCACCGCCACCTCGCTGCCGTCCGTCGGGACCAGTATCGTGTCGTACATACCCCGACGTTCACCCCCCGAGCCGATAAACGACCGTGTGGATTCATGTGAGTGTGTAACAAATACTGTGTGGAGCCGTTCGGCTCCGTAGTGTCACCACGAGGGTGTGCACACCACCCTCTTCCGACCCGGGCCGGTCGGCGGCCGGGGGAGCGAGGGGAGTTCTCACCGACCGTCGTTAAGTGACCGGCGGCCGAACCGCGGCTATGAGCCACCGCGTCGTCACGACGGACGGCAAGACGGCCGAGGTGCTGCCCGAGGCGTTCACGTGGCGCGGCTTCGACGCCGACGTGCGGGCGGTCTCGCCCGACACGACGGACGCGCTGGTCGCGGCCGCGGCGGGTGCGGACGCGCTCGTCGTGGACGCCGGGACCGAGGTGACGGAACGGGTGTTCGTCGAGACGCCCGTGCGGGTCGTCGCGCGCGCCGGCATCGGCGTGGACAACATCGACCTCGACGCGGCCGAGCGGCTGGGCGTCCCCGTCGTGAACGTCCCCGACTACTGCGTCGAGGAGGTGGCGACCCACAACCTCGCGCTCCTGCTGGCCGTGTGGCGCGACCTCCGGCCCGCGGACGCGGCCGTCCGGGGCGGGGAGTGGAGCCGCCGCGAGGAACGGCGAGTCGGTCGCCTCTCGGAGGCGACGGTCGGGCTCGTCTCGTTCGGCGACATCGCGCGCCGGCAGGCCGACCTCCTGTCGGCGTTCGGCGCGGACCTCCTCGCGTACGACCCGTACGTCGGCGCCGAAACCATGGACCGCCACGGCGCCGCGAAGGTCGGCTTCGAGGAGCTCTGCCGGCGGTCGTCGGCCGTCGCCGTCCACGCGCCGCTCACCGGGGAGACGGCCGGGCTGTTCGACGCCGACGCGTTCGCCCTCCTCCCCGACGGGGCCGTCCTCGTGAACACGGGTCGCGGGGGCGTGGTCGACGAGTCGGCGCTCGCGGCGGCGCTCGACACCGGCCGGCTCGCGGGCGCGGGCCTCGACGTGTTGGCCGAGGAGCCGCCCGCGGCGCTCCCGACCGACCACCCGAACGTCGTGTACACGCCCCACACCGGCTGGTACTCCGAGCGCGCGGTCGAGGAGTGCGCGCAGGGGGTCGCGGCCGACGTGGCCCGAGTCCTGATGGGGCGGGAGCCGGCGAACCCGGTGGTCGGCGACTGGTAGGATGCGAAACGCCCGGGCGGGCGACCCGAGCGGGCCGTGCGGGCGGCACGGCCGAACGCGGCGCGGACCGGGCGAGTCCGTGCCGCGGCCGGGGGTGTCAGAGGCGTCCCGGCACCCTCGGTTCGGCGGTACGGGGTTTCAGTTCACTCTCCGACGCGACCGTGCACGGTTCGGGCATCGGGTATCAAACCACCGGCCGTTGAAGTGGCCTCGGGGGATGAACGAAGGTTTATGCGCGCGTCGTGGCACGTGTCACCAATGACGGACGTCGCCGACCTGCTCCCGGTGGTCGCCCGGCGCGAGCCGCTCGTCTCCGCGCTCCACGGATCGCCGGCGGCGAAGTGCGACCTCGTGGACGCGCTCGACGTGTCGCGCTCGACCGTCGACCGGGCGGTGAGACGGCTGGAGGCCGAGGGGGTCGTCGAGCGTCGCGACGGCGGATACGGGCTGACGCTCGCCGGCAGACTCGTCTTCGAGGAGTACCGTACCCTCGAACGGCGGGCCGCGGGGGTGTTCGAGGCCCGTGACGCGCTCGACGCGCTCCCGGCGGACGCGGATATCGAACCCGCGGCCCTCGTCGGCGCGACGACCACCGTCTCGGACCGAACGACCCCGTACCGGCCGGGGGACCGCCACCTCGAACTCGTCGCCGAGGCCGACAGCATCGACCTGCTCTCGACGGCCGTCGGGCCGCGCTACGTCGAGGCCGTCCACGACGCGGTCGTCGAGGGCGGGACGCGGCTCCGGCTCGGGGTCGCGCCGGGCGTCGCCGAGCGGCTCGTCGCGGGCCACGGCGACACCGTGACCGACGCCGTCGCCACCGGCCGGGCCGAGATACGCGAACTCGCTGACCCGCCGGCGTTCTCGCTGGCGACCTTCGACCGCGGCGACGACGCCGTGCTCGGCCTGCTCGTGTACGCCGACGGCGGGCCGCGCGCGTACGTCGAGAACGACGCGCCCGCCGCGGTCGCGTACGGCCGGGACCGCTTCGAGCGTCACTGGGCGGAGGCGGAGCCGGTGGCGACGCCGGCCGCCACGGACGGCTGAGACGGCCGAGGCGGCAGACGCACGTCGGACGGACGCCGGCAGTGTTAAGGAAACGGCCCCACTCCCGGCGCGTATGAACGACGACGTGCCACAGGAGATCACCTCGCTCGTCGGCCGGGAGGTGTACTCCAAGAACGGGGTCTTCGTGGGTCAGGTCGAGGACCTCCGGCTCGACCTCGACGCGGAGTCCGTGACCGGGCTCGCGCTCGCCTCGCTGAACGACGACCTCTTCGCCGGCCGGGCGGCCGGCGCCCGCGGCGTCATCCTCCCGTACCGTTGGGTGCGCGCCGTCGGGGACGTCATCATCGTGAACGACGTGGTGGAACGGATGAAGACCGAGGAGGGCGAGGAAGCGCCGGCCTAGTAGGCGCTCAGTTTCTGTTGGCCGCGCTCGTGGTCGAGCAGCGCCCGCTTCGCCGCCGGGCCGCCGGCGGCCGAGAAGCCGCCGAGCGAGTCCGTCCCGACGACGCGGTGACACGGTACGACCACGGGGACGGGGTTCGAGCCGCAGGCCTGCCCGACGGCGACGGCGCCGGTGTCGAGTTCCGCGGCGAGGTCGCCGTACGTTCGCGTCTCGCCGTACGGGATCGCCAGCATCGCGGCCATCACCTCCCCGAGGAGTCCCTCGGGGAGCGCCACGCCGAGGTCGAACGCCGTCCGCTCGCCGGCCCCGTAGGCGGCCACCTGCTCGCGGACCTTCTCGGGCGGGGCATCGAGGAACCGCTCGTCGAGGTCGAACGGGTAGCCGCGGACGGTGACCTGCACGCCCTCTCCTTCGCGCGCCGGGGCAAAACGGTGTCGTCGGTCAGGAGCCGTTCCCGGACTCGCCGCCGGACTCGACGCCCATCGCGGAGAACAGCTTCCCCTTCACGGCCTCGCGCACTAGGGAGAGCAGCGTCTCGCGGTTGTCCTCGTTCGCCTCGATGCCGGTGAAGATGCCGAGCGGTATCTCGACGGAGGCGTCCGTCGAGTGGCCGACCACCTCGCCGATGTCGCCGAAGCCGTCGTCGAGGACGGAGCCGATGTTCATGCGGATGTCCTTCGACCGGGCGGCGAGGTAGATGGTGTCGTCCGCGATGGCGAACACGGCCGTCGTGGTGATGCCCTCCAGATTGAGGAGGTGTTGGGCGGCCTCCGAGAGCGCCTCGCGGTTGCGGATGAAGCCGGCGTTCGAGACGAGGTGGCTCCCCTTCACGTCGCGGTTCCGGATGGCCTCCGCCAGCACGTCGAGCGTCTCGGGGCTCATCGACGGCGACTCCACCTGTTCGAGCGTGTCGTGGTCCGCGAACGGGTAGAGGTACGCCGCGGCGGTGAGGTCCGCCGGGGTGGTGTCGCGCTTGAAGTCGAGGGTCTCGGCGCGGATGCCGTACAGCAGCGCGGTCGCCACGTCCGCCGAGAGGTTCAGGTCGAACTCCTGGATGTACTTCGTGAGGATGGTCGAGGTGGAGGAGACGTTCGGCCGCACGTCCGTGAAGCGGGCGTCGTAGTCGATCTCCGGCTCGAAGCGGTCGATGAAGATGTCCACCCCCTCCGTCACGGAGGGTTCGGAGGTCTTGGCGTGGTCGACCAGCGCGACGGTGTCGTAGTTGTCGAGGTCGACCTCGGAGAGGGGCGACAGTTCGATGCCGAAGAGGTTCACGAACGCGCGGTTCTCCTGGTGACCGATCTCCCCGTCGTAGAGGATGTCAGCCTCGATGCCGCGGGACTCGGCGATGGCCTGGAGGGCGACGGCCGACGCGATGGAGTCGGGGTCCGGCGAGCGGTGCGCGAGGATGGCCATGCGGCGCTCGGTGTCGTCGATGACGCCGGCCAGCTGTTCGGCCTTGTACTCCAGTTCGCCGGTTTCGAGCGCGCGCAGCGCGGAGTCGGCGATGACCGCCGAGGGGTTGATGACGACGTCGACGCCGAGCTCGGTGAGTTCGTCCGCGGTGACCGGGTCGGAGGCGCGCACGACGATGAAGTGGTCGTCGCCGTGCTCGCGGATGTTCCCGACCGCGGCCTTGTTCGCCTCCACGTCGGAGGCGAGCACGAGGATGACGTCGCGGTCCGCGACGGCCTCGGCCACCTCCGGCTCCGCGATGTCCGCCGTGCGGGCGTCGAGGTCCTGGTCGCGGAGCGCCTCGACGCGGCCCTCGTCCTTGTCGAGGATGAGGACGTCCTTCCCCTCCCCGACCAGCGCCTCCGCGACGGCGTGGCCGACGCTGCCACAGCCGAGGATGGCGTAGGTGGACATCGAGGCCATCGAGATACCGCTGCTCATGATACCGGTCCTGCGGGGGCCTCTCACTTAACCTCCCTCCCTCGCCGGCGTACGGCCCGGAACCGCACGACTGCGCCGAAACGCAAGGTATATGCGCCGGCCTCCGCTACCCGGAGACGCCCGGGCCGATAGCTCAGCCAGGGAGAGCGACTGGCTCTTAACCAGTCGGTCGAGGGTTCAAATCCCTCTCGGCCCGCTTCTCGGACGAACGGTATCCCCGAAGCGACCGCTCCGGTCGAAGAAGCCGCGGCGGGACGACAAGCGAGCGGCCCGCCGCGGTGTCAGCGGTTGCGGGGGTGTCCCCAGGACCCCCGTCGGACGGTCACGTGCGCCCCACTCCCGGGGGGCGTCCGGACGGATACCCCCGTGGATGTTAGTTATGGTCGGCATAACCCGCGTCCCGTCGGGCATCGGGCCGGGGGCGCCCCGAAGCGCCGTCGGCTCCCCCCGGCGTCCCACGGTGGTCGGAGGCGGCCCTCAACTACGGCCGCGACACCGACACGGTCACGTAGCGGTCTGTGGCGCATAAGCTCACGCTGAAATCCGTTTTTGGACGATAGTCGACAGGTCCGCGCCGGGCGAAAGAACAGGCGTCGGGGCTCCCCGGACCCCGACCGGATGCCCTCGCGCATGACACTGCGGTTCGCACGCAGCGACCGGTCCTGCGCGGCGGGCGGGCGTAGTTATGTGCCGGCTACCCCGTCGGACGGGACGTCGACTACTCCTGCGGCGAGTAGTTGGGCGCCTCGTCGGTGATCATCACGTCGTGGGGGTGGCCCTCCGTCTGGCCGGCCGAGGAGACGCGGACGAACTCCGCGCGCTCCTTGAACCCCGGAATCGTGTCCGCGCCGACGTAGCCCATCCCCGAGCGCATCCCGCCGACGAGCTGGTGGAGTTCGGACTCGAGCGACCCCTTGTACGGGGTGGCGGCCTCGACGCCCTCGGGGACGAAGTCCTCGTCCTCGTCGGCGTCCTTCAGGTAGCGGTCGCCGCCGCCCTCGGACATCGCGCCGACGCTGCCCATCCCGCGGTATTGCTTGTACTTCTTGCCCTGCATCGTGATGACGCGGCCGGGGGCCTCGTCGGTGCCGGCGAAGTAGGAGCCGAGCATGACGGCGTCGGCGCCCGCCGCGATGGCCTTGATGGCGTCGCCGGAGTAGCGGATGCCGCCGTCCGCGATGACCGGCACGTCCTCGGGCGCGGCCACGTCCGCGACCTCGGAGACGGCCGTTATCTGGGGCATCCCGGCGCCCGAGACGACCCGCGTGGTACAGATGGAGCCGGGCCCGATGCCGACCTTCAGCCCGTCGGCGAAGTCGACGGCGGCTTCCGCGGCCTCGCGCGTCCCGACGTTGCCGACGACTACGTCCGCCGCCACCTCGGCCTTGATCTCCCGCGCCGAGTCGAGGACGTTGAGGTTGTGTGCGTGCGCACAGTCGATGAACAGCACGTCCGCGCCGGCCTCGTCGGCGGCGACGGCGCGGTCCGTCTCGAACGGGCCGACCGCGACCCCGACGAGGAGGCGACCCTGTTCGTCGCGGGCCGCGTCGTCGTACTCCCGGCGCGAGAGGATGCCGCGCATCGTCACGAGGCCGGTGAGCCGGTCCTCGTCGTCCACGATGGGGACGCGCTCGACCTTGTGCTCGTACATGAGTTCGAGCGCCTCGCGCGCCTCGATGCCCTCGGCCGCGGTGATGACGTCGTCGGTCATCGCGTCGCGGACGAGGTCGTCCTCGGCGATGCCGATGTACGGCCGGATGTCGGTGCCCGAGATGATGCCGAGCACCTCGTCGTCGTCGTTCACGACCGGCGCGCCGGAGACGCCCGCCCGCCCCATCAGGCGGTCGACCGCCTCGACGGTCATGTCCGGCGACGCGGTCACCACGTCGCGGATGACGAGTTCGTCCGCGCGCTTCACCTGCTCGACGTGTGCGGCCGTCTCCTCGACGTCCATGTTCCGGTGGAGGACGCCCAGCCCGCCCTGTCGAGCCATCTCCGTCGCCAGTTCGGCCTCGGTGACGGTGTCCATCGCCGCCGAGAGCACCGGGACGTTGAGTTCGACGGTGCGCGACACGCGGGTCGCGGTGTCGGCCTCGTCCGGCTCGACGCGCGACTCCATCGGTCGCAGGAGTACGTCGTCGAACGTCAGTGCCTCCGGTACGTCGAGTTTCCGCGAGAACGGTGAGTCCTCCGCCATATAAACGGTGTGTGAGCGCGGATGAAAAACGTTCCGAGAAGGGGAAGCGCCCGTGGGACGGGGCCACGGTACACGGACACACAACCGTCCGGATTCCGGCACCGATGTGGACGTTCGTACATCGTCGTCCGGTTTCGCGTCCCGGACGCCGCCGGAGCGGCGCGAAGCCGGCCGTTCGGTCGTTCCCTGTGTCCGTATCTCACACAACGCTTATACGAAGTACGAGGTATTTCGTAGTATGGACGTCGCAAGTCCCATCGCGTCGCGCCTTGCCGGCCAGACGAACCTCTCCTCCGGCAACTCGACAAAAACAGCGATGTTCGGATTTGCGGCACGGTTCGCGTTCGACTGGCTGGGCGGACGGCTCGCGTCCGCGCTCGGCTATCGCGACGCAGACCACCCACCGGCGACGGGGTATCGCCAACACCCCTGAATGAGCGTCTCCCAACACCCGATAGCCGCACGCCTAGAGCGACAGGTGGGCGAGGGGACGAAGCTCCTCGCCACGGTCATGGGGCTGCCGCTCGTGGACGGCATCTTCCCCGCCCTCGTGCTCGCGGGCGCGCTCTCCTCGGTTCTGGGTATCATCGAGGTGGGACTGCTCGTCTTCGGCGGCTCCGCCACCCTCGCGGTCGTCCTCGCGGAGATGGAGGGGACCCGCCGCGAGCAGATCGGCGCGGTGCTCGTCGTCGGCGCGGGCGTGATGCTCGTCGCCGCCGTCGAGACGGCCGTCGCCCCGACCATCGAGTCGGCGCTCGACACGGCCACGTTCGAGCGGTTCGCCGCGCTCGTCATCCTCGCTATCGCCGCGAAGACCGCCTCCGCCACGGTCGGCGAGTACCTCCCTTCGCCCGGCGTCATCGTGGGGCTGGGGCTGGTCGCCTCGTTCGACCCCTCGGGCTTCCAGTTCGCGCTCATCGCGGACCCCATGGACGTGGCCCGCGGCGTCGCCGCCGCCGGCGTGGGCGTCTCCTTCGCCCTCTCGGTGGCCGTCTTCGGCCCGTGGCTCCGCGGCAACGTCGACATCGACCGCTTCCGGTTCGGGAGCGCCGTCGCGCTCGGCGTCCTCCCGCTGACCATCCTCGACGTCATCCGGACGGACGCGCCCATCGCGCTGGCCGTCCTCGCGGTCACGTCGCTGCTCGCGCTCGACCCCGGCGGGTCGCCGGTCGCGGAGAAGGACAACGCGTCGAGCCCCCCCGAGGCGTCGCCCGCCACCGACGGCGGCGACGGCGCTGTCGCGTCGGACGCGGAGGCCGACGAGGTGGACGACGACTACGAGGAGGAGTCGTCCGGCTCGGACCGGCGCATGGGCGGCGACCGCGCCCCGTGGCTGTGAGCCGCGAGGACAACGCTTAGGGGCGTCGCTCGCTCCCTCACGCTATGGCCGACAACCGTGTCGTCGAGGGGCGGATGGTGACGCCGAAGAAGCTCGCCGAACTGGTCGAGGGCGAGCGCGTGATGGACGCTGAGGGCATCGAGGACGCCGACCACGACTGCCCCGAGTGCGGCGGCGACGTCGTGAGCGTGGGCTACATGCCCTCGGTCACGGCGTTCGTCACCGGCTACAAGTGCCAGGAGTGCTCGTGGAGCGAGCGCGACGACTAACGCGGCAGTAGCTGGCCCCAGTAGCGTTTCTCCGGTATCTCCACCGTCAGCGGCTCCTCGACCGTGAGCTGACACGACAGCCGCGGGTAGCCGTAGCGCGCCGCCAGCCGGTCGTGCCAGTGGTCGGCGTCGGCCGGGGCTCCGTCTCCCGTTTCGACGCGGACCCCGCAGGTCGCACACAGCCCCCGGCCGCCGCAGTTGGCGACCCGCGCCGCGGGGGCGTACACCTCGAACCCGGCGGCGAGCAATGCTCGCCGGAGATTCGCCCCGCGTTCCACGGACAGCGTCTCCTCGCGACCCTCCGCGCGCACCGTGACGGGCACCTCCTCCATACCCGCGAATGGGGCGCCCGACGCTTAACGGGGAGGGGGTGAATCGAAACCCCTTTAGGACGAATCGACATACGCAGAGGCGAGGGGCTGTGGCCAAGCCAGGCATGGCGACTGACTCCAGAGGCCACGCGCCCGGTGACGACACTCCAGACTGATATACCGAGCGGGCGACTGATCATCGCCCGTGTTGACGACCCTCTGGAGGACCGAGGCGCGCACCGGAGATATCAGTCGATCGGGGGTTCAAATCCCTCCGGCCCCATTCCGTTCTTCACATTTTCGCAAGCCTCAGCTCCGCAGCCGGGGCGTCGAGGGCGCGCAACGCCGTCCCGCAAGCGACGGTCGTCGGGAGGGGTAATCAGGCCATAGCTATTACACCCCCGGCTGATACCTCCAGGTAATGACGGACCTCCGAACCTGTGGCGACTGCGAGCGGACCTACGACGGGCTGGTGAACGAGGGATGCCCTCGGTGTGCGGCCCGGCGGTCGCTCGCCGGGACGGAACCCCGGTAGCCGGGGCTCCGCGTGCGGTGTCCGTTCTGCCGCACGGTAAGGGCTCGCGGCGGCGCGGCAGGGCGCCGGCACGGACCCTTACCCCTTACCAACCCGTATGTCAGGGCACACAGGTCGGGGGATGCGGCAGCCGCGTCGAACGACGCGGGCCGGACGCTGAACTCGGTACCCTCGACCGGTAACGGAATCAGCGGAGTTCCGGCGTCCGAACGAACTCGCACATCGGTCATAATGCTCCGGGGCTAAGATAGTAGCCCCGACACCGACAGCGCCGAGCCGTCCTTCGGTTTCGCGGCGCCGCCGATTCGTGGGTCGTCGCGAGCGACGGCGGTTCGTGGGCCGGCAGCGTTTTGCCCGTCTCGTCGCGAGTACGGCCGTGAGCCGTCTCGTCGCGACGCTGACGTTCGGCCGTGAGCCCGCGCTGGGCGGCGGCGTCGAGCCGGTCGCGTTCGCCCACTGCTACGAGGCCCCCGTTCCGCGGTTCCTCGGCTACCTCGTGCGCGAGTCGGGCGACCTCGACCGCGTTCCGGGCGCGTACGCCCCGGACCTCGACGCCGACCCCGCGTACCCGGTCACCGACCTGTTGCTCGCGCTCGCGCCGGAGCTGTCGAGCATCGCCGGGCGTATCCGGACGCTCGACACCAAGGCCGAGGCGAACTACGGCGTCGGCTTCCGCGAGAAGGCGTTCGACTCCGACGTCGCGTGGGGTTCGGACGGGTACGGCCGCCACTTCGAGGCGCGGTCCCAGGTGGAGAGCCACCCGATAGACGGCGCGGTCGCGTACACCTCCCTCGGGGCGGGGGAGGCGGTCCGCGCCGCGGTCGCCGACAACCTCGTGCGACTCGACTGCACCGTCGTTCGCGGCGACTGACGCTTCCCGGGACGAACCCGAGGGCTCATTTCCTCGGCCGGCGACGCTCGCGTAATGCCCGTTCCGTCGCTCGTCATCGGTATCGCCGGGGGGACCGGCGCCGGCAAGACGACTATCGCCCGCGAGATCACGTCCGGCGTCGACTCCGTGACGCTCGTCCCGCTCGACAACTACTACGAGGACCGTTCGGGCCTGCCGATGGCCGAGCGCGAGGAGATAAACTACGACCACCCGGCCGCGTTCGACTGGGAGCTGTTGCGCGACCACCTCGTCGCGCTGTGTGAGGGGCGCGTTATCGAGATGCCGGAGTACGACTTCTCGGTTCACAACCGCACGGACGAGACCACCCGCGTCGAGCCGGGAGAGGTGGTCATCGTCGAGGGGATCCTAACGCTCCACGACGCGGCTGTCCGCGACATGCTGGACGTGAAGCTCTACGTCGAGACGGACGCCGACGTCCGCATCATCCGGCGTATCCGCCGGGACGTGGTCGAGCGCGGGCGCGACCTCGAAGGCGTGGTGTCGCAGTACCTATCGACGGTGAAGCCGATGCACGAGCAGTTCGTCGCCCCGACGAAGCGGGAGGCGGACCTCATCATCCCGGAGGGGGCCAACGATACGGCGGTCGGCCTGCTCCGCGAGCGGGTCCACGGCGTCGTGTCCGGGGAGGAGCGGCCGGAGTTCTAGGCGGAGACGTCGTCGCCGATCATCGGGTTGTACTGCCAGTACGGCGAGGCGCGCAGGCCGTCGCCGACCGCCTGGTGGAACGAGACGATGTCGTCGTACTCGCCCTCCTCGACGTACTCGAACACGTCCGCGAGCGAGACGACCGTCTCGTGGTCCATACGGACGGGGTCGTCGCCGTACTCCTCGACGAACGCGGCGGTATCGAGCGGGAACGACTCCTCCTCGTCCACCTTCTTGACGATAACCGCGTGTCCGAACTTGCGCATCCCCTCGCTCCCCTCCTCGCCGTCGGGGTCGTGCGGCCAATCCATACCTCGAATCGGTCCAGCGCGCGCAAAAGCGTTTCCGTCCCCGTGTACCGCTTCCGGGGCGCTCTTGCCGCTCGCGCGACTCCCCCGGGTATGGACGTGGCCCTGCTCACCGTCGGCGACGAGGTACTCGCCGGCGACACGGTCAACACGAACGCCTCGTGGCTCGCCGCCGAACTCGCGGCGCGGGGGGCGACGGTCCCCCGCATCCTCACGGTGCCGGACGACCGCGGGGTCATCGCGGAGTGGGTCGCCCGCTTCCGCGCCGACTACGACGCCGTCGTCGTCACGGGCGGCATCGGCGGCACCCCCGACGACGTGACGCTCGAAGCCGTCGCCGAGGGCCTCGACCGCGAGTACGTCGTCTTCCCCGACGTGCGCGAGGGCCTCGTCGCCAAGGCCGAGGCGTTCCGCGAGGAGAACCCCGACCTCGCGGAGAGCTACGAGTTCGACCTGGACTTCGACGCGGCCGCGCGCCTTCCCGAGGGCGCGCGCCCGCTCGTCACCGACGCCGGGTGGGCCGCCGGCTGTGCCGTCGACGGCGTCTACGTGTTCCCGGGCATTCCCGACGAGATGAAGGCGGCGTTCGCGCTCGTCGCCGACGAGTTCGACGGCGACACCGTCTCCGAGACGCTGTACACCCCGACGCCAGAAGGAGCGATGGGCGACACGCTCGCCGAGGTTCGCGAGCGGTTCGACACCGAGGTCGGGAGCTACCCGGCGGGCCGCGGCACGCCGAACCGCCTGAAGGTCGTCGGCGACGACCCCGACGAGGTCGCCCGGACGGTCGCGTGGCTGGAGGACAACGTCGAGACGGTGCCGGAGCCGGAGTAACACGTAGGCGGCCGCTCACAGTTGTTCGCGGCAGCGTCACGGTGGGATTGGGATTCGAACCCAAGAACCCTGACGGGTACCGGTTTTCAAGACCGGCGCAATCGGCCACTCTGCCATCCCACCGCACCCGTACGTTCGGCGTGCGGGGTTTTCCTCTTTCGGTCAGCGGGTCACGGCGAGGCGGTCGCCCTCGCTTTCGACTACGAGGCCGAGCCCCTCCAGGCGGTCCGCGACGTGGCTCGGAACGAGCCGTCCGGCCTTCCGGCGCGTGCGTATCGCCACTAGCGCGTTCGCGAGGTCGCCCCCCGTCTCGACCACGGGCACCTCGGGGAGGAAGTCGGCGTCGTGGCCCGCGTCGAGCGCGCGGTCGGTGAGCGTCGCGAGCGCGGGCGGCTCGTAGGCGTTCTCGAAGTCCACCGGCTCGCGGAAGCCGGCGTAGTAGACGCGGCCCTCGGGCGCGGGCCCGAGGACGACGTCGCTCCGGCGGAGCTTCATCGCGGCCTCGTCGATGTGCTGGCGGGTGAGGAAGAGGGACTCGGGGCGCGTCGCGGCGACCGAGGGCGTCTCCTCCGTTTCCAACAGGTGTGAGACGGTGTTGCCCGCGCGCCCGGCGAACGTCTCGCCGACCTGCACCTCGAACCGGGCGTCCTCGGCCACGTCCGAGACGACCGCGCGGAGTTCGGCCTCGGAGTCCCCCTCGCCCGGCAGGGCGTCGTCGGGCCGGTAGTTCACGAGCAGGTCGCCGCCGCTGTTCGCGGCCGCGGCACACACGTCGCGGACGGCCGCGGCGTAGAGGTCGGCACACTCGGCCTCCGTGAGCGGCGAGGTGGCGGCGAGTCGCTGCATGACGAGGCCCTCCCGGGGCGGGTCGGCGAGGACGGCGATGGTGGTCACACCGGGAACTGCCGCGCGAGCGTCTTGAGTTTTATATCTCCGGGCGCGAAGGTCCGGGCGTGAACCTCGAACGCCCTCTCGTCGCGTTGCTCGGTGCCGGAATCGTCGTCCTCGCGGTCGGCGCGCTCGTCACGCTGGCGTCACAGACCCTCTCCGGCGACCTCACGACCCCGGCCGCGGCCGTCGTGGCGCTGGTGGCGCTCTCGCTCGTCGCCGGCGTCGGCCTCGGCTTCAAGAACAGCGAATGGGTCCGCAACCCCGGCTACTGGTAGATGCTCTCCGAGGGCGAGCGGTCGCGGCTCGTCGAGGGCGACGACGCCGACTTCTACGCACAGCCGCGGCTCGTCCACCACGTCGACGAGGGGTTCCGCGCGCGGCTCACGGCCCTCTACCGCGAACACCTCGCGGACGGCGACCGCGTGGTCGACATCATGTCCTCGTGGGTGAGCCACCTCCCGGAGGAGTGGTCGGGCGAGGTCGTCGGCCACGGGATGAACGCCGCCGAACTGGACGCGAACGACCGCCTCGACGAGTACTGGACGGGCAGTTTCAACGACGACCCGACGTTCCCGCTCGCGGACGCGAGCGTCGACGCCGTGCTCTGTGCCGTCTCGGTCCAGTACCTCCAGTACCCGGCGGAGGTGTTCGCGGAGATCGCCCGCGTGCTCCGGCCGGGTGGGGTCGTGGTCGTCTCCTTCTCGAACCGGATGTTCGTGCAAAAGGCGGTGCGGGCGTGGCGCGAGCGCGACATGGACGGGCGCGCCGACCTCGTGTGCGAGTACGTCCGCTCGACGGGCGCGTTCGACGAGCCGACGGTCGTGCGCGACCGCCCGGCGACGGACCCCTTCTACGCGGTCGTCGCCCGGCGGCCCTGATTACTCCTCGTCGTCGACCGTCTCGGCGCTCGTCGCGGCGTCCTCCGGGTCGGCCCGCGGCGACGACGGGTGGTACTCCGTGTCGTACGCGCCCGGGCGGCCGTCCAGCCGGTCGGGGTTGATGCGCCCGCCGAGCAGCATGAAGTCGAGCACCGTACAGTAGAGCATCGCCTCGACGACCGGCACCGCCCGCGGCGGGAGCGACGGGTCGTGCCGACCGACGACCTGTATCTCCTTCTCCTCGCCCGTCTCCCAGTCCACGGTGCGCTGTTCCTTCGGGATGGACGTGGGCGCGTGCCACGTCGCCTCGCCGTATATCGGCTCGCCGGTCGTGATGCCGCCCTGGAGGCCGCCGTGGTCGTTGCCGACGGGGACGGGGTCGCCCGCCTCGCTGACCACGTCGTCGCGGCTGCCGTCGTCGAACGCCCAGTCCTCGTTGCGGTCGCTCCCGCGCACGCTCGCGGAGTCGCGGCCCTGGCCGTACTCGACGGCCGTCGTCGCCGGAATCGCGAACATCGCCTGCCCCAGCCGCGCGGGGAACGAGTCGAACCGCGGCGCGCCCAGCCCGCGGGGAACGCCGCGCGCCTCGAAGTAGATGGAGCCGCCGATGGAGTCGCCCTCCTGCTGGTAGCGGTCGATGGCGTCGCGCATCTCCTCCGCGGTGTCGGGGTCGGCACACCGGACCTCGTTCTCCTCCGAGTATTCGAGTATCTGCTCGAAGCTCACATCGGGCGCCTCGATGTCGCCGATGCGGTTGACGTGCGCCTTGATCTCGACGTCATGGTCGGACTGGTCGAGGACCGCCTTCGCCACCGCGCCGGCCGCGACCCAGTTCACCGTCTCCCGCGCGGAGGAGCGGCCGCCGCCGCCCCAGTTGCGCGTCCCGAACTTCGCGGAGTAGGTGTAGTCGCCGTGGCTCGGCCGGGGAGCCGTCACGAACGGCTCGTACTTCCCCGAGCGGGCGTCCTTGTTCTGGATAACCATCCCGATGGGCGTCCCCGTGGTGTAGCCGTCCTGCGTGCCGGAGTTGATGACGACCTCGTCCGGCTCCCCGCGGGAGGTCGTTATCATCGACTGGCCCGGCTTGCGCCGGTCGAGTTCCCGCTGGACGACCTGCTCGTCTATCTCGACGCCGGCCGGGCAGCCGGAGACGGTGACCCCCATCGCGTCCCCGTGGCTCTCCCCGTAGGTCGCGAACTGGAAGAGCCGGCCGAAACGGTTGCCGTTCATTACCACGGCGTCGGGCGCGCGCCCATTTGAACCTTGCATTAGAGGCGAGGGTTCATCCCCGGGGACGCGGCCACTCGCGCCGTGAGCTGACCGTCACCCGGGTCGAACACGGCCGGAGCGCGGCGCACCGACCCGGGACGAGCGAGCGCCGCCTGTCAGCCCGTCAGCCCGTCCAGCCGCGCCGCCGAGGAGCGGGTCGCGGACTCGTCACGCCTGCTCGGTTACGTCGGCGCCGAGGTCGCGGAGCGTCCCGAAGAAGCCGGGGAAGGAGACGTCGACGTGGTCGGCGCCCTCGACCGTCACGTCGCCGTCGGCGACGAGCCCGCAGAGCGCGAGCGACATGACGATTCGGTGGTCGTCGTGGCCCGAGACGGTGCCGCCGCGGAGCGTCGACTCGCCGCCGCGGACGACGAGCGTGTCGTGCTCCTCCTCGACGACCGCCCCCAGTTCTCCGAGTTCGTCGGCCATCGCGCTCACCCGGTCCGTCTCCTTGTACCGGACGTGCTCGCAGTTCGTGATGCGGGTCGTCCCGTCGGCGGCCGCGCCCAGCGCCGCGATGGTCGGCAGGAGGTCGGGCGTGTCGCCCACGTCCACCTCGACGCCCGCGAGGTCGGCGCGGGAGACGGCTATCTCGCCGGCCTCGCGGTCCCAGTCGAGCGGCGCGCCCATCCGCGAGAGCACGTCCACGATGGCCGAGTCGCCCTGCGCGCTCGGGCGGGCGCCCAGAACGGTCAGCTCCCCGTCGGCCGCGAGCGCCCCCGCCGCGAGGAGGTACGACATCGAGGAGAAGTCGCCGGGGACCGCGTACTCACCGCCCGCGGGTGCGTACGTCTGCCCCCCCGGAACGCGGTAGCCGTCGTCCGTCGCCTCGGCCTCGACCCCGAAGTCGCGGAGGACTTCGAGCGTGATATCGACGTACGGCGCGGACTTGAGCTCCGTCGTCAGCTCCACGCCGACGCCCGTCTCCGTGACGGCACCGGCCATCAGCAGCGCGGTGACGTACTGCGAGGACACGTCGCCGGGGATGGCCACCTCGCCGCCGTCGATGTGGCCGCCGACGACGAGCGGCGCTCGTCCGTCGTCCCGGGTGGACTCGGCGCGCGCGCCGAGGTCAGCGAGCGCGTCGAGCAGCGGGCCCTGCGGTCGCGACCGGAGCGAGCCGTCGCCCGTGAGCACGGTCAGCCCCGACCCGAGCGCCGCGGTCGCCGTCGTGAGCCGCATCGTCGTCCCGGAGTTCGCGCAGTCGAGCACGTCCTCTGGGGTGTCGGGTCGGCCGTCGAACCCCTCGACGACGAAGGCGTCGTCGCCGCGCTCGACCGTCCCGCCGAACGCCTCGACGGCGCGGGCGGTGGCTCGGGTGTCGGCGGAGTCCAGCGGGTTCCGGACGGTCGCGCCGTCGGCGTAGCCGGCCGCGAGGACGGCCCGGTGGGTGTAGCTCTTCGACGGCGGCGCGCGGACCGACCCCCGGATACGGGAGGGGGGAGACGGTGACGTTCATGCCCGTCCTCGCGGCCCGGCCGCAATCAGCGTACCGGACGCGGCCGCCCTCGCGACCGCGTTTTATGGCCGATGCCTCGGTCCGTGAGGGCGTGCGACTGACACGCCGCGGGCTGTTGGCCGCGACCGCCGGGGTCGCGGCCGTCGGCTCGCTTCCCCTCCGCAGTCGGCGCGACCGCCTCGCTCCCCGGCGTGGCGTGGCGCGCCGACACGCCGCCGAAGCGTACCCGGTTTTCGGATACCCCCTCGTTCGCCTACAGCGACGGCACGGTGTTCGTCCACCAGTACGGCGTCGTGGAGGCCCGCGACCCGGCGTCGGGCGCGCTCCGCTGGCGCGTCGAGGACGGCCCCGACGCGTTCGGCCGCCTCGTCGTCGGCGCGGAGGCCGTCGTCCACCGCTCGGACGACACCGTCCGCGGCTACGCGCCCGGCGACGGGAACCGGCGCTGGTCGTTCGCGGCCGACGCGCCCGTGACACTCCATCCGACCGGCGACCGAACCTGCGCGTACGTGGACGCCGACGACCCCGTGCTCGTCGGTCTCGGCGGCGCGTCGGGCGAGCGGTGGCGCGTCCCGGTCCCGGGCACCGTGACCGAGGTGCTCGGCCGCCGCGGCGACACCCTCTACGCCGCCGTCGCCGACGGCCCCGTCGTCGCCGTCGACACCGCCGCGGGGTCGGTCGAGGCCCGCATCGGCGACGGAACGGAGTACGCCGTTCTCGTCGGGGACACCGTCGTCGTCGCCACGCTGGACGGACACGTCGCCGGCTACAGGGCGGCGACCGGCGAGCGCCGGTGGGAGCGCGAGAGCGGCGCGCGCCCGTGGACGACGGACGGCGCGCTCGTGCTCGACGGCGGCACCGCGTTACGCCGCCTCGACCCGGCCACGGGTAACACGGTGTGGCGCCACGACCACGCGGACGGCCGGGGCCACAGGGTCGTCGCGGCCGACGACGGCGCGCTCCTCGCTGTCCGGGACGGTCGCCTCGCCGAGTTCGGGACGGACGGCCGACGGCGCTGGGTCGCGCCCCCGCTCCCCGGCTACTTCTTCGACGCGTCGTTCGCCGACGGGACGCTGTTCGTGCAGGGCGACGGCGTCACCGCGGCCATCGACCGCTCGGACGGCTCGCTCTCGTGGCTGTTCCGGCTCGCCAGCGGCCGCCGGGAGGCCGAGCCGTTCCCGTTCGCCGTCGGGCCGGAGCGCGTGTACGCCGGCGACGGCGAGCGCGTCGTCGCCATCGCCCGCGACGGTCCGCCCGCGCCCGCCGCAGGGACACCGACACCGGACACGGACGAGGCCGTGACCTTCGACGCGACCGCGAGCAGTTTCGACGGGGCCGCCCGCTACGGCTGGCTCGTCGATTCCGCCCCGCGGCGGACCGACGAGTTCGAGGCGACGGGCCGGGACTTCGACCGGGCGTTCGGCGAGGCCGGGCCCCACCGGGTCGCACTCGCGATGGTGGACGCCGACGCGCCGAGCGCGCGCCGCGGGCCGACGATGGTCTCGTTCGTCGGCATCGAGGCGAGGGCGCCGTCCGGAACAAGGAGCGCCACCCCGACGCCGACGCCCGACGTGACCACTCGGGTGGCCGACGGAACCCCGGACGCGACGTCCACGCGGACGGCCGGGGCCGCGACCCCCACCGACGGCCCGGACGCGACGGCGACGCCGACCGGGAGCGACACCCCACCATCGGCGACCGAGACCGGGTCGCCCACTGGGTCCGCGACCGACACCCGCAGCGGAACGGGAACCGACGAGGCACCGACCGCCGCGCCGGGACAGCCGGGGTTCGGGGTGGCCGCGTTCGTCGCCGCCGGCGCGCTCGGGCTCGCCCGGACCGTCCGGCGGTTCGGCGGTCGGTAGGCATTTGTCCGGGGCCGTCCGACCCCGACCATGGACCCCGACTTCTCGCGGCTGGACGCCCACCTCGACGACAACGACCTCGACGGCTACCTCATCCACGCCGACGAGTCCGACGCCGACCAGCGGTACCTCTCCGGCTTCACCGCCCCCGACCCGTTCACGACGCTGTACGACGGGGACGTTCACGTCCTGACGAGTTCGCTGGAGTACGGCCGCGCGAAGCGCGAGGCGCGCGCCGCGACCGTCGACCGCCTCGCCGACTTCGACTCCCGGGCCAAGATAGAGGAGTACGGCGGCGTCGAGGGACAACACCGGACGCTCGCCGCCTTCCTCGCCGAGTACGGTGCCGAGTCGGTCGCCGCGCCCGGCGACTTCCCGCTCGGGGTCGCGGACGGCCTCCGCGAGCAGGGCGTGAGCGTCGATGCCGACCACGACGGCGTCATCGGTCACATTCGCGCCGTGAAACACGACGAGGAGATAGCCCACATGGAGGCGGCACAGAAGGCCAACGAGCGGTCGATGGCCGCCGCCGAGGCGATGCTCCGCGAGGCCGACGTGGCCGACGACGGCACCCTCGTTCACGAGGGGGAGACGCTCACCAGCGAGCGCGTGAAGGAGGAGATAGAGGTCTCGCTGCTCCGCGACGGCTACGCGCTCGACACGACCATCGTCGCCTGCGGCGCCGACGCCGCCGACCCCCACGACCGCGGCTCCGGGCCGCTGCGCGCGAACGAGTCCATCATCATCGACATCTTCCCGCGCTCGAAGGAGACCGGCTACTACGCCGACATGACCCGGACGTTCGTGAAGGGCGAGCCGAACGACACCGTCCGCGAGTGGTACGACGTGACGCAGGAGGCGAAGGAAGCCGCCCTCGACGCGCTCGAAGCCGGCGTCTCCGGGAGCGAGGTTCACGACGCGGTCTGTGACGTGTACGCCGACGCCGGGTGGCCGACGCTGCGCGACGACCCGAACACGGAGACGGGCTTCATCCACACCACGGGCCACGGCGTCGGCCTCGACATCCACGAGTACCCCCGCGTCTCGACGACGGACAACACGCTGGAGGACGGCATGGTCGTCACCATCGAACCCGGCCTCTACGACCCCGAGTTCGGCGGCGTCCGCATCGAGGACATCGTCGTCGTCCGCGAGGGCGGCTACGACAACTACACCGACTACGAGGAGTCGCTCGTCCTGTAGCGGGCGAACGAACCCCTTTTGCGCCGCCGCGGGCTACGCCGGTCCATGAGAGTACTCGTCGTCGGCGCCGGGACGATGGGCCGCTGGCTGGCGGCCGAACTCGCCGGCGACCACGCCGTCGCGTTCGCGGACGCCGACGCCGACCGGGCGGCCGACGCGGCGTCGAGCCTCGACTGCGGGACGGACGACGGCGACCGCTACGACCTGCTCGCGCTCGCGGTCCCCATGTCCGCCGTCGGCGCGGCCGCACGCGACTACGCCGGCCGCGCGGACGCCGTTCTCGACGTGACCGGCGAGATGCGCGACACGCTCGCGGCGCTCCGTGAGTCGTTTCCCGACGCGGAGCGCGTCTCGACGCACCCGCTGTTCGCGCCGGGGAACGCGCCCGGCACCGTCGCCGTCGTGACGGACGCGCCGGGCGAACGGACCGAGGCCGCCCTGGACGCGCTCGCGGCCGCCGGCAACGACCTCTTCGAGACGACCGCCGCCGAACACGACCGGGCGATGGAGACGGTGCAGGCGAAGACCCACGCCGCCGTCCTCGCGTTCGCGCTCGCGGGCGAGGAGGTGCCGCAACCGTTCCACACGCCCGTGTCGGGCCCGCTCTCCGACCTCGCCGACGCGGTCGTCTCGGGCGACCCGCGCGTCTACGCCGAGATACAGGCCCGGTTCGACGGCGCCGAGCGGGTGGCCGAAGCCGCCGAGCGACTCGCCGAGGCCGACCCGGAGGCGTTCGCCGACCTGTTCGCGGAGGCGCGCGAATGAACGCCGACCAGCGCGGCGCCGTTCTCGACAACGCCCGCTACCTGCGCGAGGTACGCCCCGTCGACCCGGACGAGATACACGAGTACGTCGAGGGACGGCCGCACCCGGCCGTCGTCCGCCAGGTGCTCCGCGAGGAGTCGGTGGCGCTCGGCCTGCGCGAGACGGCGGAGGGGACCTTCGTTCCCGTCGAGGAGGGGCCGCTGTCGGTCGAGTTCGACGGCGTGGAGCGGTTCCCCCACGAGTACACGCTTCGGGTGGAGGACCTGCTCGTCTCGGAGTACGGCGCGGGGTGGCCGACGGGAGAGAGCGGCGACGCGCTCCGGGCGGTGTTACGCGACGTGAAGGCGGACTACTTCGCCGGCGACACGGTCGAGTACGACCGCGAGACGGCGCTGGCGTACGCCTGCTACCACCTCCCCGACAACTACGCCGTCGTCCAGTACACGCTCGCGCGGCTGGCGCGACGGGGCCTCCTGCCCAAGCGCCTGCGCGTGCTGGACGTGGGCGCGGGCGTCGGCGGCCCGATGCTCGGGGTCCACGACCTCGTCCCGGACGACTGCGCCGTGGAGTACCACGCGGTCGAGCCGTCCGCCGCCGCCGACGTGTTCGAGGCGATGGCTGGCGAGACGCGCGCGGGCTTCCGCACGGAACTCCACCGCGAGACGGCCGAGGCGTTCGACCCCGACGGACAGTTCGACGTGGTACTGTTCGCCAACGTCCTCTCCGAACTCGCCGACCCGGACGCGACAGCCGAGCGGTACATGGACGCCGTCGCCCCCGACGGCTCGTTCGTCGGCATCGCGCCCGCCGACCGCGAGGCGGCCATCGGTCTCCGGGAAACGGAGCGTCACCTCGAAGGCGCCGGCTACGGCGTCTGGGGCCCGCAGGTGCGGCTGTGGCCCGGCTTCCGGCCCGAGGACCGCGGCTGGAGCTTCGACGTCCGCCCCGACATGGAGGTGCCGCCGTTCCAGCGGGAACTCGACGACGCGGCGGACGGGAGCGGGGAGTTCCGCAACGTGGACGTGCAGTACGCCTTCTCCGTCGTGCGTCACGACGACGCGCGGATGGTCACCCTGGAGCCGGACGCCTCCCGGTTCGCGAAGTTCGCGCGCAGCGAGGACCACGTCTCGAAGCGGGTGGACTGTCTGTGTCTGAAGCTCTCGGCGAACCTCGCGGACGGCGGGAACCCCCTGTTCAAGGTGAGCGACGGCTCCGAGCGCGCCGACCACTACGCCGTGATGACGCGCGAGTCCCTGCTCAACGACGACCTGCTCGCGGCGGGGTACGGCGACCCGCTCGTGTTCGAGAACGTCCTGCTGCTGTGGAACGACGACGAGGAGTCGTACAACCTCGTCGTGGACGGCGAGACGGTCGTGGACCGCGTCGTCGCCTGACCTGTGGACTTTTGTCGGGACCGTCCCTGACCCGGGTATGGACGTCCTCCTCACGAACGACGACGGTATCGACGCGGAGGGTATCCACGCCCTCCACGACGCGCTCTCCGACCTCGACGGGGTGGACGTGACCGTCGTCGCGCCCGCGACGGACCAGTCTGCCGTGGGGCGGGCCCTGAGCCGCGAGGTGGACGTGGAGCCGAACGACATCGGCTACGCGGTCCACGGGACGCCGACCGACTGCGTCGTCGCGGCCGTCGGCGCGCTCGACCTCGACCCGGACCTCGTCGTCGCCGGCTGTAACCGCGGCGCGAACCTCGGCGAGTACGTCCTCGGGCGCTCGGGCACCGTCTCGGCCGCGGTCGAGGCCGCCTTCTTCGGGATTCCCGCCATCGCCGTCTCGCTGTACGTCCCCGTCGCGGAGGACATCGCCTTCTCCGAGGTCCGCCCCGACAACGGGGCGTACGACGAGGCGAAGCGCGCGACCCGTTACCTGGTTCGGACCGCCCTCGACGTCGGCGTCTTCGAGGAGGCCGACTACCTCAACGTGAACTGCCCGGTCCCGGGCGACGACCCCGCGGAGATGACCGTCACCCGCCCGAGCCACGTCTACGACATGGACGCCGAGCGCGACGGCGACACCGTCCACATCACGGACCGCATCTGGAAGCGGATGTCGTCGGGCGACATCACCGACCCCGAGGGGACCGACCGCCGCGCCGTCGTCGAGGGGCGCGTCTCCGTCTCGCCGCTCACCGCCCCCCACACGACGGAACACCACGAGGCCCTCGACGGCCTCGCGGCCGGCTTCGGCGACGACTGAGGGAAACCGATTTCTTCCCGCCGGGTGACCCCCAGCCATGCACGAGACGCTCGCCGACCTGCTGTCGCGCAACGCCGACCACGCGGCCGCCTACGCCGACCGCTTCGACGACCTGCAGGACGGTCAGGCCCCCGACGCCGTCACCGTCTGCTGTTCGGACTCCCGGGTGCTCCAGGACGCGATGTGGGGGAACGACGAGCCGGGACGGCTGTTCTCCGTCGGCAACATCGGCAATCGCGTCGTCCAGCGCACCGACGAGGGCGAGGTCGTCTCCGGCGACGTGCTCTACCCCGTCGCCCACACCGGCACCGACCTCGCCGTCGTCGTCGGCCACTCCGGCTGTGGCGCGGTCACGGCCACCTACGACGCGCTCACCGGCGGGCTGTCGGACGCGCCGGGCATCGAACACTGCGTCTCCCTGCTCCGTCCGGGGCTGAAGCCCGGCGTCGAGGCACTCCCCGACGACCGCTCGCGCGAGGACGCGGTGAACGACCTCGTCGAGTACAACGTCGACCGGCAGGTCGAGCACCTCCGCGACAGCGACGACGTGCCCGACGACGTGACGGTCGCCGGCGTCGTGTACGACTTCGCCGACGCCTACCCCGGCGAGCGCGGCGAGGTCCACCTCGTCAACCTCGACGGCGAGCGCGACCCCGACGCGCTCCGCGCGGCGAACCCCGAAGTCGCCGACCGCGTGAGCCGCCGCTGGACGTACTGACCGCACCCTCCCCTCGCCGTCCTCCGAACGCCTCCGAGCGTCGAACCGTCGGTTTCAGCCCGTAATCATAAGAAAGCTTATACTTCTGCTTCGCTTCGAGGACGTGATTATGAGTCCACCACGGGGCGGTGTCGAGCGGGGTGTGTCGAACGGTACCATTAGTCGCCGCCGGCTCCTCGCGGCCGGCGGCCTCGTCGGCGCGGGGGCGCTCGCCGGCTGTCTGAACCGCGTCGCCTCGGCCGTCACGAACACGGGGGCCTCCCCCGCGGCGGCCTTCGCGGGAACGCAGGGGTCGAGCACGGGCGAGTTCGCCGTCGGCGACCCGCACGTGAGTCGGCTGGCGCCGACGCTGTCGGCCGGTCAGGTCGGGAACGTGGAGTTGGAAGGCTGGGTCACGTCGTCGCCGGTCATGGCGCAGAACCACAATTCGTCGCGGAGTAATGCCCCGGGGGAAGGATACGTTCGTGACGACGACTCCGATGATGACGGACTCGGCGACGGTACTGAAGACGGCGACGCGGAACTGGAGCCTCTCTACGACTATCTGGGCGGCGAGGCGATGGTCGCGGAGCGGTTCACGGTCTGTCTGCCCGACGCGGAGGTGCCGGGCGGGAACGGGAGTATCCGTGAGGCGGTGACGCCGCGGCGGCTTCTCGCCTATCTGACTGACGGCGCCGGGCCCGGCGTGCTCTCGGAGGCCGATTCGGAGCGGCCGGGTGCCGTGGGGGGCGGTGATGACTGTGACGACTCGGACGAGGGAGTGTTCCCGAGCGCGGCGTGTGGGACCTCGCCGCACTTCGTCGCGGAGGTGACGGGGCCGGTGTCGACGGGCGGGAGTCTGGAGGCCGTTCGGACGGAGGACGGGTCGGCGCTGGTCGTGAGTTCGCCGCCGGGCTCGGACCGTGGCTCCGAGCAGAGTTGTAGTGTCCAGTGGCCGTTCGAACTGGAACGGTGCGGGTCGGGGGGCTGGGCGCGGACGACGGAGGACGGCTCGTCGACCGGAGTGTCGGTGTTTCAGGTGACGGTACAGCCGCCGCGGTGTCCGGAGTCGTTCCCGGCGCTGTTGTACGTTCAGCGGTGTGAGAGCAACGATCAGCTCGTGTACACGGGCGGGTGGGTCATCGACGACGCCGCGCTGTACGAGAACTCGGCGACGGTGGTGTCGATAGCCGGTCCGACGCCGGTTGTTCCTGTAGGGAGCGGTGACCTGGACGGGGACGGGCTGGAGGACGTGGTGACGCGGTCGCGTTCCGGCGAGCGTGCGCTGCGGGGGGCACGGATCGATTCGGGGACCGTGGAGGAGTTCGTCGAGCGAGGAGAGGACGGCTTGTCGGAGGACGTCATCGATGTCATCACCAGCCGAGGTGGGGAGACCAGAGGTGATGACGGTGTGAGCGGAGAGAATCACCGGTTCGTGACGCACGTATCGGGTGACGCGCCGGTGCTTCACCTGACGAGCGCGAGCCGGGCGTCGCGGGACGTGAAGTTCAAAGCGGGCGCCGAGCTGTCGAAGGCCGTGAACTGAGCGCCGGAAACACGGGCCTAGAGTGCGCTCCGGATAGCGAGGAGGCCGAACGCGACGACGACCGCCCCCGCCAGTCGGTTCACGCGCCGCATGACCGGGCGCGTGAAGCGTGAACGGAAGCGGCTCACGCCGGCACTCAGGACGAGCCACCAGAGCGCAGAGCCGAGGAAGACGCCGGCGACCAACACGGCGGCGTCGGCGTACTCCCCCGAGACGCCGACGCCCAGGCCGGTGAAGACGCCGACGAAGGCGACGACGGTCACCGGGTTGGTTACCGTCAACAGGAACGTCGAGCCGTAGTCGCCGGCGAGCCCCCGCACGTCCGGGGCGACCGCTGCCGTCTCGGCCGGCTCGGCGCGGAACGACCGGATACCGAGGTACACCAGGAGGAGTCCGCCGCCGAGCCGGATGCCCGTCCGGTAGTCGAGCAGGAGCGACGACAGCGCCGTGAGGCCGAACCCCGCGATGGCCCCGTACACGGCGTCCGCGGACGCGGCGCCGAGCCCGCTGACGAACCCCGAGAGCCGACCCTTAGCGAGCGTTCGCCGAACGCACAGCACCCCGACTGGACCGACCGGCGCCGCGATGGAGAACCCCAGTACGAGTCCCCGAACCAGAACGTCGATTGTCGTCGTTAATACGCATCACCTACGACCGCCCCGAGGCCGTCGGCCTGTAAATAGGCTTCGCGGCCGTGAGGCGTGCTACCTCGACTCGCGCTGTTCGACCTTGTTCAGTTCGATGAGCAGGCGGAAGACGGCCTTCACCAGGTTCGAGTCCACGTCGAACCGCTCGGCGTTCTCGCCGGCGCGGTCCATCACCGCGGCCTCCTGTTGTTCGTCCGTCGTCGGGATGCCCTCCTCGCGCTTCACCGCGGCGATGGACTCCGCGACGTAGGTTCGCTGGGCGATGAGTTCGACGATCTCGCGGTCGATGCTGCGTATCTCCTCGCGGAGGTCGTCCAGTTCCGCGTCGGTCATCCGGTCCGTGCCCCGTCCGTCCGTGTCGTTGTCAGCCATGTGGTACCCTCGTAGTCGCTCCAGCGGTCGCGCGCCGCCCGCACCGCGTCCGTCTCCCCGACGGCGACGTAACTCGGCCCCGTCCCCGACAACGAGACGCCGGCCACGTCGGGCAGCGCCGCGACCATCGGCTCCGTGTCGAAGCCGAGCGCCGCACAGAAGGCGAAGCCGTTGACCGTCATCGCCTCGCCGTAGCGGCCGTCGAGCGCGAGTTCCTCGACCACGCGCGCGGTCGGGGCGACGCGCTCGCAGCGCGACACGTCGGCGTCGGCGGAGTAGGCGCGCTCGTCGGGGACGTACACCGCCACGTCCCACGCGACCTCGCGGCGGTCGAGCAGCGTGTCCGTCGTGTTGTCCGTGACGGTGACGCCGCCGAGCATCGACGCGCTGGCGTCGTCGAACGCCCCGGTCACCGTCACGCCGGCCTCACGTGCGGCCTCGACGCCGAGCAGACAGGCCGCCTCGCGGGGCATATCGGCGTCGAGCGCGTCGAGCGTCGCCAGTACCGTCGCGTTGGCCGCCGCGGAGGAGGACTTCAGTCCCCCCGCCATCGGCACCTCGCTCTCGGTGCGGACGTGGCCGCCCTCGCCGTCGCCGTGTTCGGCCACGACCCGCCGCACGCACGTCTCGACGAGCGTCGTGTCCGCGTCCGGGTCGCCGGCAACCTCGCCGGTCACCTCGCCCGTGCGGTCGAGTTCGACGGTCGCGCGCACGTCCTCGTCGATGGCGAAGGCGCTCCCCGTGCCGGTGGCGAGCGCGTTGAGGACCGTGCCCGCGGCGGGCGCTCGGGCGGTACCGACCATTACCCGAGGGTCCCGTCCCGCCGGGTAAAGCGGTGGCGGTCGTGGCAGTCGGCGGTCGCGCCGCTTTTGGCCCGCCGCCGCGAACCCCGGCTATGGACCTGCGACACGACATCGCCCCGGACACCCTCGGTATCTCGCTGGAACCCGAGGGCGTCGAGGTGACCTACGCCGACGGGCGGAGCGTCTTCTACCACGGCGTGCCGACCCGTGCCGAGGGAAGCGTCGTCTCCGGGCCGGGCAAGGACGTCCACGTCCTCGTCACCGACCCCACGGAGGAGGAGGGCGTGATGGTGTACGTGAACGACCGGACGACCGACGACGAGATACTGGAGTCGTCGGGCGTGGGCCGCGTCATCGTGGACCGCGACGACACGGAGTCCATCTTCCCGGGCGTCGAGGCGACGAACGCGGGCTACCGCATCGAGATCGAGGCCGACCCCGAGACCGCCCGGGGCCGCGTCTTCGTCTTCGTCGAGGACGAACTCGGCGAGCAGAGCTACGAGATACTCGGCGAGGACGGGGAGCGCGAAGAGGAGGAGGACTGATGCCGCTACGAACGGGCTGGAAGCCGCTCGAACGCGCGACGGTCGGGACGGCCCCCGACCGCTACGGGGTCGTGGAGTTCGGCACGGACGGGACGGTCGAGGCGGTCGAGGCGGGCGTCGTCCGCGACGTGCTGAAGGAGGCGCTCGCGTACGGGAGCCACGAACAGGTGCGCTGGAAGGCGGCCGAACACCGCGACCACGCCGAACGGCTCGCGGCCGAGCACCGCGACCGGCGCTGATTACTGGATGTAGCTCGGCTCCTCGCCGTCGCAGTCCGCCTCGTGGCTCTCCGCGTCCTCGCGCACGTCGAACAGCATCCCGCAGCCGTCGCACGCGTACCACGTCGCCCCGTCCCGTTCCGTCTCGTGGACCATGGCGGTACTCTCGCCGTGAGCGATAAATGTGTTACCCCTACCCATACCGCGGGGTTGAAGCGACGGCGCCCCCACCTCCGGGTATGTCGAACGAGGCCGTCCGCCTCCCCGTGAAGGCAGCCGAGAAGCGCGACGCCGGGCGCGGCGTCGCGCGGCTCCCCGAGAGCGCCCGCGCCCGCCTCGGCGTCCTCTCCGGCGACACCGTCGTCGTGGAGGGCGACCGACAGGCCGTCGCGAAGGTGTGGCCCGGAACCGAGGAGGGCGTCGTCCGCATCGACGCCGACACGCGGGCCAACGCCGGCGTCACCGTCGGCGAGGAGGTGACCGTCCGGCGCGTCAGCGTCGAGACGGCGCGGGAGGTCGAACTCCGCATCGACGGCCCGGCCCCCGACGGCGCCGCGGACCTGCTGAAGCGCGCGCTGCTCGACCGGCCGCTCCGCGAGGGCGATTCGGTCCACGTCGAGCGGGCGGACCTCCGCGCGACCGTCACCCGGACCGACCCCGACGGCGTGGTGAAGGTGACGGAGACGACGCGGCTCGACCTGCGGAACGGCGAGGGCGGGGCGGACGACGACCGCTCGACCGATATCCCCGTGCGCGCCGAACCCGAGGCCGCCGAGCCAGAGGAGTCCGGCGGCGCGACGACCACCGGCGGGGTCGCCTACGAGGACATCGGCGGGCTGGACGAGGAACTCGACCTCGTCCGCGAGATGATAGAGCTCCCCCTGACCCAGCCGGACCTGTTCCGACAGGTCGGCGTGGACCCGCCGCGGGGCGTCCTCCTCCACGGCCCACCGGGGACGGGCAAAACCCTCATCGCCCGCGCGGTGGCCAACGAGGTGAACGCCGCGTTCCGCGTCATCAACGGGCCGGAGGTCGTCTCGAAGTACAAGGGGGACAGCGAGGAACAGCTCCGGAAGGTGTTCGACGAGGCCGCGGCGAACCAGCCGGCCATCGTCTTCATCGACGAGATAGACGCCATCGCGGGCGAGCGCGACGAGGAGGCCGACATGGAGAACCGGCTCGTCGCCCAACTGCTCACCCTCCTCGACGGGCTGGAGGACCGCGGACAGGTCATCGTCATCGGCGCGACGAACCGGGTGGACGCGGTGGACCCGGCGCTCCGCCGGGGGGGCCGCTTCGACCGCGAGATAGAGATCGGCGCGCCGGGGGAGGCCGGCCGCCGGGAGATACTCGACGTCCACACGCGGGGGATGCCGCTCGCGGCGGACGTGGACCTCGACCGCCTCGCCGCGCGCACCCACGGGTTCGTCGGCGCGGACGTGAAGACGCTCACGCAGGAGGCCGCGATGGCCGCCCTGCGCGACCGCGAACACCGCGACCCGCTGGAGGTGACGCGCGCCGACTTCGAGACGGCGCTCGCCGCGGTCGAGCCGTCCGCGATGCGCGAGTACGTCGCCGAGGCCCCTGCCGTGGACTTCTCCGACGTGGGCGGGCTGGACGACGCGAAGGCCACCCTCCGCGAGGCCGTCGAGTGGCCCGTGCTGTACGCGCCGCTGTTCGAGGCGGCGCGGACGGAGCCGGCGTCGGGCGTCCTGCTGTACGGTCCGCCGGGCACCGGCAAGACCCTGCTCGCGCGGGCGCTGGCGGGCGAGTCCGAGGTGAACTTCATCCACGTCGCCGGGCCGGAACTGCTCGACCGCTACGTCGGCGAGTCCGAGAGGGCCGTCCGCGAGGTGTTCGACCGGGCGCGACAGGCCGCCCCGGCCATCGTCTTCCTCGACGAGATAGACGCCATCGCGCGGGCCCGCGGGAGCGGGAGCGACAGCGGCGTCACCGAACGGGTCGTCTCGCAGCTCCTGACGGAGATGGACAACGCCGCGTCGAACCCGCAGGTCGTCGTGCTCGCGGCGACGAACCGGCGGGACACGCTCGACCCGGCGCTGTTGCGCCCCGGTCGCCTGGAGACGCACGTGGAGGTGCCGGAGCCGGACGCGGAGGGCCGTCGGGCGATTCTCGAAGTTCACACCGAGGGGAAGCCGCTCGCCGACGACGTGGACCTCGACGGGCTGGCGACCGAGACCGCGGGCTACTCCGGCGCGGACATCGCGTCGCTCGTCCGCGAGGCGTCGATGCACGCCATCCGGGCGGTGGCCGACGGCATCGACCCGAAGGAAGCCAACGAGCGGGCGGACGAGGTGGTGCTCACGGCCGAGGGCTTCGCGGCCGCGCTGGAGCGGCGCGGGCGCGAGCACGAGTAACCCCCGTCGTGTCTTTTATACGCGGCGCTGGCGAACCGTGGGTATGGTCCAGTGTGAGATGTGCGGCACGGAGGTCGCCGACCCGAAGACCGTCAAGGTAGAGGGCGCGGAGCTCGACGTCTGCGGCGACTGTGCCGAGTTCGGGACCGAGGTCCGACAGGAGTCCTCGTCGTCGAGTTCGACGAAGTACTCCACGTCGTCGTCCTCCTCGTCCTCGTCGTCGAGCGGCTCCGGCTCGTCGGGCGGCTCCTCGTCGTCCTCGCGCCGCCGCCGCGACATGTTCGACGAGATGGAGGAAGTCGCCACCGACTACGACGAGCGCATCCGGGCGGCCCGGGAGTCGCAGGGGCTCTCCCAGGAGGAACTCGCGAAGCAACTGAACGAGAAGGCCGGCGTCATCCGCAAGCTGGAGCGCGGCGACACCCTCCCGACCGACCAGGTCCAGCGCAAGCTCGAACGCGCGCTCGGCATCTCGCTGGCCGAGGGGAGCGGGTCGAGCGACGACTACGAGAGCGACTCCGGCGGCGCGACCGGCACCTACACGCTCGGCGACGTCGTGAAGCGCAAGGACTGATTTTTCCCGGCGGCCCCCGCAGGGCCGGTATGGCATCCGTCCGCCTCGTCCGCCACGCGACGCTCGACCTCGACTTCGACGGCACGCGCCTGCTCGTCGACCCGATGCTCGGCGCGCCGGGCGACATCGACCCCATCCCGAACAGTCCGAACCAGCGGCCGAACCCGCTCGTCGAACTGCCCGACCTCGACCGCTCGGTCTTCGACGCCGTCGTCGTCACCCACCTCCACCGCGACCACCTCGACGACGCGGCGCGCGAGCGTCTCCCCGCCGATATCCCCGTCATCTGTCAGCCCGAGGACGCCGAGGAGCTCCGGGAGACGTTCACGGACGTGCGGCCCGTCTCGGGCGTGGAGGAGTTCGACGGCGTCACCGTGTCCGCGACGCCGGCCCGTCACGGCACGGGCGACCTCGCCGAACAGATGGGCCCCGTCACCGGGTTCCTCTTCGACGCCGACGAGACCGTCTACGTCGCCGGCGACACGGTGTGGTACGGGCCCGTCGCGGACGTGCTCGCGAGCCACGACCCGGACCTCGCCGTCGTCAATACCGGCGAGGCGCAGTTCGTGGAGGGCGACCCCATCACGATGACGCGCGAGGGCGTCGCGGCCTTCGCGGGCGCGACCGACGCCGACGTGGTCGCGGTCCACATGGAGGCCATCAACCACTGTCTGTGTACCCGCGCTGACCTGCGCGACCACCTCGACGCCGAGGGGGTGGAAAACGTCGCGATACCCGACGACGGCGCGACGGTGTCGCGGTAACTCTCCGGCCCGCGGCCGCGTGTACATAGCCCTCGGGAGCCCGTCGGACGGCTCATAGCGGCGCTTAAGCCCCGTTGCCGGCGACTCGCGCGCATGGAACGGGGCCCGGACGACACCGAACCGCTGGCGGCGACGCTGGTCCGCTACGCCGACGGCCCGGACCGCGCGACCCTCCACCCGCCGGACGAGCCGCCACTCGCCGACTCGTGGCTCTCTGTCGACGCCCGTGTGCTCGTATCAACGGCGGCCTTCAGGTGAGTAGGCGGCGGCCTTCAGGTGAGTAGGGAGCCTCTACCGTCGGATAAGCGCGCCATTAGCTAAGCCCCTAGGGGAGAGAGGAGAGGTATGAACAGGGGGAGGATGGCCGTCCGCTGGCCGGTGTACGCGGTCGTCTCGTCGCTGCTGTGGGTCGTCTTCGCCAGCACGGCCTACGGCGCCCCGCGGATGATGGCGGAACGGACGACGCCGCTGTGGTGGCTCTACGTCGTCCTCGTGGGCTCCGTCGTCGGCTTCGCCGGCGTCGTCGCCTTCACCTACTACCGGCACTGACCGGAACGGACAGCTATTTGCGCGGGCCGACCGGCCTCGGGATATGTTCGTCCTCGTCAACCTGAAGGCGTACGACTGCGACCCGGTCGCCATCGCGCGCGCCGCGGCGGACGTGGCCGACGACGCGGGGGTCCGCGTCGCCGTCGCGCCGCAGGCGACCCACCTCGCGCCCGTCGCGGGGACCGGCGTCGAGACGTTCGCACAGCACGTCTCCCCGACCGGGCACGGGAGCCACACCGGCTCGACGCTCGCCGCCGCCGTCGCGGAGTACGCCGACGGCACTCTGTTGAACCACTCGGAGCGACGGCTCCGGCTGGCGGACATCGACGCGGCACTCGACGCCGCCGAGGAGGCCGGCCTCGAAACCGTCGCCTGCGCGAACAACCCCGAGCAGGTCGCGGCCGTCGCGGCGCTCGGCCCGGACGCCGTCGCCGTCGAGCCGCCGGAACTCATCGGCACGGGGACGCCCGTCTCCGCGGCCGACCCCGATATCGTGACGGGGGCCGTCGCCGCCGCGGGGGAGGTGGACGACTCGGTTTCGGTGTACTGCGGCGCGGGCATCTCGACGGGCGAGGACGTGCTCGCCGCTCGGGAGTTGGGGTCGTCGGGCGTCCTGCTCGCCTCGGGGGTCGCGAAGGCCGACGACCCGCGGGCGGCGTTGGAGGATCTCGTCTCGGGGCTCTAGTCCGCGGCCCGGTACGCGTCGGGCCACTCCTCGATGGACTCGGGCGGCCGTGCCGGCGGGAGCGCGGAGAGGACGTGGCTCACCGCGGCTTCGAGGTCCGCCTCGTCGAGGCGGTCGTCGTGCGCCTCGCGGACGGTCGCCCGGAAGCAGGTCGTGTAGCCGCCCCGCCCCGCGTGTTCGATGAGGTCGCGCTCGCGGAGTTCGCCGTTGCGCCGGTAGGCGGCGGTTCGGTCGCCGTCGCCGCCCGCCGCGACGTGGGCGTCGAGCGGCGAGGCGGGACCGTACTCGCGGTAGTACGCGACCATCGCGCGGGCCACGGGGTCGAGCGACTCGATGCGCTCGCGCAGGTCGCGCACCACGGGCCGGTCGCCGTTGCCGACGCGCTCGTCGGCGTCGAACTCCGGCTCGACGTCGCCGCCGGTCGGGGGAGCGGTGTCGGGGGCCGTGGGCTCGTCGCTCCCGTCGGTCTCATCGACCCCGTCGCGGGCGTCGCCACCGTCGCCGACCCGCTCGGCCATCCGGGCGGCGCCGAAGTCCTGCGACCGGAGCGGGTCGTGTTCGTTCGCCTCGGCGCTGCCCGCCGCGGCGTCCCGTTCGCGCGCCTCCTCGTCGTCCGGGTCGGGCTCGACGACCGACCCCCCGCCGCCGGCGTCGCCCGCGGGCGTCCGTGCGACTTCGGGGAGTTCCGACTGCCTGCCCGTCAGGTCGTCGCGGAAGGGACGACCCGTCGCATGGGCCATCATCGCCCGCGAGAACTGCTCCGCCATCTTCGAGAGGTCGCGCGCCTCCTCCAGTTCCGCCTCCAGCTCCTTGACGCGCTCCTCCTTGTCCTTCAGTTCGAGTTCGAGCTCCTGGACGCGCGACTCGCGCTGTTTCTCCGACTCCGTGATGGATTCGAGTTCGCCCATCAGGTCCGAGGAGACGGACTTCAGCTCCGGTCGCTCGAAGTCGTCCAGCCCGGGGGTCGCGCCCGCGTCGAACGTCCGCTTGCGCTCCATCTGCACCTGCCGGAGCGACTCCTCGAAGTCGCTCATCATGAAGCACTCGCCGTCGCCGAGCTCCTCCACCTTGTCGCTGTACTCGCTGCCGAGGATGCGGCCGGCGACCTTCGTGTCGTTCGACCACGTGAGCCGGTGCCACAGCAGCCAGTCGCACTGCGTGATGAAGTCCTTCTTCACGTCGGCCGGCCGCTGGGAGATGCCGATGATACCGAGGCCGTGTTTCCGGCCCCGCTTGCCCACCTTCACGAGCATCCGGCCGCACTCGTCCATCCCGCCGCCCTCGGGGATGTACTCGTGGACCTCCTCGACCAGCATCAGGAAGGGCTGTTTCACCTTCTTCTCCTTGGCGAACAGCTGTTTGGCGACCTCCTTCAGCAGTTCGCGGGCGTCGCGCTCGTCGAGGAAGCTCGACACGTCGAGGATGATGGGGACGCCCTGTTCGAGCGCGAGCGACGCCAGCTTCTCGGCGTGTTCGACCGACACCTGGAGGTCGCACTCCTCGTCGGCGCCGACGTGGAGTATCTCGTACTCCTCCTTCAGCCCGTAGTACTCCCCGTCGATGTCCACCGCGAGCAGGCCGTACCCCTGGTCGAGCAGCTTCTCCGCGATGACCGACGCGGAGTTGGACTTGCCCGACCCGGACTTGCCGGTGATGAAGCCCCGACCCGTGAGGATATCGACGATGGGCAGGTCGACCGACCGGCCCGCCGCCTCGCCGGCGCTCACCTCGCCGACGGTGATTCGTTCCGCTCCCATTTGGTCCCAGAGAGCGTTCGCCCCCCGATAAATCCGCGTCAGACGCGCGGCTTGCGGCCGCGGAGCCGGACGAGGAGTCGCCGGACCCGCGCGGTGGTCGCCGGGGCCGGATAGACGAGCCGCGCGAGCGCGGTCGGCCGGCCGCCGCGGAGTTCCCGGTGGGCCGTGCGGAGGCGCTCCTCGCCGACGGTTCCGAGCGCCGCGAGGTCGGCGCGCAGTTCGTCGAGCCACCAGACGGCGAGGAAGGCGAGCGTGGCGAGCAGGAACCCGGGGGCGGCGAGCGGCACCGCCGACCCGCCGACGAGCGTTCCGAGCCCCGAATAGACGAACAGCGCGCCAGCGAGCGACCACGCGGCGAACGTCCCCCAGTAACAGCCGCCGAACAGGAGGCCGCGGCCGCCGTGGCCGCGCTCGTGGGCGAGCACGTACTCGCGGGTCGCGGGCGAGAGGCGCGCGAACGCCCGGCGGTTGAGGATGACCGTCCCGAACGGCGTCGCCTGCCCGACCGTGTCGCCGTCCGACTCGAACCAGTAGAGGCCGTCGCCGAGCGCCTCGCTCTCGGAGGCGTAGTAGGCATCGACGTAGGCGCGCGTCAGGCGGTCGCGGAGGCGGACGGCGAGCGGGCGGTCCGACACACCGTCCGATAGGACCACCCGGGTAAAAGCCTACTCGCGGGCCCGGACGACGTAGTGGTCCGGCCCCTCGCCGTCCTGCCGGACGAGGTCGGCGTCCTCCCGGAGTTTGACGACGTAGCCCGTCGGCGATCGCTCGCGCTCGTGGGCCGCGTCGACGCGGACGAGGTGGCCGACGACCTGCGCGCGCGGCGGGGCCTGGGCCGCCCCGCAGTCGTAGACGGTGAGGAGTTCGCCCCCGTCCTCCGCCTCGTAGACGATGAGGTGCGCGTGGGGCGCGAGGCGCCACCGCCCGTCCCCGGCGGGCGCGAGCTTGTTCATACCCCGTTTCGCCCCCGCGGCCACATAGCCACGGCGGTCACCCGTCGAAGTCGTCGAGCGTGGTCCGGCCGCGCGTCGCGGGGGGACGGTCCCCGGCCTCGACGTCGCCCTCCGGGTCCTCCCAGCCCGCGAGCGACGCCTGCTCCGCGTCGGCGAAGTCGAGGTTCGAGACGCGCACCCCGAGCTTCCGGACGCGGTCGTCCGCGAACTCCGAGAGCAGGTCGAGCGCCACCTCCTCGACGAGGTCCGGGTCGTCCACCGGCCCGGAGAGGGACCGGGCGCGGGTGTTGATATCGAACGGCGGGCGGACGACCTTCACGCCGATGGTCTTGTACAGCGCCCCCTTCGAGCGGGCGCGCTCGGCCACCTCCGCGGCGAGGCCGGCGACGAGTTCCCGCTTCGTCGTCCCGTCGTCGGTGGTGGAGAGCGCCTTCTCGGAGGAGAGCGACTTCGGCTTCCCCACCGGCGTCACCTCGCGGTCGTCCACGCCGCGGGCGTGGCGGTGGACGGCCCGACCGCGCGACCCGAACGCGTCGGCCAGCGCGGCGGGGTCGGCGGCCGCGAGGTCGCCCGCCGTCTCGATGCCGAGTTCGGCGAGGCGGTCGGCCGTCACCGGGCCGACCCCGTGGAGTTCCCCGACCGGGAGCGGCGCGAGGAAGTCGCGCACCTCGTCCGGGCGCACGACGACCAGCCCGTCCGGCTTGTCGTAGTCTGAGGCCACCTTCGCCGTGGACATGTTCGGCGCGACGCCGACGCTCGCGGTCACGCCCGCCTCGCGCTCGATGCGCTCGCGGAGCGCCGCGGCGAACGACTCGGCGGCGTCCCAGCCGACGGCCGACACGTCGAGGTACGACTCGTCGATGGAGACGTTGCGTACCGTCCCGTCGGGGTCGGCCTCGGCGACGGCGGCCTCGACCGCCGCGCGGACCTCGGCGCTGACCTCCTTGTAGAAACCCATGTCCACGGGCCGGTAGAACCCCGCCTCGGCGACGTCGAGGTCGTCGTCGCGGGCGGCATCGACCTTCCGCGGGAGCCGTTCGAGCGCCTCGGAGATGGGCATCGCGCTCCCGACGCCGTACTCGCGGGCCTCGTAGGAGGCGGTGGCGACCGCGCCGATGTCCTCGTTCGGCTCGTACCCCATCCCGACGACGAGGGGTTCGCCCCGCAGCGCCGGCTCCCTGAGGCGTTCACAGGCCGCGTAGAAGCAGTCCATGTCGACGTGGCAGACGACCCGGTCGTCGCGGGGGTCGCGCTCGGCCGACAGCGGCCCGTCCATACCCCGGGGTTGCGAGCGAGGGGGTTTCATCCTTCGGAGAGCGGGGCGGAACTGAAGCCGTCAGAGCCGCGTGCTGACGTACGGCCCGTTCTGGTGGTATCCCAGCTTCTCGCGGTAGTACTGCCGGACGCCGATGCCGGAGATGACCGCGAGCTCGTCGTAGCCGGCGTCGCGGGCGATGTCCTCGGCCCGCGCGAGGAGGCGGCGGCCCCAGCCGCGGTGCTGGTGGGTGCCCTCGCTCTCCGGGCCGCCGACGCCGACCTCGCTCCCGTAGACGTGGAGCTCCCGGACGACGGCCGCGTCGGCCAGCTCCCGGCGCACGGGGTCGTTCGGGAACCGCAGGCGACAGAACCCCACGAGCAGGTCCTTCTCGAAGTCCTCGACGCTGATGAAGTACTCCGTGCCGCCGCCCGCCTCGTAGGTATCGACGCGGAGTTCGACGTCCTCGGGCTCGTCGTCGTTCATCCCGGCCTCGCGACACCGGATGCACTCGCACTCCCAGCCGTGCTTCTCCATCTCCTTCCACGCCAGCTGTCGGAGGTTCGACTTCCAGACCCCGGCGTCGATGTGGTCCGCGGGGATGTCCCGCTGGACGCGCTGGAGCCGGGTGTACCGGGGCACCATCGACTTGATCTCCGCGACGAGTTCGGCCGCCTCGTCGTTCGTCAGGGGGTCGTACTCGCCGCGCCGCCACATGTCGTAGGTCAGGGTGTCGCGCACGACGAGCGTCGGGTATATCTTCAGGTAGTCGGGCTTCCACTCGGCGCGCTCGAAGACGCGCCGGAAGTCCTCCAGACACATCTCCTTCGACATGCCCGGCTGGCCCGGCATCATGTGGAAGCCCACCTTGAAGCCGGCGTCGCGCAGGCGGCGGTTCGCGTCGATGCTCGCCTGCACGCCGTGACCGCGGTGCATCTCACGGTTGACGCGCTCGTAGGTCGTCTGCACCCCGACCTCCACCTTCGTCCCGCCCAGCCGGAGCATCCGGTCTATCTGCTCGGGGTCACACCAGTCCGGCTTGGTCTCGAAGGTGGTCCCGATGTTGCGGACCGCGGCAGTCTCGTTCTCCGCGATGACGTCCTCCAGATACCGGAACGGGTACGACTCCTCGGCGAACGACTCCTCCTCCGCGGGCGTCGGCTCCGCCTCGGGGTCGAACTCGTTCATCGCCTGCAGACACCGCTTCACGAACCACTCCTGGTAGTCGTGGCTCCGGGCGGTCATCGTCCCGCCCATCACGATGAGTTCGGCCTTGTCCACCGGGTGGCCGATCTTCCGCAGTTGGTTCAAGCGCAGCGTCACCTGTCCGTACGGGTCGTAGTCGTTCTGGACGCCGCGGGCCGCCGCCGGCTCGTGACCCGTGTACGACTGCGAGGAGTCGAACTCCGAGGCCGGCCCGCCCGGACAGTAGAGACACTTCCCGTGGGGGCAGGTGTGCGGCGAGGTCATCACGGCTACCGGGGAGACGCCGGAGGCCGTGCGAACCGGCTTGCGCTGGAGGACCTCCTCCAACTCCGAGCGGCGACCGTCGGGGGCGTGGTCGAGGATGTCGGCGTGCTTGGGAACCCGCGCCGCGCCGTGCTCCGAGCAGGCGTCGAGCTTGGCGCTCTCGACGTCGTCCTTCCCGACCTCCCCGTCGAGGATGCGCTCGGCGAGGTGTTCGCAGACGCGCTCGAAGGGGTCGGCGTCGGTGCTCACGGTTCGACGTACGCGGCGAGAAAGAAGTGTCGTGCGGTTACAGCCGGTCGACCGTGGCCGCGAGGACGGCGTCGACGGCCTCCTCGCGCCGGCCCGACAGGAAGGCGAGCTTCCCGGTGCGGAGCCCCTGCGCGGAGATGCCGGCGGTCGGCGCGCGCTCGGCGGCGTCCTCGGCGACCGCGTCGAGGTCCACGTCGCCCGTCGCGCGGACGAACAGCTCGTCCGTCGCGTGGCCGACGACCACGGGCGTGTCGTCGCGCCCGCGGCGGTGGAGCTCGTCGAGCAGCAGCGCCTTCGGCGGGAAGTCGAAGCGGTGGGTGTACGCCTGCGTGTCGAGCACGGAGACGGCCGTGCCGTCCACGTCGCGCGTCTCGATGTTCGCCTCGGCGACGGCGAGCTCGGCGTCGAGCTTCTCGCGGAACTGCTCGGAGACCGCCTCGGCGAGCCCGACCTCCTGGTCGAACAGCAGGTCGATGATGAGCTCGCGCTTGTCCTCGTAGCTCTGGTAGAACGCCTCCAGCGCGACGGCCTCGCGCAGGCGGCCCGCCGCGGCGGCGTCGATGCCGGCCTCCTCGGCGAGGGCCGCGTACGCCTCGGGCGTGTCCTCCCAGAACGTCACGGCGGGGAGGTGACCCAGGTCGTCGCGCACGTCGTCGTTGACCGCGGCGGCCACGTTGGCGGCGACGACGCCGGCGGTCGTGCCGGCGACGGTCGCCGTCCCGGCCGCGAGGTCGCGCACCGCGTCGGCGGCCTCGATGCCGTCCACGACGACCGTCTCGACGCCGTAGAGGTCGAGCAGTTCCAGCCCGTCCAGCGAGTCGGCGGTCGAGCCGGCGGCCGCGAACACGAACAGCGGGAGCTTCTCGTCGTGGCGCTCGCGGTTGTCGAGCATCCGCGTCGTGTCCTTCGTCGCGTCGTTCATGTCGTAGCTCCCGGCTTCGAGCGGGCGACGGTCGAAGTAGTGGTACGGGGCGTCCGTGTTGGCGTGTTCCTCGCGCACGAGCGGGAGGACGGCGCGTTCGATGGCCGCGCCGGCCACGTAGCCGTCCGTCGTCGCGTCGTGGCGGACGACGACCGGGCGCGACTCCAGCACCGCGCGCCGGATGGTGGTCGCCACGGCCTCGACGTCGTCCACGATGTCGGCCACCACGCCGTCCTCGGCCAGCGGCTCGAAGGCGTCCGGGCTGGCCTCGGCGTCGAGCGCGTCGGCCATCCGCGTCTCGACCGTCTCGCGCTCGTCGCCCTCCAGCGCCACGAGCGCCTCGGTCTCCACCTGCAGTTCGTCGCGGCGGACGCGCACCTCGCCGTCGAGCCGGACGACGTCCCCGGTCTCCACCTCGGGGTACGCGCGGACGCCGGCCTCGACGAACGCGGCACAGTCGACGACGCCCGACTCGTCGCCGAGTTCGAACACCGTCGGTCCGGAGGTCTGGCGGACGGAGACGACCTCGCCCTCCAGCCGGACGTTCTCGCCGACGTGGTCGCGGAGGTCGCCGACCGGGAGCCGCGCGTAGCCGAGGTCGGTCGCGTCGTCGGCCCCGCTCTCGGCGTCGGTTTCGGCCTCTACCGCTGTCTCGCTCTCGGTCTCCGCTTCGGTCTCGGCTTCGACCTCGGCCCCGGCGTCGTCGGCCGGGGTCTCGGTCTCCGCCTCGACTTCCCGCTCCGGTTCCTGCTCGACCTGCACGCTCGCTTGCGAGCCGCCACTCGCCGTCTCCGGCTCGTCGGCGACGTCGGCCTCCATGTCGTCTGCGACGCGGGAGGCGTCCGCGGATTCAGCTGATCGTGCGTCGTCGCCCGCGTCCTCCTCTTCCTCCTCGTCCGGGAGCCGGTCGCCCTCCGGCTCGTCGATGAGCGTGCCGCGGAACTCCCGGTCGGTCTGCCGGATGGACCAGCCGAGGTCCACGTCGCCGTTGTCGCGCACGTTCGTCACCTGCACGTAGACGGAGTCGCCCGGCTCCCAGTCCAGCGATTCGAGGCGCTTGTCGATCTTCGAGCGGTGGAGGAGGCCGGTGACGCGCGGCGAGAGGTCGATGAAGACGCCGAAGTCGGCGTAGCCGTCGACGACGCCGCGGTAGAAGCGGCCCTCGGTCAGCTGTCCGGCTCGGTCGCCGCGGAACTCGAAGACGACGTCCTCCTGATGCGTGTCGCAGACGGGCCCATCAGTGGACGTGCCACAGATAATGCACTTACCCATTAGCGGGAGAGAACGGTCCCGGGGTAAAACTGTTGTCGGAATCCTCCCGGCGCGGCGCCCGTGAGCGGCCGCGCGCGGGAATCGGGGCGGACCGAGCGCCGGCCCGGGGTTCCCGTCGCACGGAGAACGGGAGCCTCATGTGCCCCCGCGTGATACGGGGTGTAGATGCGTGTCGAACAGTTGGGCGAGGGGGAGCCGGACCTCGCCATCGTCGGGAGCATCCACGGCGACGAGCCGTGCGGTGCGCGGGCGGTGGAGCGACTGCTCCTCGAGGCCCCCGACGTGAGCCGCCCGGTGAAGCTCGTCGTCGCCAACGAGGAGGCGCTCGAACGCAACGTCCGTTACGTCGAGGAGGACCTCAACCGCGCGTTCCCCGGCGCGCCCGACGCCGACACCCACGAGGGACGGTTGGCCCACGAGCTACTGGCCGAACTCCGCGGCTGTACCGTCCTCTCGATGCACTCCACGCAGTCGTACGACCGTCCCTTCGCGCTCTCGACGGACACGGACGCGCTGGCCCGCGCCGTCGTCCCCCACCTCGGCGTGGACGCGCTCGTCCAGACGGGCGAGTTCGCCGAGGGCCGGCTCATCGACTTCATCGACGTGGTCGAGGTCGAGTGCGGCTACCAGGGCTCCGACGAGGCCGCGGAGAACGCCTACCGGCTCTGCCGGGAGTTCCTCGGGGCCGTCGGTGCGCTCGGCGAAGCCTCGCCCGAGCGGACGGACATCCCCGTCTTCCGGCTCGAACGACAGCTCCCCAAGCCCGTCGGCGCGACGGAGTACGAGACGTACGCCGAGAACTTCGAGCGCGTCGCGGAGGGGGACCGCTACGCCCGCGCCGACGACGAGGAGTTCGTCGCGGAGCGGCCCTTCTACCCGATACTGCTGTCGGCGTACGGGTACGAGAACGTCTTCGGCTACGCCGGGTCGCTCGTCGGCCGGCTGGACGACCACGCCGAGGCGGACCCGGAGCCGACGCCCGAGCGCTAAACGACGAGCGTCGTCGTCGCGCCGGGCTGGAACTCGTAGTCCACCTCCCGGAGCGCCGGGTCGTGTCCCCGCTCGCGCAGGCGCGCCAGACACGGCTCCACGTACTCCGACCGCGTCCGGTCGAGCGACGCGAGCGGGAAGACGCGCGCCTCGTCCGCCACGCGGGCGAGTTCCGACAGCGCGTCGACGTGGAACTCCAGGGAGAGCCGGTCGTCGTAGAGGAACAGCAGGTTCGCCGACAGCGCCAGCCCGAACGCCCCGTCGCGGAAGGGGAGGGCCGGCAGGCCGGCGGCGACGTACGGCCCCGCCGGATAGTCGGCGAGGAAGCGCTCGTTCGCCCGCCGGAGGTAGTCGGCCCGGGTAGCGGGGTCGCCGTAGAAGTCCCAAACGAAGGCGTCGCGCTTCTCGCGGAGCTGTTCGGTGTTGCGGGCGCGGGCGTCGGCCGCTCGCTCCCGGAGGGTCGCGCGGTCGGCGGTGTACGCCGGGTCCGCGCCGACGGCCGCCACGCCGCACTCGCGCGCCTCCGCGACGAACGAGCCGACGCCGGAGCCGCAGTCGAGGACGGGGCCCGCGGGCGAGTCGAGGCCGAACATCGCGGCGTACTCGGCGTATGTGCGGCCGATGAGCAGGAACTCCTCCTCGACCTCGAAGGCGTCGTCGGTCACGGGGGGAGCGCGGGACGGGACCGTGAAAGGGGTTGGCCGGATATGTGACTCAGTACCACGTCCCGCCGGCGTCCACGCCGATCTCCTGTGCCGTGACGTGTCGCCCGTGCGGGCCCGCGAGGTAGGCGACCTGTTCGGCCACCTCCTCGGCCTCGACCACGTAGTCGGGGAGCGCGAAGTCGTCCGGGCCGATGGCGTACGGCTCGGCGTCCTCGACCTCCGCGAGCCGTTCCTGCTTGGCGACCACGTCCTCGATGCGGTCGCCCGCGACCGGCCCCGGGAGCACGGTGTTGACCGTCACGTCGTCGCGCCCGAGTTCGTACGCGAGCGTCCGGGTGAGTCCGATGAGCCCCATCTTCGAGACGGCGTAGGGGACTCGGTTGGGGTAGGGGAGCTTCCCCCCGATGGAGCCGATGTTGACGACGCTCCCGCGCTCGCTCGCGCGCAGGTGGTCCGCGGCGTGTTTCGCACACGTCGCGGCGCCGGTGACGTTCACGGCCACGGTCTCCTGGATGTCGCTCGGGTCGAGGCGGTCGAACGGTTGCGTGGGGCCGGCGACGCCGGCGTTGTTCACGAGACAGTCCAGCCCGCCGAAGGCGTCCACGGTGTCGGCTATCGCGGCAGCGACGCTGTCCTCGTCGGTCACGTCCGTACGGACGGCGATGCCGTCGTCGCCGAGTTCGGCGGCCGTCTCCTCGATGCCGTCGCCGCGGGCCGCACAGGCGACCGTCGCGCCGTGGTCCGCGAGCGTGTAGGCTATCTGTCGGCCGATGCCGCCGCTCGCGCCCGTGACGAAGGCGGTGGTTCCGTCGAGCATCGTCCCGAGCGCGCGGCCCGGAAGCAAAACTCTACTCCCCGTCGCCGGGGGCGAACTCCACGAGCGTCAGGTCGCGTTCCAGCATGCAGTAGTCGTGGGGCGGGTCGCCGAGCACCTCCTCGATGCGGTACTCGGCGTCGAAGTCGGCGCCCGCCGGCTCGCAGTACTCGTGGCTCGGACACTCGGTGTAGGGGCACGACCCGGCGAGCGACGCCGTGGAGCCGGCGTAGGCGGCGTTCGACGGGACGTTGGCCGTCATCCCCGCGGGCTCGACCTCGACGGCGCGCACGCCGTCGTCGTGGACGGCACACTCCAGCCGCTGGGTGTTGTCCCGGACGCCGGTGACGCGGTAGCGGTGCCCCTCCGCGAGGTTGAGACACTGCCCGCGGTAGGGGCACCCCTCGCAGGCGGCCGACTCACCCCCGTAGACGAACTCGACGCCCTCCTCCGCGAGGCGGGTGCCGATGAGCGTGACCTTCGACATGAACGGAGCGATGCGACGGGCGGCCGTAAACCCCGCGGCTACCGGCCCGTGAGTTCGTCCAGCCGCGCGAAGTACTCCTCGCGGGGGACCTGATACAGCCCCCGGTAGTCCACCTCGCCCGCGGCGAACGCGCGGGCCAGGTGGGTCGCGCCCGCGACGGCCGCCTCCCGGTCGGGGTACTCCCGCTCGTCGCCGCTCACCTCCGGTTCGAGGAAGAGGGTGACGTACCACGGCGTGTCGGGGTCGTCGTTCCGCTCGGCGCCCGGCCGGCGCGACCGCTTCCCCCGCGTGACGTACAGCGTCGGCAGACACGGCGGGGGGAACGCCCCGCCGTCGAACACGTCCGGCCGGTAGGCCCAGACGAGTTTCCGCTCGCCCTCGCTCCAGCGCGTCCACCCCTCGGGCAGGTCGGTCATACCGGCGGTCGGGCGCGAGGCCGCTTCAGACCCGCGGTTCCGGGCGGGGGAAGTCGGGGGAAAACCGGGACAAGGGTTATGTTAACGCGACTCATGGTATTAGTTACTGTCGGAACGGGAAAGCCCGACCGACGCCGCCGACCTCCCCGCTATCGACCCGTCCGCACAGCGACGGGTGTACCGGGCGCGCCGGGGGGTTCCCCCTCGGCGCGCGTCGCGGGACTCGGCGACGACGCCGGCCACGCCGGCTGATAGCATGACCGACATGGAAACACTGCAGACGCTCTCCGAGGAGTACCGGGACACGATACCGACGGACCTGCGGGAGGCCCGCCCGTTCGACTGGTACTTGGAGGAGTGTTACGCCGACCCCCGAATCGCCCGCAACGCCCACCAGCGCGTCGCGGATATGTTCGACTTCTACGGCACCGACTACGACGAGGAGTCCGGTGTCGTCGAGTACCACCTCGCGAGCGAGGACCCCCTCGACGACGGGGAGAACGTCTTCTACGGCCGGGAGGTCCACGCCTCGATACACGAGTTCGTCAACAAGGTGAAGTCCGGCGCCCGCGGACTCGGCCCCGAGAAGCGCATCAAGCTCCTGCTCGGGCCGGTCGGCTCGGGCAAGTCCGACTTCGACCGGCGGGTCCGCCGCTACTTCGAGGACTACACCGCCCGCGACGCGGGGCGGATGTACACCTTCCGGTGGACGAACCTCCGCGACGTGCTCCGCGACCAGGACCCCGAGGACGACACCGTCCGGTCGCCGATGAACCAGGACCCGCTCGTCCTGCTGCCCCAGCGGCAACGGGACCGCGTCATCGCGGACCTGAACGAGCGGCTCGACGCGCCGTACACGGTGCGCAACGACCAGGCGCTCGACCCCGCCTCGGAGTTCTACATGGACGCGCTGCTCGACCACTACGACGACGACCTCGCGGCCGTCCTGGAGACCCACGTCGAGGTGGTGCGGCTGGTCGCCGACGAGAACAAGCGCCGCGCCGTCGAGACGTTCGAGCCGAAGGACAAGAAGAACCAGGACGAGACGGAGCTGACGGGCACGGTCAACTACTCGAAGCTCGCGGTGTACGGCGAGTCCGACCCGCGCGCGTTCGACTACTCCGGCGCGTTCTGTAACGCGAACCGCGGGCTGTTCTCCGGCGAGGAGCTGTTGAAGCTCCAGCGGGAGTTCCTCTACGACTTCCTGCACGCCTCCCAGGAGCAGACCATCAAGCCGAAGAACAACCCCCGAATCGACATCGACCAGGTCATCGTCGGCCGGACGAACATGCCCGAGTACCGGGACAAGAAGGGCGACGAGAAGATGGAGGCGTTCAACGACCGGACGAAGCGCATCGACTTCCCGTACGTCCTCCAGTACGAGGCCGAGGCCGAGATATACGGGAAGATGCTGCGCAACGCCGACGTGCCGGACATCAACGTCGAGCCGCACACCCTGGAGATGGCGGGGCTGTTCGGCGTCCTCACGCGCATCACCGAGCCGGACGGCGGCGAGGTGTCGCTGCTCGGGAAGGCGAAGGCGTACAACGGCGGGAGCGACGAGGCCGAGGAGGTCGACGTGCGGAAGCTCCGCGACGAGGCCGCCGAGGCGACCGACATCGGCGAGGGGATGGAGGGCGTCTCGCCCCGGTTCATCGGCGACGAGATCGCCGAGGCCATCATGGACTCGATGCACCGCGGCCGGGACTTCCTCTCGCCGCTGACGACGTTCAACCACCTGGAGGGGAACCTGGAGAACCACGGCTCCATCCCGCAGGAGAACTTCGAGCGCTACCACCGGTACCTCGAACTCGTCCGCGAGGAGTACAGGGAGCGCGCCATCGAGGACGTGCGCCACGCCCTCGCGTACGACGTGGACGAGATACGCCGGCAGGGCGAGAAGTACATGGACCACGTGATGGCGTACATCGACGACGACACCGTCGAGGACTCCATCACGGGCCGCGAGCAGGAACCGGACGAGAAGTTCCTCCGCGACGTGGAGGGCCACCTCGAAGTGCCGGAGGACCGGAAGGACGACTTCCGCCAGGAGGTCGCCAACTGGGTCAGCCGGCGCGCCCGCGAGGGCTCGTCGTTCGACCCGCATGACAACGACCGCCTGCGCCGCGCGCTCGAACGCAAGCTGTGGGAGGACAAGAAGCACAACATCAACTTCTCCGCGCTGGTGTCGAGCGGCGACATGGACGACGACGAGCGGAGCGCGTGGATCGCCGCGCTGACCGAGCAGGGCTACTCCGAGGCCGGGGCCCGCGAGGTGCTGGAGTTCGCCGGCGCGGAGGTCGCCCGCTCCGAGATGGAAGGATGACGCGCGGGAGCGACTACCTCGCGGCCGCGGACGACGCGCTCCGCGAGACGTACGAGCCGCCGATGGGCCTCGCGGAGTACCTCGACTACGTCGTCGAGCACCCGACGACCGCGGCCCACGCCTCGAAGTACCTGCTCGACGCCATCGAGGCGCCCGGGACCCGGACCGTGGTCGAGGAGGGCGAGGAGCGCGAGCGCTACCGCTTCTTCGACGACCCGTACAACGACGGGGAACACGCCGTCCTCGGCAACACGGCGACGCTCAACGACTTCGTGGCCGACCTCCGGGCCATCGCCGCCGGCCGCGGCAAGGAGGAGAAGATCGTCTGGCTCGACGGGCCGACGGCGACGGGGAAGTCGGAGCTGAAACGGTGTCTCGTCAACGGCCTGCGCGCCTACTCCAAGACCGAGGCGGGCCGCCGCTACACCCTCACCTGGAACGTCCGGGGCGAGGCGTCCTCGCCGGGGATGACCTACGGCGACGCCGCCGAACCCGCGGAGGACGACTGGTACCGCTCGCCGGTGCAGGCCCACCCGCTCGCCGTCCTCCCCGACGCCGTCCGCGACGAGGTGCTCGCGGACGTGAACGCGGAACTTGACGACCACATCCCGGTGCGGGTGCCCGCGCGGCTGGACCCCTTCTCCCGGGAGGCGTACGACCACCTCGCGGAGCAGTACCGCCGGCAGGGCCGCGAGGACCTGTTCTCGGCGGTCGCCGACCCCCAGCACCTCCGCGTCGAGAACTACGTCGCGGACCTCGGGCAGGGTATCGGCGTGCTCCACGCCGAGGACGACGGCACGCCGAAGGAACGGCTGGTCGGCTCGTGGATGCCCGGGATGGTGCAGGCGCTCGACTCCCGGGGCCGGAAGAACCCGCAGGCGTTCAGCTACGACGGCGTCCTCTCGCAGGGGAACGGTCTGCTGACGGTCGTGGAGGACGCGGCCCAGCACGCCGACCTGCTCTCGAAGCTCCTGAACGTCCCCGACGAGGGGAGCGTGAAACTGGACAAGGGCATCGGGATGGAGGTGGACACGCAGATGCTCGTCATCTCGAACCCGGACCTCGGCGCGCGGCTGAACGAACACGCCGCCGCCGGCGAGTCCGACCCGCTGAAGGCGCTCAAGCGCCGGCTGGAGCGCCACGAGTTCGGCTACCTCACGAACCGCTCGCTGGAAGCCGAACTCGTCCGCCGGGAGCTCACCGACGAGACGGCGGTGTGGACCGCGGAGGAGGGCCTCGACCCGGACGACCGGGCGCGCGAACCGCTCCGCGTCCGGGTGCGCGTCGGCACCGGGACCGAGGTGCGCGACCGGGAGTTCGCCCCCCACGCCATCGAGGCCGCGGCGCTGTACGCCGTCGTGACCCGGCTTGACGCCGACGACCTGCCGGGCGACCTCGACCTCGTGGAGAAGGCGCTGCTGTTCGACCGCGGCTACCTCCAGGACGGCGACGAGCGGCTGACGACCGACGACTTCGCGTTCGCCGACGACGCGACCGACGGCGAGCGCGGCATCCCCGTCACGTTCACCCGGGACGTGCTCGCCGAACTGCTCGCGGAGCCGTCCGACAGGAGCCACGCGACGCTCCCGGTCGAGGACGTGATAACGCCCGGCGACGCCGTCTCGGCGATGGCCGACCGGCTGGCCGACGCGCCCGTGTTCTCGACGGGCGAGCGGCGCGACTACGGCGAGCGCGCGACGCTCGTCCACCGCTACGTCCGCGAGCGCGAGGAGGCCGACGTGCTCGACGCCCTGTTGCGCGACGACCGCCCCGACCCCGGGACGGTCGCGGAGTACGTCGAGGGCGTCCACGCGTGGGCCGAGGGCGAGCAGGTCGTCAACGCCCGCGGCGAGCGCGTCGACCCCGACCCGCTCGCGCTGAAGGTGTTCGAGACGGAGTCGCTCGGCCGGTTCGGCGAGGAGGACTACGCCGGCACCGCCCCCTCGACGGCCGTCGAGCGCTTCCGCCGCGAGCAGGTCGTCACGGCGATGAACCGCCACGCGTGGCGCAACCGCGACGAGCGGTACCGCGCCGCGGAACTCGCCTTCGAGGAGATACCCGCGCTCCGGGCCGTCCTCGAACGGAACGACTGGGACGACGTGGCGCGGCTGTACGACGAGTTCGAGCCCGCACAGTGGCCCGACCCGCCGGAGGGAACCGTCACCGCGCGGCTGAAGCGCGAGACGATAGCGAACATGGTGGAGCTGTTCGACTACAGCGAGGCGTCGGCCGAACTGGCGAGCCGGCGCGTCCTCGCGGAGGTGCGCGACCGATGGGACTGAGGGAGGACCTCGAACGGTTCCGCGAGGTGGGCGAGGCCCGCCGGCAGGACCTCGCCGACTTCATCCAGCACGGCGACCTCGGGGCGTCGCGCCCCGACCGCGTGCGCGTCCCCATCAAGATAATCGACCTCCCGGAGTTCGCCTACGACGAGCGCGACGCGGGCGGCGTCGGGCAGGCGGACGGCGACGTGGAGCCGGGCGACAAGGTCGGCGACCCCGAACCCGGCGACGGCGAGGACGGCGACCCCGGCGAGGAGGGGGCCGACCACGACTACTACGAGATGGACCCCGAGGAGTTCGCCCGCGAACTCGACGAGGCGCTCGGCCTCGACCTCGACCCCAAGGGGAAGGAGGTCGTCACGGAGAAGGAGGGCGAGTACACCGACGTGCGCCGGTCGGGCCCGGCCAGCACGCTCGACTTCGACCGGCTGTTCAAGTCCGGGCTGAAGCGGAAGCTCGCCACCGACTTCGACGAGGACTACGTCCGCGAGGCGCTGCGGGTCCGCGGCTGGGGGCCGAGCCGCGTCTTCGAGTGGGCGCGCGAGTCCCGGATACCCGTCTCGCGGGTCTGGCTCGCGGACGCCTACGAGTCGATACCCGACGACGAGCGCGGCCGGTGGGAGAGCATCGAGGAGATGGAGGCGAACGTCGAGGGCGAGCCGACCGCCGTGCGGCTCCGGCGCGAGGGCGTGAAGGACGTCCCGCTCCGGCGCGAGGACGAGCGCTACCGCCACCCCGAGACGGTCGAGGAGCGGGAGACGAACGTCGTCGTCGTGAACATCCGCGACGTGTCCGGGTCGATGCGCGAGACGAAGCGCGAACTGGTCGAGCGCACCTTCACCCCGCTGGACTGGTATCTCACCGGGAAGTACGACCGCGCGGAGTTCGTCTACATCGCCCACGACGCGGAGGCGTGGGAGGTCGAGCGCGAGGAGTTCTTCGGCATCCGGTCGGGCGGGGGCACCCGCATCTCCTCGGCGTACGACCTCGCCGCGACGGTCCTCGAGGAGCGCTACCCGTGGGCCGACTGGAACCGCTACGTGTTCGCGGCCGGCGACTCGGAGAACTCCTCGAACGACACCGCGGGGCGCGTCATCCCGCTGATGGAGGAGATAGACGCGAACCGCCACGCGTACGTCGAGACGCAGCCGTCGGGGACGGCCATCAACGCCACCCACGCCGAGGAGGTGGAGCGCCACTTCGCCGGCGACGACGGCGTCGCGGTGGCGTACGTCTCGGACGCCGACGACGTGGTCGAGGCCATCAGAACCGTGCTGACGACGGAGGAGGACGATGACTGACACGACCCGATTCGCCAAGCGCCGCATCGCCGACGACCTCGAACCGCACGTCCGGGCCGCCGGACAGCTAGCGCGGAAACTGGGGCTCGACCCCTATCCGGTGAACTACTGGATCGTGGACCACGACGAGATGAACGAACTCATCGCCTACGAGGGGTTCCAGGAGCGGTACCCTCACTGGCGGTGGGGGATGAACTACGACCGCCAGCGCAAGCAGCGGCAGTTCCTCGGCGGGAAGGCGTTCGAGATAGTGAACAACGATGACCCGAGCCACGCGTTCCTCCAGGAGTCGAACGCGCTGGCCGACCAGAAGGCCGTCATCACCCACGTCGAGGCGCACGCCGACTTCTTCCGCAACAACGAGTGGTTCCGGCTGTTCGTGGACGGGGGCGACGACGCGACGCCCCGCGGCGAGCGGGGCGGCCCCGACGCCGCGGCGATGCTCGCGCGCCACGCCGAGACGGTCCGCGAGTACGTCGCCGACCCCGACATCGACCGGGAGGCGGTCGAGGCGTGGATAGACCACGTCGCCTGTCTCGACGGCTGCATCGACCAGCACCGGCCGTTCCGGCCGACCGACGCGTGGGAGCGCGAGGCGCCCGAACCGGAGGACCCCGACGAGACGCTCGCCGAACTCGACATCTCCGAGGAGGTCCGCGACGAGGTGTTCGACGACGCGTGGTTCGAGGCCCGCGAGGCGAGCGACGAGGGGCCGCTGGCCGAGAAGGACCTGCTGGCCTACCTCGCCGTCCATGGCCGCGCCTACGACGAGGAGTCGGGCAAGGCCGTCGCGTACGAGGAGTGGCAGCGCGAACTGCTCGAACTGCTCCGTCGGGAGGCGTACTACTTCGCGCCCCAGCGGATGACGAAGGTGATGAACGAGGGGTGGGCCGCCTACTGGGAGTCGCTCATGATGACCGGCGAGAACTTCGCGGCCGACGAGGAGTTCGTCGCCTACGCCGACCACATGGCCCGCGTCCTCGGCTCGCCCGGCCTCAACCCCTACGCGCTCGGCCTCGAACTGTGGACCTACGTCGAGAACCGCGCGAACCGCGAGGCCGTCCTCGAAGCCCTGCTGCGCGTGGACGGCGTCACCCCCGAGACGTTCCGCGACCGCGTGGACCTCGACGCGGTCCTCGCCGGGCTCGAACCCGACCCCGAACTCGCGGACGTGCCGGGGCACCTCGACGCGCTGGACCCCGACGACCCCCGCGTCGACGCCGACGGCCTCGCGGCGGCCCGCGCCGGCGAGTTCGACCCCGAGCGGTACCCGTGGCGGGTGCTCACCCGCGCGGGGCTCGTCGAGCGCCACTACTCGCTCGTCCAGCCGGCGAACCGCGGCTTCCTGAAGCGGGCGGGTCGCGACGACCTCGACCGGATATCGCGCTACCTGTTCGAGACCGACCGCTACGCGACCGTCGAGGAGGCCGTCGCGGCGGTGGACCGCGGCGCCGGCTGGGACCGGCTGTTCGAGGTCCGCGAGAGCCACAACGACGTGACGTTCCTCGACGAGTTCCTCACCCCGGAGTTCGTCGCGGCGGGCGGCTACTTCGCCTACGAGTACAGCGAGCGCCACGGCGACTACCGCGCGACCGCCACGGACGCGGCGGCGGTGAAGCGGAAGCTCCTGCTCCGGTTCACGAACTTCGGGAAGCCGACGGTGACGGTCCACGACGGCAACTTCGGCAACCGGAACGAACTGCTGCTCGCCCACCACTACAACGGCGTCGCGCTCGACGTGCCGCGGGCGAAGCGCGTCCTCGAACGCGTGTTCCGGCTGTGGGGCCGCCCGGTTCAGCTGCTCACCGTCGTGAAGGAGGTGGACGACCACGACGTGGAGGTGGCCCGGCGGCGCGGCCGCGAGCCCGAGCCGGAGGAGGTCGGCGTCCGGTTCCGCTACGACGGGGAGCGGTTCGAGCGGACGGAGGTGCCGCGCTCGGAGTGGGCGCCGCTCGCGTCGCCGACGGTCGGGTACGACACCACCCCCGACGAGTGGCGGCGCCGCTGACCGCCGCGACAGCTTCAAGAGCCGGGGGGCGGAACCGCCGAGCGTGGCAACGCAGTCCTCCGATTCCGAGCTGGCGGCCACGGAGATACACGACGTCCTCCGCAACGACCGCCGGCGGCTCGCCCTGAAGTGCCTCCAGGACGCCGAAGCGGGCGGACTGACCGTCCGTGAGCTCTCCGAACGAGTGGCGACGATGGAGACGGGCGAGGAGCCCGCCCCGCGCGACAAGCGCCAGTCGGTGTACGTCTCGCTCCACCAGACGCACCTCCCGAAACTCGACCGGCTGGGCATCGTCGGCTACGACGACGCCGACAAGACCGTCGCGCTGGCCGAGCGCGCCCCGGAGGTGACCGTGTACATGGAGGTCGTCCCGCGCTACGGGCTCTCGTGGGCGGAGTACTACCTCGGCGTCGGACTGCTCGGCGCGCTGGCGACGGTGGCCGTCCTCATCGGCGTGCCGGGCATCTCGCGGCTCGGCCTCGTCGCCGTCGCCGGCGGCTTCTTCGCGCTCGTGACCGGGTCGGCCGCCTACCAGATAGCGACCCAGCAGGACGGCTCGGTGTTCCGGCGCTTCCGCGGCTGAGCCGGGTACGCTTTTACCCCGCGGCGGCGTCGCTCCGGACGATGCGCTTCGAGGTCGAGACCGAATCACCCGTCGATACCGTCGACGTGACCGACAGGGTCGCCGGGGGCATCCCCCGCGGCCGCAACGGCACCGTCACCGTCTTCTGCCGACACACCACCGCCGGCGTCGTCGTCAACGAGGCCGAGCCGCGACTGCTCGCCGACATCGAGTCGTTCGCCGACGCGCTCGCGCCCGGCGCCGGGTGGAGCCACGACGAGATCGACGACAACGCGGACGCCCATCTGAAGTCGATGCTGCTCGGGCGCTCGGTGACGCTCCCCGTGATGGACGGCGCGCTCGACCTCGGCACCTACCAGTCCGTGCTCCTCGTGGACTGCGACGGGCCGCGGGTTCGCTCGCTCGACGTGGTGTAGTTTCCCCTTCCCGTACCGCTTTTCGGCCGGCGCGCGTTGACCGGCCATGGACACCGCAGTCGTCTGGTTCCGCCGGGACCTCCGCCTCCACGACAACGAGACGCTCGTCCGCGCGCTCGCCGACGCCGACGAGGTCGTTCCGCTGTACGTCTTCGACCCCGACGAGTACGCCGACTCGCGGTACGTCGAGGAGCCCAAGACCGGCCCCTACCGGGCGCGGTTCGTCCGCGAGAGCGTCGCGGACCTCCGGGCGAACCTCCGGGCGCGCGGCGGCGACCTGCTCGTCCGTCACGGCGACCCGCGCGAGGTCGTCCCCGCCGTCGCGAGCGAGTACGACGCCGACGCCGCCTACGCCCAGACGATGCCGGCGACCGAGGAACTGACCGTCGAGAACGGGACGAAGGCCGCGCTCGCGGAGGACGGCGTCCCCCTCGAACGGTTCTGGACGCACACGCTGTACCACGTCAACGACCTCCCGACCCCCGTAGACGACATCGCGGACACGTACACGCCGTGGCGCAAGGAGGTGGAGAACGGCGCCGAGGTGCGCGAGACATTCGAGACGCCCCCGAGCGTCCCGACCCCGGAGTTCGACCCCGGCGACCTCCCGTCGCTCGACGACCTCGGCATCGAGGGACGCGACGTGGACGACCGCGCGGCCATCGACTTCCGTGGCGGCGAGTCGGCGGGTCGCGAGCGGCTCCAGGCGTACGTCTGGGAGGCGGACCGCCTGCGACGGTACAAGGAGACGCGCAACGGCCTGCTCGGCCCGGACTTCTCCTCGAAGCTCTCCGCGTGGCTCTCGCAGGGCTGTCTCTCGCCGCGGTACGTGAGCGAGGAGGTGGACCGCTACGAGGCCGAGCGCGTCGCCAACGACTCGACGTACTGGCTCGTCTTCGAACTCCTGTGGCGCGACTTCTTCCAGTTCCAGTTCATCAAACACGGCGGCGACTTCTTCGGCGAGCAGGGCATCCGCGGGAGCGCCGCGGGCAAGGAGTGGCGGCGCGACGGGGCCGCCTTCGAGCGATGGGCCGCGGGCGAGACGGGCGTCCCGTTCGTGGACGCGAACATGCGGGAACTGAACGAGACCGGGTACATGAGCAATCGGGGCCGACAGAACGTCGCCTCGTTCCTCGCGGACGTGCTCGGCATCGACTGGCGGCGGGGGGCCGCGTACTTCGAGTCGCGGCTCACGGACTACGACGTCTGCTCGAACTGGGGGAACTGGGCGTACCAGGCGGGCGTCGGCAACGACTCGCGGGACAACTACTTCAACGTCCTCTCGCAGGCCGAGCGGTACGACTCGAACGCGGAGTACGTGACCCACTGGCTCCCGGAACTCGACGGCCTCCCGCCGGAGTTCGCCCACCGGCCGTGGCGGATGGACGAGGGGACGCAAGCGGAGTACGGCGTCCAGCTCGGGCTCGACTACCCCGCGCCGATGCTCGACGTGGAGGAGTGGTACCGGATGCACTGACCCCCTGAAGAGCTATACGGGCGGGGGAGTCACCGTGTGCATGGCTCTCGCCCTCGGCCTGCGGACCGCGCTCCTCGGCGCACGCCGCCCCCGCGACCACGTCGGTGCGGTCGGACTCCTCGCGATCGCGGCCTTCGTCGCCTCGCTCGGCGGCTACCTCGCGCGGCTATACGAGCCGACGGGCGGCGTCCTCCTCGTGCCGTTCTGGGCCGCGGTCGTCGCCGTCGCCGGCGGGGCGGTCGCGGGGCTCGCCCGGACGGGGCTCCCGAGCGCGGTCCTGTTCGCCGTCGCCGCGATGCTCGGGTTCGGCGTGGACGACGCGTTCCTCGACGGGGGGACGGTCGTCGAGGGACTGACGTACCTCCTCCGGCCGAACGTGGTCGGCGCGCTCGGCGTCCTCGCGGCGCTGTTCGGGGGTGTCGGGTTCATTTTCGGAACGACAGTGTGGGGCGCGGGAGAAGTCGGGCGGCGAGCGGTCGCGTGACCTACTCGTCGTCGCGGCCGTATATCTCCTCGACCTTGTGCTCGTAGCGGTCGAGGACGTTCCGGCGCTTGATCTTCATCGACGGGGTGAGCAGGTCGTTGTCCGGCGTCCACTCCGTGCCGACGACGCGGAACTCCTTGATGCGCTCGTGCTTGGCGAGGTCGGCGTTGACCGCGTCCACCTCCTCGCGTATCCACTCGACGACGCGCTCGTCGGTTGCCAGTTCCTCGGGGTCGTCGGGCAGGTCGAGGTCGTTGCGCTCGGCCCACCGGGCCATCGCCTCCATGTCGGGGACGAACAGCGCCGAGATGAACTTCTCGTTGTCGCCGAGCACCATCGCCTGCGCGATGCGCTCGCTGGTGGCGAACTCGTCCTCGATGGGGCCGGGCGCGACGTTCTTCCCGGTGTCGAGCACGAGCACCTGCTTGAGGCGGTCGTGGTAGACGAGGTAGCCGTCGTCCGTCGCCTCGATGATGTCGCCCGTGCGGAACCACGGGTCGCCGCCGTCGTCGGCCTCGGTGAACGAACTCTCCGTCGCGTCCGGCCGGTTCCAGTAGCCGTCGGTGACGTTCGGGCCGCGGAGCAGGAGTTCGCCGATGTCGCCGGTCGCCTTCTCCATCTGGTCGGCCGAGACGACGCTCGCGTCGAGCTTCCCCTCCATGCCGACCATCAGCGGGCCGAGCGTGCCGGGGCGGAGGTCCTCCGGCGGGTTCGTCGTGGCGACCGGCGAGGTCTCCGTGAGGCCGTACCCCTCGTGGATGGGGAGGCCCATCCCCTCGAACAGCTCCGCGAGCCGCTGGGAGAGCGAGCCGCCGCCCGAGGTGAACATCTCGATGTTGCCGCCCATCGACTCCTTCACGGTGGAGTAGACGAGGCGGTCGGCGACGGCGTGCTTCGCGCGCAGGACGGCCCCCGGGCGCTCCGTGCGCGACCACTCGCGGGCGACGCCGACGGCCCACTCGAAGATGGACTCGCTCACCGAGGAGCCGCTGGCCTGCTCGCGCATCGACGCGAAGATGCGCTCGTACACCCGCGGGACGGAGTTCGCGGAGGTGGGGCCGACCGCCTCGATGTCCTCCGCGACGGTGTCGGTCGACTCGGCGTACGCGACGGTGACGCCGGACGCGAACATCACGAAGTGGCCGGAGGTGCGCTCGTACACGTGGGCGAGCGGGAGGAAGGAGAGCACGCGGGAGTCCGTGTCGAGCGTGGGAACGTCGGGGCCGCGGTCCGGGCGGGGGCCGAAGCGGCGGCGTACCTGGTTCACGTTCGAGCGGAAGTTCGCGTGCGTGAGCTGGACGCCCTTGGGGCGGCCCGTCGTCCCGGACGTGTAAATGAGCGAGGCGAGGTCGGCGGGGTCGATGGCGTCGACCCACTCGTCGACGGCGTCGGCGTCGTAGGCGTCGGCGCCGAGGTCGTACACGTCGGCGAGCGTGTACACGTCGTCGCGGTCCTCGTACCCCTCGTACTCGTCGATGACGACGACGAACCCGAGGTCGAGGTCGTCCTCGACGGAGGCCACGGTGTCGAGCAGTTCCCCGTTCTCGCAGACGACGCCGGTCGCGCCGGGGTCGTCGAGGAGGTACTCGACCTGCTCCGCCGACGACTCGGTGTACACCGTCGTGACGGTCGCGCCCGCGGTCAGGAGCGCGAGGTCGGACTGGGCCCACTCCATTCGCGTGTCGGCGTAGATGCCGACGCGGTCGCCGTGCTCGACGCCGAGTTCGCGGAAACCGGTCGCCAGCCGTCGGACGATGTCGCCCATCTCGTCGTAGGTGATGGAGCCCCACTCGCCGGCCGGCGGTTCCGGAACGACGTCGGGGGCGAGCGAACGGTCGTACACGCCGCTCTTGAACCACTGGGCGTCGAGCGAGCCGTTCCGGTCGACGCTGTCGAGGAACATCCGCGGCAGTACCGACTCCCCGATGACCTCGTCCTCGTGGCTCGCCTCCGCGCGGAACCACTCCGTATCTGTGGAAATCATTCGTTACCGACCGATACGACGGCAGGGTCTTGAATGTAAGCTATCCTGACGGGTCGAGAAGTCGAACGTCGGCGTGCGTAGCGTGTGCGGCCCGTTCCCCCGCGGGCCGCGGGTGCATCCCTCTGCGGTCACTCCGCGCGTCAGTCGATGTCGATACGGCGGCTGTCGTCCTCGGCCTCGTCGTCGAGCGCCGGGAGGCGCACTTCGAGGACGCCGTTGCGGTAGGTGGCCTCGATGCCGTCCTCGACGACCTCGCCGGGGACGCGGACGGACTCGTTCACGCGGCGCGAGCGGGAGAGCGCACCGTGTTCGTCCGACTCGGAGACCTCGTGGCTCGCGGCGAGGTGGAGCATCCCGTCGTGGAAGCGGAGGTCTATCTCCTCCTTCTCGAAGCCCGGCAGGTCCGCGAGGACGACGTAGTGGTCGCCGTCGCGGTCCACGCTGAGGTGCGCGCCGGAGCGCGCGCCCCACGACCGGACGTCGTCGACACCCTCGTACATCGAGCGTCGCATGCTCTCCATCATTCGGTCCATCTCGTCGAACACGTCGAAGGGGTATCGTCGGTCAGCCATTCTGTTTCACCGACCACTTGGAGGCGCTATCCGATATTAAACCTCGCGAGCATTGTGCTAACTCGTCGCCGACCCGGCGTCGGCGGCCACCGGCCCCCGCCACGCGATGAGCAGCGCCGCGCCGACGAGGAGGGCGCCGCCCGCGACGGCGAGCGCGAACAGCGGGGAGACGAGGTCGGAGACGTAACCGCTCGCCAGCTGGAACGGGACGACGGCGAGGCCGCTCACCATCGCCATCGCCGACAGCACCGTCGCGCGGCCCGCGGTCTCGATGCGGTCGTTGACGTACTGGCCCGCGAACGAGCGCGTCACGTCCGAGAGCCCGCGCACGAGCAGGAACGTCGGGAGCGCGAGCAGCGGGACGAGGTACATCCCGACGAGGGCCCCGCCGACGACGAACGGGAGCGCGAGGAACCACAGCCGCAGGCCGACCCGCTCGCGGATGGCCCCGGTGTAGTAGCTCAGCCCCGCGCCGACGAGGCTGTACGCCGCGTAGAACCACCCGAGCAGGGGCTCGACCTGTGCGCGGGCGACGCCGGCGTCCACGACCACCGTCTCGAATATCGGCTGCAGGAAGACGAACACGAGGTACGTGACGGCCGCGTACAGCACGTAGTAGTAGACGACGAACGGCGCGATGTTCGGGCGCGAGAGCGTGTCGCGGACGAGCGTGAGCGTCTCGCGCAGGCCCATGCGTTCCGACTCCTCGTAGCTCTCCGACTCGTCGACCGTGAGCAGGACGCCGACGCCGAGCGCGGTCACCCCCGCCGCGACGAACCACGGGTACGAGAGGTCGATGCCGCCGAGGTACCCCCCGACGACGGCCGCGCCGGCCCCGACGGCGAGCGCGACGGACTCCCCGCGGCCCCGTACGCCCGCGAAGTCGTCGCCGGTCAGGTCGTCGGTCAGCGTGTCGTAGAGCCACGCGTCCTCGCTCCCCGAGCGGAAGTTGTACCCCATCGACCAGCAGACGTAGAGGGCCGCGAGCGCGAGAAACGACTCCGCGAGCCCGATGGCGAACAGGGTCGCGGAGATGAGCGCGGTGCCGGCGAGTAGGCTGTTGCGCCGGCCCAGCCGGTCGCCGAGGTAGCCGGTCGGTATCTCGCCCAGCAGGGTCGTGAGGTTGTACAGCGCCTCCAGCACCGCTATCTGGGTGAACGTCAGCCCCTGCGCGAGGAAGAAGAGGTACATCACCGGCCGGTAGAACTCCACCGCCTTCGTCGCCTTGTAGAGGTAGTACTTCGCCACGCTCGCGGGAGGACGGCGGGCGGACGCGAGCAACGGAACGGTCACGGCCGATGGTGAGAGGGGGGAGATAAACGCGTTGCGCTACCGCCGTAGCTCGACGGGCGAGGTCGGAAGGAGTGCACCGTCAGGGATTTGAACCCTGGTCCTCGGCTCGAAAGGCCAAGATGATTGGCCGGACTACACCAACGGTGCCTTCGGTTCGGCGTACCGGAGAAATCCGTATAAGGGTTCCGTTCCGGACTCTACTTCCCCTCGAACTCGGGTTCCCCGTCGCCCATGAACGCCGTGATGCCCTCCATCAGGTCGTCCGTGCCCATCAGGTGGCCGAACGACTGCGCCTCCAGTTCGAGGCCGGCGTCGACGTCCTCCCAGCCGCGCAGCATCGCCTTCTTCGTGAGCGCGCGCGAGACCGGCGGGCCGCCCGCCATCTCGGCGGCGAGTTCGTGGGCACGCTCCTCGAACTCGTCGTTGGCGACGACCTCGTTCACCACGTCGTAGTCGTACATGGTGTCGGCGTCGAACCGCTCCGCGGTGAGGATGATCTCCTTCGCGCGGGACATGCCGACGAGCCGCTGGAGCCGCTGGGTGCCGCCCCACCCGGGCAGGAGGCCGAGGTTGTGCTCGGGGAGGCCGAGCTCCGAGCGCTCGGAGGCGAGCCGGTAGTCACAGCACATCGCGAGTTCGAAGCCGCCGCCGAGCGCGAAGCCGTCGATGGCCGCGACGACGGGCAGCGGCGACTCCTCGAACGCCCCGAACGTCTCCTGGCCCTTCCGGGAGAGCTCGATGCCGTCGAGCGGGCTGGCAGAGGAGGCCATCGAGGTCACGTCCGCGCCCGCGGAGAACGCGCGGTCGCCCTTGCCGGTGATGAGGACGGCGCGCACCTCGTCGTCGTCCTCGAACTCGTCGAGGGCGGCCCGGAGCTCGTCGAGCATCTCGGGGTTCATCGTGTTCATCCGCGCCTCCCGGGAGAGGACGATATGGCCGACCATCTCGCCGGGGTACTCCACCTCGATGTTGGTGAACTCGGGCGCGTCGTCGTCGGCGTCGTCGCCGCCGTGGAAGCCGCCTGCCTCGGCGGCCTCGCGCAGCGCGGGGCTCACCTCGAAGCGCGGGTGGCCGCGCTCCTCGTGGAGCTCCTCCAGCGTCTCGACGAGCTTGTCGAGGCCGATGTCGTCGGCCATCTTCGCGGGGCCGTCCGGGTAGCCCGCGCCGAGCATGACGGCGCGGTCGATATCCGTCGGGTTCGAGACGTCCTTCTCGACGAGGTGGGCGACCTCGTTGGCCATGACGGCCGCGAGCCGCTTCGTGACGGCCTCGCTGCCGGCGTCCGTGGGAACGTCGGCCCCGTCGCCGTCCTCGTAGTCGTAGAAGCCCTTGCCGGACTTCTTGCCGTAGTTCTCCGTCTCGACCGTCTCGGCGAGGAACGGAGCCGGCTCGTAGGCGTCGCCGAGCACCTCGTGGAGGTACTCCAGGACGTGGTGGATGACGTCGATGCCGGTGAGGTCGGCGAGTTCGAACGCGCCCATCGGGAGGCCCATGTCGAACTTCGTCGTGGAGTCGATCTCCGCGACGGTGGCGTCCTCCTCCGACACCATCCAGCAGGCCTCGTTCATCAGCGGGACGAGGATGCGGTTGACGATGAAGCCGGGCGAGTCCTTGTGGACGCGCACGGGCGTCTTGCCGAACGCCTCCGCGAGTTCCTCGACGGCCGAGAGCGTTTCCTCGGAGGAGTGCTTCCCGGAGATGACCTCGACCAGCTGCATCCGCACGGGCGGGTTGAAGAAGTGCATCCCGCAGAACTGCTCGGGGCGCTCCGTGACCTCCGACAGCTCCGTGATGGACAGCGAGGAGGTGTTCGTCGCGAATAGGGCGCGGTCCGGCGCGTGCTCCTCGACCTCGTTGTACACGTCCTTCTTTATCTCCATCTTCTCCGGGACGGCCTCGATGACCACGTCGGCGTCGGCGACGGCCTCCTCGACCGGGACGACGGGCGTGATGCGCTCCTCGGCCGCCTCGGCGTCCTCCTCGCTTATCTGCTCCTTCTCGGCGAGCTTGTCGAGCGACCAGACGATCTGGTCGTAGCCGTTCTGCACGAACTCCTCCTTGATGTCGCGCAGGAACACGTCGTAGCCCGCGAGCGCCGCGACCTCCGCGATGCCGTGACCCATGTTGCCGGCCCCGAGCACCGCGACGGTCTCGATGTCCTCGAATTCCATGAACACCCGAACCTCTCTCGGCGCGCGTTTCAACGTTTCCGTCGCCCGAATCGGCAACCCCGCGCCCGTGGTTCGGGGTTTACGCACGAGGGGTCGCCGACCGCCCCCGAAACCGTAAACACCGCGTGCGTTGTCGGGAGTGGAAAACGCCCGCCTCCGGGCCGCTACGGGTCGTTAGTGAGGTGGGTTTATGTAGGTCCGTCCGAAGCAGTGAGCCATGGACTTCGATCTGTCCGAGGAACAACGACAGCTCAAGAACGAGGTGGCACGGTTCGCCGAGGAGGAGGTGAAGCCGGTCGCCAAGGAGTACGACCGCGCCGAGAAGTACCCGTTCGAGGTCGTGGACAAGGCCGCGGAGATGGGCCTGCTCGCCCCGCAGATACCCTTCGACTACGGCGGTGCGGGCTACTCGACGCTCGACCTCGCGGTCATCATCGAGGAACTGTTCGCCGCGGACCCCGGCATCGGGCTCTGTCTCACCTCCACCGGCTTCGGGAGCGAGGCCATCATCGAGTTCGGCACCGAGGAGCAGAAGGAGGAGTACCTCCCGCGCATCGCGAGCGGCGACGCCATCTGCGGCGCGGCCATCTCCGAGCCGGACACCGGCTCCGACGTCTCCTCGGTCTCGACGCGCGCCGAGAAGGACGGCGACGAGTGGGTCATCAACGGCAACAAGATGTGGATCACCAACGGCTCCGTCGGCGACTTCTACGTCGTCCTCTGTAAGACGGACCCCGACGCCGAGGGCCGCTACAACGGCTTCTCGCAGATCATCATCGAGTCCGACCGCGACGGCTTCGAGGCCGACAAGATCACGGGCAAGCTCGGCATCCGCGCCTCCGACACCGCCGAACTCCTCTTCGACGACGTGCGCGTCCCCGAGGAGAACCTCGTCGGCACGCGCGGCGCCGGCTTCCTCCAGCAGATGCAGTTCTTCGACGAGACGCGGACCGGCGTCGCGGCGCAGGCCGTCGGCATCGCCCGCGGCGCGGCCGAGCGCGCGCTGGAGTACGCGAAGCAGCGCGAGCAGTTCGGCCGCCCCATCGGCGACTTCCAGGCCGTCCAGCACAAGCTCGCGGACATGCACACCCGCACCGAGGCGGCCCGCCAGCTGACCTACAAGTCCGCGTGGTCCGTGGACAACAAGGAGGAACAGCTGACGACGCTCGCCTCGATGGCGAAGGAGTTCGCCTCCCGCGTCGCCGTCGACGCCGCGAACGAGGCCGTCCAGATCCACGGCGGCTCCGGCTACGTGGACGACTTCGACGTGGAGCGCTACTACCGCGACGCCAAGATCACCCAGATCTACGAGGGTACCACGGAGATACAGAAGAACATCATCGCGCGCGAACTGCTCGGCAAGGGCTTCTGAAGGCCCGAACCCGCCCGAAACTCGCTCCGCCCGCATCGCCCGCCCGACACCTTTTCACGCCCCCGCCGTCTCGACCGGGGTATGTTCGGCCACTCCCGCCGTGGTCGCCCCGCCCGCCAGCCGACGGTCCGTGCCGTCGGTCCCTGTCGCCGTCGCTGATTCTCCCTCGCGCGCCCCGTCCGCAGACCACACCCCCGACAGCGACACCACACTATGTTCGACAGACTCCGCGACGACGTCCGTACCGCGCTCGACACCGACCCCGCCGCCACCTCGACGGCCGAGGCGCTCCTGTATCCCGGCCTGCACGCCGTCTGGCTCCACGTCTACCTCTGCGGGCCGCTGTGGGGGCGCGGCCACCGACTCCTCGCGCGCTTCCTCTCGCAGGTCGTCCGCTTTCTCACCGGCGTCGAGATACACCCGGGCGCGACGCTCGGCCGCCGCGTGTTCGTCGACCACGGGATAGGCGTCGTCGTCGGGGAGACGGCCGAGGTGGGCGACGACGTGAACATGTACCACGGCGTCACGCTCGGCGGGCGGTCGAGCGAGCGCACGAAGCGCCACCCGACCGTCGAATCGGGCGTCACCCTCGGGGCGAACGCGACGCTCGTCGGGGCGATAACCGTCGGCGAGGGCGCCACAGTGGGCGCGGGCGCGGTCGTCGTCGATGACGTGCCGGCGGGCGCGACGGTCGCCGGGAACCCGGCGCGGCGCGTGGACTGAGCGTCAGTCGTCGGCGCGCCAGAGATACCGGGCGGCGTACGAGCGATACGGCGCCCACCGCTCGGCGTGTTCGGTCATGCCGGCGCGGTCCTCCACGTCGAAGCCGTACAGCGCGGCCATCCCCTTCCGGATGCCGAGGTCGCCGACCGGGAACACGTCCTCGCGCGCGAGGACGAACAGCAGGAACATGTCGGCGGTCCACGGTCCGACGCCCGTGATGCCGGTGAGCGCGTCGCGGACCTCGTCGTCGGTCATGTCGTCGAGCGCCGCGACCGAGAGGTCGCCGTCGAACGCGCGGGCGATGTTGCGGACGTACCCGACCTTCTGACCGGACAGCCCCACGTCGCGCAGGGCCTCGTCGTCGGCCGCCAGCATCGCCGCGGGCGTCACGTCGAAGCGGTCGAACAGCCGTTCCTCGATGGCCGCGGCGGACGCCTGCGAGAGCTGTTGGTTACAGACGGCGACGACCAGCCGCGCGAAGGGGTCGTCGGCCCGTTCGAGTTCCAATTCGCCGTGGTCCGCGACGAGCGGGCCGAGTTCGGGGTCCTCGCGGAGCCGGTCGTGCGGGTCCATCTACTCCAAGGCGACCTCGTCGGCCGGCGTCTCGTCGTCCTCCTCGTCGGCGCGCCGGCGCACGTCGACGTGGTAGTGCTGGAGGATGTCGCGCCCGAGCAGGAGCGGGTAGTCCATGTGCGCGCGGTCCTCGACGCTGGCCGTGACGGTGTGCTGGCGGCCGCCGATGCCGACGACGAGGTCCACGACCGGGCGGGACTTCCCGCTCTTGAGCGACCCGGACTTGATGCGCACGATGTCCTTGATGGGGCCGGTGCCGATCTCGGCCGCGAGCCGGGAGTCGATGCTGGTCCGGGTCGCGCCGGTGTCCGACTTGGCAAGGACGGACTTCTGGCCGCGCGTCCCCATCGCGACGACCTCCTCGATGTAGCCGATGACGGAGAGCTCCGTCGTCGTCTCCTGCGGCTTGCGCGGCATACACGCCGGCCGGGAGTCGTCGAGGGTGGCCGCGAGTTCGTAGACGCGCTCCTCGTCCACCTCGCCGCCCGCCCGCTCGATGGCCAGGCGGGCGATGAAGGGCGCGGGCGAGCGGCCGGTCGCCTGGAACAGCCCCTTGAAGCCGGCCGTCGGGTTCACTTCGAGGATGTAGTAGCCGTCGGCGCCCTCCACGATATCGACCCCGGCGTAGTCGAGGCCGACCACGTCGGAGGCGCGCTTTGCCATCGTCTTCACCTCGTCCGTGAGCCCCTCGGTGGCGTTCTCCACGTCGCCGCCGAGCGCGACGTTCGTCCGCCAGTCGCCCTCCGGGGCGTAGCGGTTCATCGCGCCGACGACCTTCTCGCCGACGACGTAGACGCGGAGGTCGGAGTGGCGCTGTTGGTCGTGGTCGATGAAGCGCTGGAGGAACGCCTGCCGGGAGCCGACCATCGGGTTCACCGGCTCGCCGGCGTCTATCTTCCACGTGCCGCCGCCGTGGGTGCCGATAGCCGTCTTGTAGACGACCTCCTCGCCGAACTTCTCGCGGTCCTCGTTCAGCCGGTCGGCCGACAGCGCCATGAACGCGTCCGGGACGGGGAGGCCCGCCTCCGCGAGCGCGGTGCCGGAGGCGAACTTGTGCATCGCCGTCATCGTCTCCATCGGGTGGTTCAGCATCGGGCGCATCCGGTCGAGCATCGTCGCCAGCCCGAGCGCCTCCGCCGGCTGTTCCTCCTTCGAGAGCAGCAGGCGGTTCACGATGATATCCACGTCGGGGGCGAGCGTCACCTCGCCGTCGTCGATGTCCACGGAGAGCGTCTCCTCGCGGAGCCACTCCGTCCCGGCCCCGAGGTCGTCCGCCGCGTTCAGGATGGCCTTCGTCTCCTTCGAGTTGTGGAGGCTCAGCACCCCGACCGTGATGTCGTCGTTCATTGTCTGACGGGGGTTGCCCCCCGAGAAAGAACTGACGGATGCGCGCCGCGTCCGACGCGGCTTTTTACGTGCGGCCGGCCGACGGGAGGTATGGTCGCCGGCGCGTTCACGTACGACGGCGGTAGCGTCGCCCCCGGGGAGACCCAGAACATCCGGTACTCGGTCTCCGAGACGTATCTCGGCGACCCCATCCGCATCCCCGTCACCGTCGTCAACGGCGAGCGGGACGGCCCGACCGCGTTCCTCTCGGCGGCGGCCCACGGGGACGAACTCAACGGCATCGAGGTCGTCCGGGAGGTCGCCCACGACTGGGACCACACGGACCTGCGGGGGACGCTCGTGTGTATGCCCGTGTTGAACGTCCCCGGCTTCATCGCCCAGGAGCGGTACCTCCCCATCTACGACCGCGACCTGAACCGCTCGTTCCCCGGCGACCCCGACTCCACGAGCGCGAAGCGCATCGCGAACCGCGTCTTCCGCAACTTCATCGAGCCGTGCGACGTGGGACTCGACTTCCATACCTCGACGCGGGGCCGCACCAACATGCTCCACGTCCGGGCGGACATGGACGACCCGGCGGTCGCGCGCGTCGGGAACGCGTTCGCGTCGAACGTCATCATCGACGGGAGCGGCCCGAGCGGGTCGCTCCGCCGGGAGGCCTCCGAGTCGGGGACCCCGACCATCACGATAGAGATGGGCGAGGCCCACCGCTTCCAGCGCGCGCTCATCGACCGGGCGCTCTCGGGGACGCTCTCCGTCCTCGCGGAGTTCGGCCTGCGCGACGAGGCGGTCGTCGCGTGGCCCGGCTGGCGCACCGTCATCGACGACGACGTGGAGAAGACGTGGCTCCGGGCGGACACGGGCGGCCTCGTGGAGATGCACCACGACCGCGGCGCGCTGGTGGAGGCCGACGACCGCATCTGCACCATCACGAACCCGTTCAAGCAGGACTCCGACGTGGTCCGGGCCCCCTTCACGGGCCTGCTCGTCGGCATCCTGGAGAACCCGCTCGTCTATCCGGGGAACCCCTTGTGCCACCTCGTCGAACTGGACGATCCGACCCGGCGCGCGCTGGAGAACCAACAGGCCGCCGGGGACCGGCCGTAGCCGTCGCGGGGGCGACCCCGATACCGGCAAAGCGACGCGGCGGGAAACGGGGAGAAGGCAACTACTATGTCCGGTGGGTACTGAGACGCGTACGCATGAGTCAATCGTACGACCGGGGCCTCGTCGAGGACTTCGGTCGGTGGACGGAGTTCTCCGCCGGTATGTGGGCGTGGATATTCCACAAGTTCACCGGCTGGGTCCTCATCGGCTACCTGTTCACCCACATCGCCGTCCTCTCGACGGCCATGTCGGGTCCCGAGGTGTACACCTCGACGCTACAGGGGCTGGAGGAACTCCTCGTCGTCCGCTTCCTCGAGGTCGGGCTGCTGGCAGTCGCCGTGTTCCACATCCTCAACGGCGTCCGCCTGCTGTTCGTCGACCTCGGTCTCGGACTGGAGTCGCAGGACCGGAGCTTCTACGCGTCGCTCGTACTGACCGGGGCCATCGTCGTGGCCTCCGTACCGACCTTCCTCGCGGGGGCCCTCTGATGGCGGAGCGCTACTCCTCGTTCGAGCCGAAGGGGACGCGCTGGCTGCTCCAGCGGCTCACGGCGGCGTTCCTCGTCGTCGTGCTCGCGTTCCACTTCATGACGCTCCACTTCGTCAACCACGCGGCGGACGTCACGTTCCAGGGGACCCAACTGCGGATGCAGCAGCCGGGGTACTTCGTCACGATGGTCGCGTTCGGCCTCACGGCGACGTTCCACGGCGTCAACGGCATCTACAACGCCCTCGTCAACCAGGGCCTCTCCGGCACCGGCAAGACGGCGGTGAAGGGCGTGCTCGTCGTCGCGTCGCTGCTGCTCGCGGTCCAGATAGTCCGCCTCGCGCTCGTCATGGCGGGTGTCACGATAGCATGAGTACTGGCATAACCGAAACCGAGACGGAGGAGGAACAGACCGAGGCCGTCGGTGCCGCCCGCGCGGCGGGCGAGTCGGCGTACCAGCAGGCCCGGATGGAGAAGAAGGAGATAGACGAGGCGAACCGCGAGGCGCGACGACAGGCCCGCGAGGCCGTCGAGAACGCCGACCGGACGGTGGAGCTGAAGGTGTTCCGCTACGACCCCGAGGTCCCCGAGAAGGAGGAGCCCCGGTTCGACTCGTTCCCCGTCCCCTTCTCGAAGGGGATGACGGTGCTCGACGCCCTGATGTGGGCGCGCGACCACTACGACTCCTCGCTCACCTTCCGGCACTCCTGCCGGCAGGCCGTCTGCGGCTCCGACGCGCTGTTCGTCAACGGCAAACAGCGCCTCGGCTGCAAGACGCAGGTCGCGGACCTCGCGGAGCAGGGTGTCCCGAGCACGGTCCGTATCGAGCCGCTCCCGCACGCCGAGGTCGTGAAGGACCTCGTCGTGGACATGGAGCACTTCTACGACCAGATGGAGTCGGTCGAGCCGTACTTCCAGGACGAGGACACCCCGGACGGCCTGAACGAACAGCGCCAGTCGCGGGAGAACCGCGAGAAGATCAAGATGTCCACGCGCTGCATCTGGTGTGGCGCGTGCATGTCCTCGTGTAACATCGCGGCCGGCGACAACCAGTACCTCGGCCCCGCGGCCATCAACAAGGCGTACCGCTTCGCGATGGACGAGCGCGAGGGCGAGGACCTCACGGAACACCGGCTGAACATCATCGAGCAGGAGCACGGCGTCTGGCGGTGTCAGACCCAGTTCTCCTGTACCGAGGTGTGTCCGAAGGACATCCCCCTGACGGAGCACATCCAGGCGCTGAAGCGCGAGGCGGTGAAGAAGAACCTCAAGTTCTGGTAACCGCGCAACAGCCCTAAGAGCGTACAACCCTAACCAACTCACAACCACAGACCAATGCACGAACACGACGTAATCGTGGTCGGCGGCGGCGGTGCCGGCCTCAGAGCGGCCATCGCGGCCCACGAGGAGGGGGCCGACGTCGCCATCGTCACGAAGCTCCACCCCGTCCGCTCGCACACGGGCGCGGCGGAAGGCGGTATCAACGCGGCGCTTCGCGACGGCGACGACTGGACCGACCACGCGTACGACACGATGAAGGGGTCGGACTACCTCGGCGACGCGCCGGCCATCGAGACCCTCTGTCAGGACAGCCCCGGCGAGACCATCCAGCTGGAACACTGGGGAATGCCCTTCTCCCGCGAGGACGACGGGCGCGTCTCCCAGCGGCCGTTCGGCGGCCTCTCGTTCCCGCGGACCACCTACGCCGGCGCGGAAACCGGCCACCACCTGCTCCACACGATGTACGAGCAGGTCGTCAAGCGGGGCATCACGGTGTACGACGAGTACTACGTGGCGAACCTCGCCGTCACCGACCACCCGGACCCGGAGGACCGCGAGTGTCACGGCTGTATCGCCTACGACATCAAGAGCGGCGACCTCACGGCGTTCAAGGCCACCGGCGGCGTCATCCTCGCCACCGGCGGCGACGGGCAGGCGTTCGACCACACGACGAACGCGGTCGCCAACACCGGGGACGGCCCGGCGATGGCGTACCGCGCGGGCGTCCCGATGGAGGACCCCGAGTTCGTCCAGTTCCACCCGACCACGCTCCCGAGCACCGGCGTCCTCATCTCCGAGGGCGTCCGCGGCGAGGGCGGCATCCTCTACAACAGCGAGGGCGAGCGGTTCATGTTCGAGCGCGGCTACGCGAACAACGACGGCGAACTCGCCTCGCGCGACGTCGTCTCGCGCGCGGAACTCACCGAGGTGAACGAGGGCCGCGGCATCGAGGACGAGTACGTCTACCTCGACATGCGCCACCTCGGCGAGGAGCGCATCGTGGACCGCCTGGAGAACATCCTCCACCTCGCGGAGGACTTCGAGGGCGTCGACGGGCTGGAGGAGCCGATGCCCGTCAAGCCCGGCCAGCACTACCACATGGGCGGCATCGAGACGAACGAGAACGGCGAGACCTGCGTCTCCGGGCTGTACGCGGCGGGCGAGTGCGCCTGCGTCTCCGTCCACGGCTCGAACCGGCTGGGCGGCAACGCCCTCCCCGAACTCATCGTCTTCGGCGCGCGCGCCGGCTACCACGCCGCCGGGCGCGACATGGGCGAGGCCCAGATACAGACCGGGCCGAGCGCCGCCATCGAGCACGAGACGGACCTCGACACGCCCGTCTCGCCGGGCGCGCTCGACCGGCCCGACCCGGACGTGGCCGCCGACGGCGGCGCGGTGACCGCCGACCCGGACGCCGTGGTCGAGTCCGCGCTCGAAACCGAGCGCGAGCGCGTCGAGACGCTGATGGAGCGCGACGGCATCAACCACGCGGAGATCCGCGCCGACCTCCAGGACGCGATGACCCAGTGGGTGAACGTGTTCCGCGAGAAGGAGGGCCTGCAGAAGGCGCTCGAAGCCATCCGCGAGTGCCGCGAGCGCTACCAGAACGTCGCCGTGGCGGACCCGTCGCGGACGTTCAACACGGATCTCATCCACACCATCGAGACGCGCAACCTCATCGACGTGGCCGAGACCATCACGCTCGGCGCCCTGGCGCGCGACGAGTTCCGCGGCGCCCACTGGCGCGCGGAACACCAGGAGCGCGACGACGAGCACTGGCTCAAGCACACGATGATCGCGTGGAACGACGGCTCGCCGGACCTCTACTACACGGACGTCATCCTGGAGGGCCAGGACAAGGCGTACGAGCCGAAGATCCGCTCCTACTGACGCTCCCGTCTCTCCCGCGTTTCTCCGTTCTCTTCGCCCGCTACAGTCCCAGCGCGCCGAGCAGGTCGTAGCCGACGCCCGCCCGCTCGACGAGCTTGTAGCCGAGGTAGATGCCGACGATGCCGAGCAGCCCCGGCAGTTCGGGCGGGGCCGGAATCGGCACCTGGATGTACGCGAACACGACGCCGAGCAGCGTCCCCGTCGCCAGCGCGAGCACGGAGAGTTCGAGGTTGACCATAGCGGTCGTTCACGCGGGCGGCCAAACGCCTTCCGAACACAGGCGGTACGCCTTTGCGGCGCCGTGTCGAGCCACGGGTATGCACGCCGTCATCCTCGCAGCGGGGGAGGGGACCCGCATGCGACCGCTCACGGAAACGGTCCCGAAGCCGATGCTGCCGGTCGCGGACCGGCCGCTCGTCGCGCACACCGCCGACGCCGCGGTCGAGGCGGGTGCGGACACGCTCGTCCTCGTGGTGGGGTACGAGGCCGACCGCGTTCGGGAGCACTTCGGGGACGAGTACCGGGGCGTCCCGGTCGAGTACGCGACGCAGGAGGAACAACTGGGAACTGCCCACGCCGCGGCCGCGGCGCGCGAGCACCTCGACGACGACTTCGTCGTGCTGAACGGCGACGACCTCTACGACCGGGCCGCCCTCGACGCACTGTTCGACGCCTGTCCCGCGGTGGGCGCCTACGAGGTCGATGACCCGCGGCCGTACGGGGTCTTCTCCATCGCCGACGGCGAGGTGACGGGTATCGTCGAGAAGCCCGAGGAGCCGCCGTCGAACCGCGTCAACGTCGGCGCGTACCACTTCCCTGCCGAGGCGGCCGACTGGCTCGACGAGGTGGAACTGTCGGAGCGGGGCGAGTACGAGATAACGGACGTGGTGGAGCGCGTCGTCGAGGCGTACGACGTGACGGCCGTCCCCGTCGAGCGGTGGCTCGGCGTCGGTCGCCCGTGGGAACTGCTCGAAGCGAACGAGTGGAAACTCGGCGAGCTGGAGCGCCGGCTCGACGGCGAGGTCCACCCCGACGCGGACCTGCGCGGCCCGGTCGTCGTGGAGGACGGCGCGAGGGTGGACGCGGGCGTCGTGGTCGAGGGGCCGGCGCTCGTCCGTGCCGGCGCGGACGTGGGACCGAACGCCTACCTGCGGGGCGCGACGCTCGTCGGGCCGGACTGTCACGTCGGCAACGGCGTCGAACTGAAGAACACGGTCGTCATGGCCGGCGCGAACGTGCCGCACCTCTCCTACGTCGGCGACAGCGTGCTCGGCGAGGGCGTCAACCTCGGCGCGGGGACGCAGGTGGCGAACCTCCGGCACGACGGCGGCGACGTGCGCGTGACGGTGAAGGGCGAACGCGTCTCGACGGGCCGCCGGAAGTTCGGCGTCGTCGCCGGCCCCGGCGCGAAGACGGCCATAAACACCTCGCTCAACGCGGGGGTCGTGCTCTCGGCGGGCGCGACGACGACGCCGGGCGAGTCCGTCGTGCGCGACCGCTGACCGGGCGCGACCGCGGGGGATTATGACGGGGAGGCCACAAGGGGAGCTATGGCACCGACGAAGCCGGACCTCACGGGGAGCACGGCCTTTATAACCGGAACCACGCGCGGCATCGGCAAGGCCATCGCGCTCGCGCTGGCCGAGCAGGGCTGTAACATCGTCTCCACGGGGAAGACGAGCGAGGCGAACGACTACGGCGAGGAGCGCGACCTCGAAGGAACCATCGAGCAGACGGCCCGCGAGTGCGAGGAACTCGGCGTCGAGGCGCTCCCCATCGAACTGGACATCCGCGACGAGGACGCGGTCGAGGCCGCCGTCGAGGAGGCCATCGACCACTTCGGCGAGGTGAACATCCTCATCAACAACGCGAGCGCTATCCAGCCGCTGCCGGTCGAGGACCTGCCCGCGAACCGCTTCGACCTCCTGACGGGCGTGAACGTCCGCGGGACGCACGTCGTCTCCCGGGCGTTCGTCGACCACCTCCGCGAGGTCGAGAACGCGTGGATACTGACGAACGCGCCCCCGGTCGCGACCGACCGCGCCCCCGGCTCCGCGGCGTACACGTGGTCGAAGCTCGGGATGAGCTTCGTCACGCTGTCGCTCGCGGGGGAACTCGCGGACGACGACGTGGGCTGTAACAGCTTCTGGCCCGTCACGGCCATCGACACGCGCGCCACCCGCTACTTCGGGATGGGCACCGAGGACGACTGGCGGACGCCCGACATCGTCTCCGACACCGTGCTCGAGATACTGTCGCGCGACCCCGCCGAGTACACCGGCAACAGCGTGTACGACGAGGACCTGCTCCGCGAGGCCGGCGTGACCGACTTCTCGGTGTACAACCTCACCGAGGGCGACCCGCGGCCGATGTCCGCCCGGATGGTGGACGACGACTACGAGCGGCCGTCGTGACGGCGTCAGTTTCGCCGCCGTGCGCACGGCTAAGTGGTCGCCGCCGAACGGTCCGACGATGGTAGACCCGACCTCCGACCTCGGTGAGGACGTGGACCCCGACGACGCCCCGCGCTGTGGCACGTGCGGAGAGCCCGTCGTGGACGCGCCGGACCACCGGGTTCTCACGTGGGTCGAGGACGACGCGGTGCGGTCGGTCCACTTCTGCGACGACGGCTGTCGCGCGCGCTGGGACTAGCCCGCCGCGCCGCCGGAGACGATGACCGCGGCGTTGTTGGCGACCACCGCCAACCCCGCGAACAACAGCAGCCCGATGAACACCTCGACCAGCATCGCGAGCGAGCGGCGGCGGTCGGGACCGGTCCGCTTCAGGAGTTCGGCGAGCGCGTAGAACAGCCCGACGAGCAGCACGAGCGCGACGAGGTTGACGGCGACGAGCGTCCCGACCCCCCGCCGGAGTGCCCACCTGACCACCGGGTTCGCCTCCGCGCCGACCCCGACCGCGCGCGCCGCGTACACCGTGGTCAGGAGGTCGGCGGCGACGAGCAGGAACAGCGCCGCGGCGACGCCCTCCCAGTAGCGGGGGACGACCCGCCCGATTCGGTCCGCCATACGCGGGGGTCGGCCCCGGCGACGAAGAGTACACGCCGCTTACAGGTCGAAGACGGCGGACAACAGGAGGACGACGACGGGGAGCGCGACGATGGCCCCCGCGCCGAGGACGAGCGCCGTCTCGGCCGGGCCGAGTTCGAGCCCCGCGACCAGCAGCGGGCGGTCCCGCGGGAGCGCCGGGACGGCGACGATGAGGCCCGCCATCGCGCCGACCAGGAGGGCCACGAGGGTGCCCAACTGGTCCCGTTCGCTCGAGGTTGCCATAGTTACACATAGTCGTTGTCGGACTAAACCCTACCGGAGCACCGTCGAGGCCAGCAGCGCGACGGCGGGGGTCACCGTGCCGGCCGCGAGGGCGACGGCGAGGACGAGTCCGGAACTGGGGTCCTCGTCGATGACGCGGGCCAGCGCCGTCACCATCGACAGCCCGAGGAGGAGGCCCATGAGCGCGAGCGGCCACGCCGCCGTCACCGAACCCGTCGGCAGGGCCGCCCCCAGGACGACGAAGGGGGCCGTCGCGGGGGTGGTCGGTACGCCGAACACGTCGATGCCGACCGTGACCGTCGCGCCGAGCAGGGCGAAGCCGAACGCGACGAGCCAGCCGACCCACCGCGTCCGGGCCAGCCCCGACGGGTCGAGGACGCCGAGCGACAGCGCGCCGACCGAGGCGAGGACGGCCGCTATGACCGGCGCGGCGGCGAACCACAGCAACCCCTCGGCCGACGGCGCGGCGGTGACGACGACCGCGACGAGGACGACGAACGCCGCGCCCGTCCCCGTCGCGGCCAGATAGCGGCCGGACCCGTACGTCACGTTGCGCACGGCGGCGAACTGCCGGACGACGACCCACACGACCGTCCCGAGGACGAAGACGAGCAGGACGCCGACGGGGAGTCTGACGACCGGGAGCAGCCAAGCCGGGTAGGCCCCGTACGCGCCGAGCGCGTGCAGGAGTCCGGCCGTCACCATCCACGGGAGGGTAGCGACGACGCTCCCGCGGGACACCGTCGGCCCTTCGAGGACGAGCAGCGCGGCGGTCACCGCCGCCGCCGCGACGACGACACCCACCGCGAGCGCCCCGGTCGTAACCATGCCCTCACACCGGCGCGAGGGGGTTTGAGCGTTTCGCGGCGACGGAGTCTTGCGTGGCGGGGCCGAATCGCTCGCGTGGACGACACCGTCGCGGCGCTGCGCGAGCGCCCGTACTACGACGGCCAGATAGCCGACGAGCGCGTCCTGCCCGGCCGCGAGGCCGCGACGCGGCCGCTCGACACCGACGACAGGCTGGCCCGGGCGCTCGCCGACCGCGGCATCGACGACCTCTACGAGCACCAGGCGCGCGCCGTCGAGGCGACGCGGGCGGGACGCGACGTCGTGCTCGCCACCCCGACCGCGTCGGGGAAGTCGCTCGCGTACACGGTGCCCGCGTTCGAGCGCGCGATGGACCACGTCGGCACGACGCTGTACGTCGGCCCGCAGGTCGCGCTCATCAACGACCAGCGCGAGACGCTCTCCGACCTCGCCGACGGACTCGGGTTCGGCTCGCGCGTCACCGTGGACGAGTACACCGGCCGGCTGTCGCGCTCGGAGAAGGAGGCCGTCCGCGAGCGCCAGCCCACCGTCCTGCTGGCGACCCCCGACATGCTCCACTACGGGATCCTCCCCCACTCGCACCGCCTGTGGAAGTGGTTCTTCGAGCGGCTGGAGACGGTCGTCGTGGACGAGGTGCACGCGTACCGGGGTATCTTCGGCAGCCACGTCTCGCTCGTCTTCCGGCGGCTGAACCGCGTCTGCGAGCGGTTCGGCGCGGACCCCGACTACGTCTGCTGTTCGGCGACCATCGGCAACCCCGTCGAACACGCGGCGACGGTGACGGGCCGCGACCCCGACTCCTTCGCCCTCGTGGACGAGGACACCTCCGCGTCGGGACCGACCCGCTGGGTGTGGTGGAACCCGCCCGAGTACGAGGACGGGCGCGGCTTCGGCGACGGTCGCCGCCGCTCCTCGCACGTCGAGGCGAAGCGGCTGTTCTGTGACCTCGTCGCGCGCGGGCACCAGACGGTCGTGTTCACCGCCTCCAGACAGACGGCCGAGCGGTACGCGACGGACTCGGCGAGCGCGCTCCGCGAGCGGGGCGACCACGACCTCGCGTCCGGCGTCGCGGCGTATCAGGCCGCCCTGCGCGACGAGACGCGCGCGGACATCGAGGCGGGACTCAAGTCGGGCGAGGTGCGCGGCGTCTGGTCGACCAACGCCCTCGAACTCGGCGTCGATATCGGCGGGCTCGACTGCGTGATACTCGACGGCTACCCCGGCACGCGGATGAACGCGTTCCAGCAGGCCGGGCGCGCGGGCCGCGGCACCGACCCCTCGCTCGTCGTCGTCGTGCCCGGCGAGGACCAACTGGACCAGTACTTCGCGCGCGCCCCCGACGACTTCTTCGACGGGGAGCCGGAGCGGGCCGTCTCGAACCCCGAGAACGAGGAACTCCTCCCCGACCACGTCCGGTCGGCCGCGCGCGAGACGTGGCTGAAGCCGGACGACGACCGCCACTTCGGCGGGACGTTTCCCGACCTCGTCACCCACATGGAGTCGCAGGGGCTCCTCGAGCGCCGGTCAACGCCCGAGGGCACCCGCTGGACGGACGGCGGCGACGGCTCCCCGCAACACGAGATGAGCCTGCGGACGGTGTCCGACCGCGAGATCGAGCTCACCGACCGCCGGAACGGCGACGTCATCGCGTCGCTCCCGTTCGACGACGGCCTGCGCGACGCGCACCCCGGCGCGATATACCACCACCAGGGACAGACGTACGAGGTAGTCGAACTGGACCTCGACCACGGCGTCGCGGCGCTGGAGCCGACCTGGGCCGACTACTACACCCGGACGCTCCACGAGAAGGAGATAACCGTCGAGCGGGACCTCCGCGAGACGACGCTGGCCGCGCGCGAGGACGTGTCCGTCCGCTTCGCGGAGGTGACGATGCGGAAGCGAATCACGGGGTTCGAGCGCCGCGATTCGAGTTCGGGCGAGACGCTCTCGGAGGAGTCGCTCGACCTCCCCGAGACGACCCTCCGGACGAAGGCGCTCTACTTCACCGTGCCCGACGACCTCGACCGGACGCTCCGCGAGGGCGGGGACCTGCCGGGCGGTATCCACGCCGCGGAGCACGCGATGATATCGATGTACCCGGCGGACCTGCTCTGTGACCGCGGGGACATCGGGGGGCTCTCGACGCCGCTGCATCCCCACACGGGGAAGGCCACGATATTCGTCTACGACGGCTACCCGGGGGGCGTCGGCCTGATGCGCGAGGGGTTCGGGTCGGTGGACGCCCACATGCGCCGGACGCGCTCGATGCTCCGGGCCTGCGACTGCGAGGAGGGCTGTCCGGCCTGCGTCCAGTCGCCCCACTGCGGGAACGCGAACGCGCCGCTCGACAAGCGGCTCGCCGCGACGCTGCTGGAGGGACTGACCGAGTAACTAGTGGCCCGCGCCGCCGTGGCCGTCGTCCTTCGAGTCGGACAGGACCTCGCCGACGTAGTGGGCCGTCGCCAGCCAGAACAGCACCAGGACGACGACGACCAGCGCGATGAGGGCGAAGACGAGTGTTGCGCTCATATCCGTTGGTCGTCCACAGTGGGACAAGTAACTGTCTATCGCGTGCCGTCAGATGCGCCGCTCCTCCCCCTCCCAGTACTCCTCACGTATCTCGTACTTCTGGACCTTTCCGGTCGCGGTCTCGGGCAGGTCCTCGGAGAACTCGATACGCCGCGGTATCTTGTAGGCGGCCATGCGCTCGCGCGCGAACGCCTCGATCTCCTCGGCGGTGAGGTCCGCGCCCTCCTTCTCGACGACGATGGCGGTCACCATCTCCCCGAGGTCGTCGTCGGGCGTGCCGACGACGGCGGCCTTCAACACGTCCGGGTGGTCGTACAGTGTGTCCTCCACCTCGATGGAGGAGACGTTCTCCCCGCCCGTGATGATGATGTCCTTCCGGCGGTCCTTGATCTGTATCATGCCGTCCCCGTCGACGGTCGCCACGTCGCCGGTGTGGAACCACCCCTCGATGCGGTCGTTGAACGCCTCGTGGGTCGCGTCGGGCTTGTTCAGGTAGCGGTCCATCACCTGATTGCCCCGAACGACCACCTCGCCCATCGTCTCGTCGTCCCTGGGCACCTGTTCGCCGTGTTCGTCCACGACGCGGATGCGCGTGGCGAGCGTCGGCGACCCCTGTTTGACCTTCACGTCGGCCGCCCGCTCGGCCTGCGCGATACGCCGCCGGGAGTTCGACGTGGTGACGAGCGGGGCCGTCTCGGTGAGGCCGTACAGCTGGATGAGCCGCCAGCCGAACGACTCCTCGACCTGCTCGATGGTGGCCTTCGGCGGCGGCGACCCCGCGGTCGCCAGCCGGACCTCCCGCGAGCCGGTCGTCTCGGGCGACGCCTTCTCGTAGTACTCGATGAGCCTGTTGAGGACCGTCGGCGCGCCACAGAGGTACGACACGTCGTACTCGCGGATGGTGTCGAAGGTGTCCTCGGCGTCGAACGCGCGCTGACACACGTGGGTCGCGCCGAGCCCCGTGACGGCGTAGGTGTGGCCCCACCCGTTACAGTGGAACATCGGGAGCGTCCACAGGTAGGTGTCGTCGTCCGTCATCTCCATGTGACTCGCGAGGATGAGCGCGTGGAAGTGTTCGGTCCGGTGGGTGCGGACGACGCCCTTCGGGTCGCCCGTCGTCCCCGAGGTGTAGTTGATGGTCGCGTCGTCGTCCTCCGCGATGTCGGGCCGCTCCGGGGCCTCGCTCGCGCCCGACTGCAGGACGTCCTCGTACTCCTCCCACTCGCCGTCCATCCGGTCGGTTCCGTAGCCGACGAACCGCTCGGCCGGCACGTCGTCGCGTATCGGCTGTATCTCGTCGGCGTACGCGTGGTCCGCGATGACGACCTCCGCCGCGGAGTCGTTCAGGATGTACTCGTACTCCCGCGAGACGAGCCGGTAGTTTATCGGGACGAACACCATCCCGAGTTGCTGGACCGCGAACTGCGTCTCCAGGAAGTAGTGCGTGTTGCCGGCCACGAGCGCGACCCGGTCCCCCTGTTCGAGCCCCATGTCGAGCAGGGCGTTCGAGAGCTTGTTCACCCGCTCGCCGAACTCGGCGTAGGTGTACTCCGTCCCGTCGTCGGCCACGACCGCCGTGGCGTCGTCGTACAGGTCGACGCCGCGGTCGAGGAAATCCGTCGTCAACATTGGTACGTTCATGGCTAACTACTCACGTCGCCACTTGCCCGGTTCCCGTAAAAACGTACACCCTAGTCTCGCAAACCCGCGGTCGGCAGAAAGGCCGGACAAGGGGACGAGTACGAGTGGTGGACTATGGTACCCCCACCCCTTGTCCGCACGGCGATGCAAAGGGGCGATACATAGTCCTTTTCAATAGGTCAATATCCGTGACCGACTCTAGCCGGGTAGAGCGGGTATTGAATAGGCAGTTTGAGAATCGATACGTATGGAAGGCGAGGCCGCGCCGGAGCTCGACGCCGTCGAGCGCGCGGTGCTGTGGACGCTCGCCAACAACCCCGTCGGGCTCTCGGTCCACTCGCTCGCCGCCGCGACCCCCACGGACGGACCGGTGGCACCGACGGTTCGGGCGCTCGCCGAGAGCGGGCTTCTCCGGTGCGTCGATGCCGGGCACCGTCGGTACCGCGTCACGCCGGCCGGCTACGAGCGAGTGGCGCCGGCTGAGTAGCGTGGCGACGGAGCGGTCGCTTCTCCGGTCGCGCGTCGCACGACAAGAGCCGTGGGTGGGATTCGAACCCACGAAATCCCGATTACAAATCGAGTGCATGCACCGCCCATGCTCCCACGGCGCGTCCGCTCCTTACCCCCCCTCGTTTGTATCCGTTTCGCGTTCGACCGGGCGCTCCATCTCGATTCGGTGGGCGTCGTAGCCGCGCTCGGCGTAGAACGACCGGGCCGCGTCGTTGTCGGCGAGCACCTCCAGCGCGACGGCGTCGGCCCCGCCCTCGGCGAGGGCGGTCTCCGCGGCCCGGAGCAGTTCGGTCCCGATGCCCTCCCCGCGGCGCGCGGGGACGACGTAGAGGTTCTCGACCACGCCGCGCTCGCGGTCCTGTCCGTACGCCTGCGACTCGGGGTAGAAGGTGACGAAGCCGACGGGGTCGGGGTCGCGGGCGACGAGACAGCCGCCGGCCACGATGCGCCGGGACAGCGCGTCGCGGATGGCCTCGCGGTTGCCCTCCGCGAGGAGGTGCGAGCCGAACGCCCGCTGGCCGGCGGCGAGGTCCACCCAGAGGTCGACGAGGTCGTCCAGCGACGAGACGGTCGGGCGTTCGAGCTCCATTCAGTCGTCGAGGACGGTCACCGCGGGGAGGTCGCCGTCCGTGAGCATCCGCAGGGCCGCGCCGCCGCCCGTCGAGACGTGCGAGAACCCCTCGATGCCGAGGCGGCGGAGCGCGGCGGCGGTGTCGCCCCCGCCGACGATGCTGTACTCCGCGCGCGCCGCCGACTCGTACAGCTCTCGCGTGCCGTACGCGAACAGTTCGTCCTCGAAGACGCCCGCCGGGCCGTTGAGGACGGCGGTGCCGGCGTCCTCCAGCACGTCGGCGTAGGCGGCGACGGTGCGCGAGCCGACGTCCATCGCCGGCTCGGGCGACGGGAGGTCGGCGAGGTCGAGTTCGACGCGCTCCCCGTCGCGCCCGACCGCCACGTCGCGGGGGAGGTAGATGCGGTGGCCGTACTCGTCGAGGAGGTCGCCGGCGCGCTTGACGGCCTCGGCGGAGCGGTCGTTCACCACCTCGGCGGAGGCAGCACCCAGTCGCACGCCGTCGGCGAGCAGGAACGCGTTGCCGACGATGCCCGCGGTGAGGACGGCGTCCGCGAGCCCGCGTTCGAGCACGGACCGGGCCACGTCCACGGAGTCGGTCACCTTCGCGCCGCCGAGGACGTAGACGCGGGGCTCGGGCGACTCGTCGATGTTGCCGAGCACGTCGAGTTCCCGCTCCATGACGCGGCCCGCGTAGCTCGGCAGGCGTCCGGGGAAGCCGACGAGCGACGGCTGTGAGCGGTGGGCCGCGGCGAACGCGTCGTTGACGAACGCGTCGAGGGCGGGCGCGAGCTTCGCGACGAGGTGCGTGTCGGCCGCCTCCTCGGCGTCCCACTCCATGTACTCCTCGCTGTAGAAGCGGGTGTTCTCCAACACGAGGACACTCCCCGCGTCGAGCGCATCGACGCGGTCGCGCGCGTCCGACGAGAACGTCGCGTCGCAGTAGCCGACGGACGCGTCGAGCAGCTCGTCCAGCCGGGCGGCGTGGGCGGCGAGCGTCGAGAACTCGTCGCCGCCGGGCCGGCCCTGGTGGGCGAGCAGAACGACCCGGGCGTTCCTGTCGGCGAGCTCCGAGAGGGTGTCCACGTGGGCCCGCAGCCGCGCGTCGTCCGCGAGGCCGTCCGCCGCGAGCGGGCTGTTGATGTCCACTCGGACCCCGACCGCGGCCCCCTCCGCGTCCAGGTCGTCGAGCGTCCGTATCATACCGGCGAGTCCGACGGCCCGAGCAAATGCCTTTCCGTTTTCGCGGGGCGAGCGCGTCGTGTCATTCGGCGACGACGAACGGCCCACAGAGCGGCCAGCGTGGCGGTCTTAGCGAAGGCTTATTTATGGGTCAGGTTCGACCTACCGGCGTGACTTACACACATGGGCGTTACTGACACTCTCAGTCGGGGGCGCGAGCGTGTCGGCGTGCCGGTCGGCACCCTGCTCGTCGGCCTGTTCGCTGCCGTGCTCGCGGTCGACCTCGTCCTGAAGCTCCTGGGCGTCGACGCAGGGATGCTCGGGGGCACGCTCGGGTTCGAGCGCTTCCTCTCGAATATCTGGACGGGGCTCGTCATCGGAATGGTGCTCGGCCTCGGGGGTATCGGCCTGTCGATGACGTACAGCATTCTGAACTTCGCGAACTTCGCGCACGGGGACCTCCTCTCCGTCGGCGGGTTCACCGGCTGGGGAGTCGCCTACGTCGTCGCCGGACTCGGCGCCGTCCCGGTCGGCGAACTCATCCTCGTCCGCGCCGCGGGCGACGCGACGCCCGGGCAGATCGGCGCACACGTGCTGACGACGCCCGGGGCGCTGTTCGCCGGCCTGCTCGTCGCCGCGCTCGCGACCGGCCTGCTCTCCGTCGGGCTCGACCGCGTCGTGTACAAGCCGATGCGCGACCGCAGCGGTATCGCGCTGCTCATCGCCTCCGTCGGCGTCGCGCTCGCGCTGCGCTACCTCGTCGTCTTCTTCTACGGGAGCCGCAACCGCGGCGTCACCGCGAGCGTCGAAGGCTCCTCCGTGGACCTCTTCGGCCTGCTCACCGTCTCGGCCCACCAGCTCGCCGCCGTCCTCGCGGCGGCCGTGCTGATGGCCGCGATGCACTTCCTGCTCCAGCGCACGAAGCTCGGCACCGCGATGCGCGCGATGGCCGACAACAAGGACCTCGCGCTCGTCACCGGCATCCCGACCGAGCGCATCGTCACCGCCACGTGGTTCATCGGCGGCGGGATGGCCGGGGCCGCCGGCTACCTCACCGTGATGTACCAGGGCGCCATCGCCTTCGACTTCGGCTGGCAGCTGCTCCTCCTGATATTCGCCGCGGTCATCCTCGGGGGCATCGGCTCCATCTACGGCGCCATCTCCGGCGGGCTCATCATCGGGCTCGTGTTCGCGCTCTCGACGGTGTGGATACCCGCCGACTTCAACGAGGCGGCGGCCTTCGCCGTGATGATACTCGCGCTGCTGTTCCGCCCGCAGGGGCTGTTCTCGGGGGTGACGACCGCATGACCGAGAGCGCCTCGGCGACCGACCGCGTCAGACAGGTCGTCGCCGACCACGACGCCGTGAAGGTCGCCCTGCTGCTGTTGGGGACCTACGTGCTGTTCACGATACTCGTCTGGAACCAGAACCCCGACGCGCGGCTCAACGCCATCGCCAACACGCTCCGGCTGGTGACGTTCTTCGCCGCCGTCTACGCGCTGCTCGTGCTCGCGTTGAACCTCCACTGGGGGTACACCGGGCTGTTCAACATCGGCGTGGCCGGCTTCATGGCCGTCGGCGCGTACACCTACGCCATCGCCACCCGGCCCGTGGACCCGGCCATCTCGACCCAGCCCGCGGGGCTCGGCCTCCCGATCCCCGTCGGCGTCGTGCTCGGGATGGCCGTCGCCTCGGTGTTGGGACTGCTGGCCGCGTTGCCGGCCTTGCGGCTCAGGGCCGACTACTTCGCCATCGTGACGCTCGGCCTCTCCGAAATCGTGCGGCTCTCGCTCCAGTCGAGCGCGCTCGACGGCTTCCTCCGCGAGACGTTCGGCATCGGGACCGGCGGCGGCGCGGGCATCCGCGTGGACCCCGGTATCGACGAGCCGCTCCGCGCGCTGTTCTATGCCGGCGGGAGCCGCGCCGACGGCGTGACGCCGCTCGGCGAGGCGGTATTCGGCATCACCGACGACCTCGCCCTGCTCGGCGTCGGCGGCGGTATCCGCCAGTCGGTCGTCATCAACTGGGCGTACGTCCTCTTCCTCGCCGTCTTCGTGCTCGCCTTCTACTGGGTGCTGTCGCGCATCGGCAAGTCGCCGTTCGGCCGCGTGCTGAAGGCCATCCGCGAGGACGAACTCGTCGCCAACGCGCTCGGCAAGAACGTGAACCTCGTGAAGATCAAGGTGTTCATGATCGGCTGTGCGCTGATGGGGCTCGGCGGCATCCTCTGGCAGGGGAGCCAGGGGTCGTTCTCGCCGACGCCGCAGTTCCTGCCGGTCATCACCTTCTACATCTTCGTGGCGATGATGATCGGCGGCTCCGGCTCGAACACCGGCAGCGTGCTCGGGGCCATCGTCTTCGCCGGGCTGCTGTTCGAGGCGCCGCGACGGTTCGGCGCGTTTGTCCGTCAGCAGTTCTCGGCCGACGCCAACCCCGCCACGGTCATCGACGCGGTCGGCGGGCTCCTGTCGGGCAACGTGGACACCTTCGTCGTGTACATCACGGAGACGCGCATCGCCGCGCTCCAGTTCGTCCTGCTCGGCGTGGTCCTCGTACTCCTGATGCAGCGCCGTCCGGAGGGACTGTTGGGGCACCGTATCGAAGAGGCCGCCGCGGTGGACCTCTCCGTGCGCCCGGAGCGGACGGGCGGGACGGGCGGGAGCGGCGGCGCGGCCGCCGCCGACGGGGGTGAGACCGATGAGTGACGTCGCCCCCGAGGGGACCGACCCCGACGAACTCCCCGAGACGGACGACTCCGAGACGGAGAAGGCGGCCCAGCAGACCCCGCCGGGGCTCCCGCTCCGGGTGGAGGACGTGGAGAAGCGCTTCGGCGGCGTGACGGCGCTCGACGGCGCGACGTTCTCCGTCGAGGAGGGCTCCATCACGGGGCTCATCGGGCCGAACGGCGCCGGCAAGTCCACGATGTTCGACTGCATCACGGGCGTCCACACGCCCGACGCCGGCTCCATCCGGTTCCACGGCGAGGAGCTCATCGGCAAGGAGCCGTATCAGATCGCACAGGACGGGCTCGTCCGCACCTTCCAGATCGCACGGGAGCTGGAGGAGATGACCGTCCTGGAGAACCTGATGCTCGCCCCGAAGGGGCAGATCGGCGAGTCGGCGTGGCGCTCGGTCGCGCCCGTCGCCCGCCGCGGCGTCGTGAAGCAGGAGGAACAGATACGCGAGGACGTCTGGGAGACGCTGGAGTTCTTCGAAATAGACCACCTCGCGGGCGAGTACGCGGGCAACCTCTCCGGCGGCCAGCGGAAGCTGCTGGAGATGGCGCGCGCGCTGATGACGGACCCGGAGATGGTGCTGCTCGACGAGCCGCTGGCGGGGGTCAACCCCACGCTGGAGGAGAAGCTCCTCGACCGGGTCCACGACCTGCGCGAACAGGGGTACACGTTCCTGTTCGTCGAACACGACATGGAGGTAATCATGGAGAACTGCGAACACATCATCGTCATGCACCAGGGGAAGGTGCTCGCCGAGGGCGACGCCGACGAGATAAGCGAGAACGAACAGGTCATCGAGGCGTACCTCGGGGAGGACCTCGGCGAATGAGCGCCGAGAGCGACCCCGAGCCGGCGGACGACCCGACGGACGAGCCGACCGGCGCGGGCACGACCCACACCACGGAAGGGGAGAGCCTCCTCTCCGTGCGCGACCTCGACGCCGGCTACGGCGACCTCCAGATCCTGGAGGGTATCGACCTCGACGTGGACGGCGGCGAGTACGTCACCGTCGTCGGGCCGAACGGGGCCGGCAAGTCCACCGTCATGAAGTCCGTGTTCGGGCTGACGACGTACATGGGCGGCACCATCGACTTCGACGGCGAGGAGATACAGACGCTCCCGCCCGAGCGCATCATCCGGCAGGGCATCGGCTACGTCCCGCAGACGGACAACGTGTTCGCGGGGCTGTCCGTGCGCGAGAACCTGGAGATGGGCGCGTACGTGCTCGACAGCGTCCCCGAGGAGCGCATCGAGGACGTGTACGACCGCTTCCCCATCCTCCGCGAGCGCGAGACGCAGAAGGCCGGCACGCTCTCGGGCGGCCAGCGGCAGATGGTCGCGATGGGCCGCGCGCTGATGCTCGACCCCGACCTCCTCCTGCTGGACGAGCCGTCCGCGGGGCTGGCCCCGGACCTCGTCGAGGAGATGTTCGACCGCATCGACCGCATCAACGAGGCCGGGACGGCCGTGTTGATGGTCGAGCAGAACGCGAAGGAGGCGCTGCGCCGCTGTGACCGCGGCTACGTCCTCGTGGACGGCAAGAACCGCTACACGGACGCCGGCGACCGCCTGCTCGCGGACGAGCAGGTCCGCCGCGACTTCCTCGGCGGGTAACCCCCGTCGGTTCTCCCGTTCTCCCCGACGGCGAGCGACGGCGCCGCTGCTCCCGGGTCGGCGCGCGAAAGAAAACCGAAGGGCGGCCGCCTCAGCCGCTGAACTCTATCTGGTCGACCGGCTCGAAGTCGCGGTCCTGCACTTCGAGGATGTCGTAGGTCGCCGCCTGCAGGTCGCCGTTGTCGTCGAACGACACGGCACCCGAGGCGCCCTGGTAGTTGACGGACTCGCCGTTCATGGCCATCACGGCGCCCTCGGCGAGGTTACCCGGCGTGACCTCCGTCCCGTCGGGGTTCGCCACGGCGCGGATGTTGTCGCGCACCGCGGTGCCGTCGTTCTCGCCCGCGGCCGCGGCCGCGAGGACGAGCACCGCCATGGCGTCGTACGCCTGTGCGGAGAACGGGCCGGGCTGGGTGTCGTACTGCTCCTGGAAGGAGTTGTTGAAGAACTCCGCGCCCGGGCCGGCCGTCGCGGGGGCCGTCCCCGTGACGTTGGCCATGTCGTTGTCGACCTCGTCCGGTAGGTCGTCGTCGATGAGCCCGTCGGGGACGAGGATGTCCGCGTCGTTGTCGCTCGCGTACTCGCCGTAGTAGTCGCGGAAGATCTGGATGCCCGATTCGGGGAAGCCGACGACCATCACGACGTCCGGGTTGTCGTTGAGCGCCTCGGCCCACTGCGACGAGTAGGAGGCCTGTCCGGGCTCGAACGACACCTCGTTGATGACCTGGCCGTCGAGTTCCTCGAAGGCGGCGACGTACGAGTCCTTCAGCGCCTGGCCGTACGCGTCGTTGAGGAACAGCGCCGACGACGTGGAGCCGCCGAGGCGGTTCGCCGCGACCTCGGCCATCACCGGCCCCTGGAGCAGGTCCGAGGGGCAGGTGCGGAAGATGAAGTCGTTGTCGTCGAGGTTCGTGACCGCGGGCGCGGTCGAGGACGGCGACATCCCGACGACCGCGTTGGGGATGTACACCTCCTGTGCGACCGCGAGGTTCACGTTCGAGGACGCCGGGCCGACGACGGCCGGGTAGCCCCCGTTGACGAGCGCCTCCGCCCCGGAGATACCCGCCTGCGGGTCGGTCTGGGTGTCCTCCACCTGGTTGTCGACGGTTACCTCGACGCCGGCGTCGTTGATCTGCGTCCCCGCGAGCAGCGCGCCGTCGCGGATGAGAACGCCGAGCGAGCCGAGGTCGCCCGTCTCGGGCATCAGCACGCCGACGCGCGCCTCGAAGCCCTCCATGCCGCCGTCGCTGTCGGTGGCCGTCGCGCCGCCGTTTCCGTTACCGCCGTCGGTGTCCGTCTCCGTCGCGTCGCCGCCGCTCGAACAGCCGGCGAGGCCGACGGTGATTCCCGCCGCGCCGAGTGCCTTCATGACCTGTCTGCGGTCGAGTTCTTGTTCCATGTTCACGTATGTTAGACAGTCCAGACGTTATAAACCTACCCGCCGGGGCGAGGGTTGTCAGCGGAACTCGACGTCCGTGTTGTCGTGTCGACAGGTCTCGAGCGCGTGCTTCGCGTCCATCCCCGCGCCCTGGGCGTTGCGCGAGCGACCGACGCCGACCTTCAGTTCGACCGAGACCTCGTCGCGGACGTGGTCGATGGCGTCGCGGTAGTCGGCCTCGTCCATCGCGGGGCAGACCGCGATGACGTTGTCGCCGCCGACGAAGAAGGAGAGCGCGTCGTGGGCCTCGCGCATGTAGCGCATCAGGCTCGCGTACCCCTGCTCGATGCGGATGAACGAGTCGAACTCGTTCAGCTGGTCCGTGTACTTCCCCGTGGCGTCGTTCACGTCGAAGTGGGCGATCTGCACGTCGTCATCGGCCCGGTCCTCCTCGGCCAGCGGCGCGCCGCTGAGTATCTCCGTCCGGGCGGCGTCCTGTGCCGAGCCGGCGTCCTGGAGGTGGGTCGTCGCCCTGCCGAGCGCCGCGGCCGGGGAGGCGTCGGCCTCGACGCCGAGCGAGACCGTGACCGGGTAGCGGTTGCCGACGGACTCCTGTATCAGCGCGTGGGCGTCGGCGTCCAGCCCGTTCGTCACGGCGATCATGTTGTCGAAACGGGTGAAGAAGACGTACCCCTCTCGGTTGCCGAACAGCTGTGAGAGGTCGGCGTAGAGGCGCGACTGGAGGGTCTGGAGGTCGACCTCGCGGCGCGGCTCCGGGGTGACGGTCCACGGCCCGTAGTTGTCTATCTGGATGAGGGTGACCTGCGTGTTCGTCACGGTCGCGGTTCGCGGCCGCCGACTAACTGCGTTTCCATGTCGCCCGACGCCGCGGTGCCCGCGCCCGTCGGGGGCGTCGTGTCCGCGACCTCGATGCCGGTCAGCGTCTCGAAGGCGAACACGCCGCCGAACAGGTAGCCGAAGACGATGACCGCGGGCAGGGCGACGGCGACGCCCGCGCGAACGAGCGACGTGTCGTGGACCGTCGCCATCCCGTACCACAACAGCCCGGCGCCCCACAGCGCGAGGCCGAGCCGCCACGCCGCGACGACCTCGGGGAGCAGGGCCACGTCGGCGAGCGCGGGCGGGACGCCGACGCCGGCGAGCGCCATCGGCGCGGTGGCGTAGCCGATGACCTGGACCGTCTCGGAGACGCCCGCGCGGTCGCGCACGACGGCGATGAGGATGACGACCTCCAGCGCGGCCACGAGGTGGAGCGCGACGGGGGCGATTATCAGCGCCGCGACGAGCAGGCCGACCCCGACCGAGGCCGCCTCGTTGGCGAAGAAGGCCGGCCGCGCGCTCGGGAGGAACGCGAACCGCGTCGCCACGTACACGAGCGCGACGCTCACGGCGAAGGTGAGTCCGGGGGCCTGGTCGCCCGGCGCGACGCCGTTCGCGAAGAAGCGGCGCGGCCGGCGGAGTATCTCTATCCACGCCCGCGCCAGTCCCCGCGGGCCGCGCTCGCGTCCCCCGGTCGGGTTCTCGACCCACGTGGTCACGGCGTCGGGTAGGCCCGGCGCGGACTAATCGGTTGCGAACGCCGGGGCGGTGGGTCAGTCCCGGCGGACGACGTGACAGCTCCGACAGCGGGCCTCATAGGACTCCTCCGCGCCGACCATGACGGTCGGGTCGTCGTAGTGGGCGGGTTCCCCCTCGATGAGCCGCTGGTTCCGGGAGGCGGGTTCGCCGCACTGGGTGCAGATGGCCTGGTACTTGTCGACGTACTCGGCGACGGCCATCAGGTCCGGGAGCGGGTGGAACGGCTCGCCGCGGAACGTCTGGTCCGTGCCGGAGACGATGACTCGCCGGCCGTCGGCCGCAAGCGCCTCGCACGCGTCGACGAGCGCCCCCGAGAAGAAGTTCGCCTCGTCGATGGCGACCACGTCCTCCCCGTTGAGGGCGTCGTGCATCGCCGGCTCGGGCTCCTCCTGGTCCACGACCGTCGCCTCTATCTGCTGGCCGGCGTGGCTCCCGATGGTCGCGGAGCCGAAGCGGTCGTCGAGCGCGGGACTGAACGCGGCGACGGACTGCCCGGCGATCTCCGCCCGCCGGACCCGGCGGAGCAGCTCCTCGGTCTTGCCGGAGAACATCGAGCCGGTCACGACCTCCACCCACCCGCTGTTCGTGATGGCGTGCACGGTGGTGGGGGTACCGTCCGGGGCAAAACGGTTGCGTTCGCGGGCGGCCCGTGGGGTTTTGTTCGCGGAGGGCGAACCCGAACCGATGCCCTCCAGACGCGCGCTCATCGCGGCCCTGCCGGCCGTCGCGCTCGCCGGCTGTACCGGGACGACGACCACCGACGCGCCGGCCGAGGCGACCGCCACCGCGACCGGGACGGCGACGGACACTCCGACCGCAACCCCTTCGCTTCCGACGGGGCTCGAACCGACCGCCGACGGCGTCGCCGTCGACCTCGGGGCGATGGCCGCGGGGAGCCTCGCCGTCGAGGGAACGACCGTCACCTACACCGATCCGGTCGAGACGCGGTGGGTGACCTCGGCGGTGCGCGACGGAACGTCGATAGACGACCCGGCGACGAGCGACCGCCTCCGCGCGGCCGGCCCGATACCCCTCGACGGCGTGCCGGCGGCGCGGCTCCTGCCCGTCTTCGACGGGACGCGCTTCGAGTACCGGCTGTACGCGAACGCGGCCTTCCGCGACCTCGCGGACTGGAGGACGGTGCTGGCCCGGCCGACCGACAGCGGCACCGAGCGCGCCTACGAGGCGGCCACGGCGTTCGAGTCGGTTCCGGGGACGGACCTCGGCGTGGCGGTCGTCTCGAACGCGGACGCGACGGGCGGGGTCGGGGCGACGGAGCCGCTGCTGCCCGCGGTGACGAACTACGGCTACGACGCGCTCACGTCGGGGACGCCCGACGACATCACGGGCCTCCTGTTGAGCCGTCGGGCGGTCTCGACCGGCCCGGACGCGCCGCGGGCGAACTTCTCGTTCGAGTACGCCGACGGCTCGGTCACGATAACCCACGAGGGCGGCGAGAACATCGACGCGAAGCGGCTGACCGTGACGGTGGACGGTGCCCCGGCGGACGCCTCCTTCTCGGGGACCGTCAGCGCGGGCGACTCGGTGACGGTGTCGGGCGTCGGGAGCGGCGACGTGTTAGAACTCGTGTGGCGCGCCGACGGCGAGTCGGTCGTCGTCGCGCGTTTCGAGGCGCCGTAGTCAGTCGTCCGCGCCGACGTTCGACTCGCTCTCCTGTGTCGGCGGGTCCGGTTCGATGTTCGCGTACTCCACGAGCCTGCGACCCAGGGTGTCCACGCGTTCGGCGTGTTTCTCGTCGACGAGGACGCCGTCCTCAAAGCGGGAACTCGCGCCCTGAATGGCGACCTGATGCGGGATGACCCACGCGTTCACCGAGCGGGCGACGATGCGGAGGTGGTCGAGCGGCGCGGAGGAGTACGCGCCGCCGGCGACGACGAGCAGGCCGACGGTCGTGTCCTCGAACTCGTCGAAGCCGCAGTAGTCGAGCGCGTTCTTCAACACGCCGGAGTAGGAGCCGTGGTAGTTCGGCGTCCCGAGCAGGACGGCGTCGGCCGCCGCCACCCGCTCCAGTAGCTCGGTCACGCCCGGCGGGTCGTCGCGGTCGCCGTTGTAGGTTGGCAGGTCGAGGGTCCGCAGGTCGATGAGGTCCGTCTCCACGCGGTCGTACTCGTCGGCGACGGCGAGCGCCCGCCTGCACGCGAGCCGGGTGTAACTCGCCTCGCGGAGGCTCCCGACGAGCGCCGCGACGTGGATGGTGTCCATACCCCCGCTCGCCGCGGAGCGGATAAATGTGGCACGCTATCGGGCGAGACGCGCCTCGTCGCCCTCGACCTCGACGAGGCCGTCGTCCGCGAGGTCGGAGAGCAGGCCGCCGAGCCACTCGCGGCCGTACCGCCCGCCGGGGTCGTAGTCCACCCGGACTCGGGGGCCGAGTTCGTCCAGCGACAGCGTGCCGTGGCTCCGGAGCGCCTTCACGACGCGGCCGCGCATCTGTCGGCGCGACCCCTCGAAGCTCGGCTGCGTGGCGACGTCGGGCGCGGTGAAGTCGCCCGTCTCGTAGGCGTGACACCACGCGCGCCACGGGCACCCGGCCTCGTCGCAGTCCGGGGTCTTGCCGCACGCGACCCCGCCGAGTTCCATGACGGCGTTGTTCCAGACGCGCGACTCGCCGTCGGGCATCAGCGCGTTCGCGACCGCCTCGAACGCCGCGTCGTCGTCGGGCACGTCGAACGCGCGGTGGAGGACGCGCTTGACGTTCGTGTCCACCACGGCGTTCCCGTTGTCGAACGCGAAGGAGGCGACGGCGTTGGCGGTGTACGGGCCGACGCCCATCAGTTCCTGCAGGCCGTCCGGGTCGGTCGGGAACTCGCCGCCGTGCTCGTCGACGACCTGCCGCGCCGCCTCGTGGAGGTACTTCGCGCGGTTGTTGTAGCCGAGCGAGTGGTCGGTCCAGAAGCCGACCACGTCGGCGCGGTCGGCGTCCGCGAGCGCCGCGACGTCGGGCCACTCGTCGAGGAAGTCGCGGTAGGCCGACTCCACGCGCCCGAGCTGGGTCTGCTGGCTCATCACCTCGCTGACGAGGATGCGGTAGGGGTCCCGCGTCTCCCGCCACGGGAACGAGCGGTGGTCGGCCTCGTACCACTCGACGAGCGCCCCCCGGACCGCCTCGGTGTCGTCGGGGAGTCGCTCCGCGGTGTCGGTCATCGTTCCCGGTTGGGCCGGTCGTCGTTTAGGGGTGGCGACCCGGCGCGCAAGCGGCACCGGTATCCGTCGGGGCCGTCTGCTCGGGGTATGAGCCTCGACCACCTGTTCACCGACGTGGACAACGCGGCGGCCGACCTCGGCGACGAGGTGGCCGTCGAACTCGACGCGGAGACCAGAAACGAGCTCGCGCTACTCTCGGCCGCCTACGGCACCGACGACCCGGACGAACTGCTCCGGCGGGCCGTCCACGGGCTGTTCCAGCGGGTCGTCGAGACCGGGAACATCGACTTCCACCTCCGGTCGGAGTACGACTGCACGTACGACGAGTTCCTCGCGGGGATGAGCTACGACGAGATGGCCGGCGGCTACCCCGAGTCGGACGACGACCGGCGCTATCAGTTCTGAGCGGCCCGGACGGCGTCGGCGAGTATCGAGCAGCCCAGTTCTATCTCCCGGGCCGTCACGTCGAGCGGCGGCAGGAGCCGAAGGGTGCGCGTGCCGCAGCCGAGCGTGAGCAGCCCGCGCGCGAGCGCGGCGTCCACGACCGCGTCGCGCAGGTCCGTCCCCGCGAAGTCGAGCGCGAGCATCAGCCCCTTGCCGCGCACGTCGGTGACGCCCGGGAGGTCGTAATCGCGGAGGGTCTCGACGGCCTGGCGACCCCGTGCGACCGCGTTGTCCATCAGCCCGCCCTCGCGTATCAGGTCGACCGTGATGGCGCCCTGCATGGTCGCGACGATGTCGCCCGCGCCCCACGTTGAGGAGAGCCGCGAGCGCTCCTCGGGGAAGGTGTCCCCGCTCGCTATCGTCGCGCCCACGCGGAGCCCCTTCGCGGCGGTGATGACGTCCGGCTCGATGGGGTAGCCGTCGGAGGCCCAGAACTCCCCCGTGCGGCCGAGCCCCGACTGTATCTCGTCGACGACGAGGGGGATGTCGTGGGTCCCGCAGACGTCCGCGACCTCGCGCATGAACGACGCCGAGGGGAAGCGGTAGCCGCCCTCGCCCTGTATCGGCTCCATGATCAGATACGCGACCTCGCCGGCGTCGACGTAGCCGCGCTTGGGGTCGAGCATCCGGCGGAGCTGTGAGGTGTCGCCCGCGAAGAAGCCACACGAGCAGGTCGTCGGGTCGCAGGTCCGGTCGTCACAGAAGGGCGCGTCGTGAATTCCGGCGATCTCGGGGAAGTCGCGCCGGTACACCGACTTCGAGCGGTTGAGCGAGAGCGCGCCGAGCGTCCGCCCGTGGAAGGCCCCCTGGAACGTGATGCCGTACTGCCCCTTCGTGTCGTCGTAGCAGACCTTGATGGCGTTCTCGACGGCCTCCGCGCCGGAGTTCGAGAGGAACACGGTGTCCAGGCCGTCGGGCGAGGCGTCGGCGAGCCGGTCCATCAGCTCCGCCGGGCCGGGAAAGTCCACGTCGGCGGGGTCGCCCGCGGTCGTGTAGAAGTCCTGTCCGGCGATCTTCAGCGGGTCCACGAGGTCGAACTCGGCCATCCGCTCCAGCAGGTCGGGGTTGTTGTAGCCGAGGGGGGCCGCGCCGACGTGGCTGGTGAAGTCGAGGAGCACGTTGCCGTCGGCGTCGGTACAGAAGGGCCCCTCCGCGTCGGCGGTCACGTCCCACACGAAGTCGTAGACGTAGGTCGTCGTCGCGGCGTGTTCGCCGTGGTACGCGACGCGCTCCTCGGCCTTCGGGCCGGGGAGGGTATCGACCGACGGCTCGGCGGTCTCGCGGTTCATAGCCGCCGTTCGGAGGAGCGCCTGTTAAGAACACCGATGGTAGCGGCGAATGTTACACGAGCGCCGCGGCGGCGGTCGCGAGCGCGAGCAGCCCGGCCGAGTAGCCCGCGACCCGACGGAAGAAGGCGCGGTTCGCCGCGCCCGCCGTGAGCGCCACCTTCACCCCGATGCTCGTCCCCGTCGCGAGCAGGACCGCGAGCGTGGCCGTCTCGGCGTCGACCGCGCCCGATCGGTAGAGCAGGACGGCCGTCGTCGTCCCGCCGGCCGACGAGACGAGCCCCGCGAGGGCGGCCGTGACCAGCAGGCCGAGCGCGCCGAACCGCGCGCTCGCCGCCCCGCCGACGGCGACCAGCAGCAGGAAGGCGACGCCGAAGCCGAGCGCGTAGCGCAGCCGGAACGGCGTCTCCAGTTCGAGGTCGACGGGTTCGTCCCAGTCGGCGGTGGCGAACGCGAGGACGACGCTCCCGACCACGACCACCCCGAGCGGGAGGACCACGCCGAACAACGGCGACGCGGAGAGCGTGAAGGCGACGGCGATGGCGAGGTTGCGCGCGGCCATCGCCGCGTTCGCGAGCAGGACGGCCGCGACGGCGTAGGGGGCGGCCGCGGGCCGCTGGCGGACGTGGTCGAGCATCGTCCCCACGACGGCCGTCGAGGAGGCCAGCCCGCCGAAGAAGCCGGTGACGGCGACGCCGCGGCCGCCGTACAGCCTGACGACGCCGTAGTTGACGATGCCGACGGCCGCGACGGTGACGACCAGCAGCCAGACGACGCGGGGCTCGACGGCGAGCACGACCCCCGCGAACGTCACCTCCGCTTCCCCGGGCGGGAGCGCCGGGAAGACGACGAACGCGAGGACGGCGAACTCCGAGGCCGACCGCACCTCGGCGCGCGACAGCGACCCGGCGAGCGCGTGGAGCTCCCGCTTGAGCACGAGCAGCAGCGAGGAGACGACGGCCACCGTGACCCCCTCCACGAGGAGGCCGCTCCCGACGAGCACACCCGTCCCGTAGGCGACGAGCATCGTCACGCCGGTCGTGAGCGCCAGCCCCTCGTCCTCCTCGAATAGCCCGCGCGCCGAGAGCAGGCCGCCGTGGACGACGACCAGCGCCGCGCCGGCGACGACCAGCGCCTCCCCGTCCGCGACGGTGAACAGCGCGCCGAGCAGGCTCACGAGCGCGAGCGTCCGCACCCCCGCGGACTTCTCGGACCACTCGCGCTCCAGCCCCAGGAAGAGGCCGAGCGCCGCGGCGAGCACGAGCCGTGTCACCTCGGTGTCCGGTACCGTCGCGGCCATGCTACCCATGACAATATAGCGCTATATAAATTCTCGCCGGTGGCGTGGGAGGCTTTATTCGCGCCGGTCCCACATCCTGTCGGTATGGCGCTCTCCGACGTGGACCGGTCCCGGACGGCGTGGTGGGCGATCGGCGGCGGGCTCGCGGTCTTCCTCGCGTTCGTCGCCTACTCGTTCGTCGGGACGCTCGTGTTCGCCGTCTTCCTCTACTACGCCACCCGGCCGGTGTACAACCGGGTGTCGAAGCGGGTCGGGCCGCCCTCCGTCGCCGCGGCCCTCTCGCTGTTCGCGCTCGCGCTCCCGCTGCTGTTGCTGGTCGGCTACGCGCTCGCCATCGGCCTCCAGGAGTTCAACAACGTCTCGCGCTCCGTCGACTTCGGGCCGCTCGAATCGGCCCTCGGGCCGTACCGGAACGTCACCACCGGCGTCGCGGATCCGGGCTCGTTCCTGGACGACCCGAACCTCGTCGGCACCGTGCAGGACGCGCTCGGGACCGGACTCGACTACGCGGGCTTCGTCGGCACCGGTCTGCTCCACCTGTTCGTGATGTTCGCCGTCGCCTTCTACCTGCTCCGGGACGCCCCGCGGCTCTCGCGGTGGCTCATGGGGCGGTTCGGCGACGACGCCGGCGTCCTCGACCGCTACGCCCGCGCCGTGGACCGCGACCTCTACAAGGTGTTCTCGGGCAACATCTTCAACGCGGTCTTCACCGCCGCCATCGGCGCTATCGTCTACTCCGTGCTCGACTTCCTCGCGCCCGCGTCCGCCGGCATCCCGTACCCCGCGCTCGTCGGCCTGCTCGCGGGCGCGGCCTCGCTCGTCCCCGTCGTCGGGATGAAACTCGTCTACGTCCCCGTCGGGGCGTACCTGTTCGGGAGCGCGTACCTGTCCGCCGACCCGAACTACGCGATTCCCGCCGCGTTCGTCCTGCTCTCGTTCGTCGTCGTGGACACTATCCCGGACCTCGTGCTCCGGCCGTACGTCTCGGGCCGGAACCTCCACGTCGGGCTGGTCATGTTCGCGTACATCTTCGGCCCGCTGCTGTTCGGCTGGTACGGCATCTTCCTCGGGCCGCTGTTGCTCGTGCTCGTCGTCCACTTCGCGCGACTCGTGCTCCCGGAACTGGTCTCCGGAACCCGGATACAGCCGTTCGCGGTCGACCCCGCGGCGATGACGGAGCTCCCGATGGAGCGGGCGGGCGAGCCGTCGGACGCCGACGCGACCGGGGCGCCCGACGGCGGGGAGGAGACGCCGGACGACGATGACGGGGACGCGACCCCCGCCTGACTACCTGTTACTCGGCGTCGATGTACTCGTTCTCCCAGTCGCGGCGGGCCTCGATCTCCCGGCGGCCGCGCCGCGTCAGGGTGTAGAAGTTCGTCCGGCGGTCGCGCTCCCCCTTGTCCACGAGCCCCTTGTCCACGAGCGTGTCGAGGTTCGGGTAGAGGCGGCCGTGGTGTATCTCCTTCTCGTAGTACTCCTCCAGTTCCTCCTTGATGGCGAGGCCGTGCGGCTCGTCGCGTCCGGCGATGACGTACATCAGGTCCCGCTGGAACCCCGTCAGGTCGTACATGACGAGCGGATTGTTCCTGCCGGCGAATAAATATATCGGAGCGGTTACACGGCGGCGCCGAGCGGACCGGAGGCGCTGAGGACCTCCGGCGACGCGGGGAGCCCGGACGCCGACTCTCCGGACGTGTACGTTGGTTGTCAGAGTGTTCTATCCTCGGCAGCGGCGCCGCCGGGCGTCGGAGCGCTCCCGGGAGACACGTCGGAAAGCGGGGAAGAGCGGCGGCTCGTCGGTGTTGTTCAACGAGTGGAAAGCGGCGGGCCGGAGAAAACCCGGCCGGCCGCTTGCCGCCCTGAATTGGTCCCCGCTGACGCTTCGGCCCTCCAAAGCGAAGCGTCACTTACAGCGAAGACGGTGAGACGCATAAACCTACCGCCCCTGTCAACCGATGTCAGACTTCTCAGATGTACTCCTCCTCCAACACCCACCCGAGCGCCCGTTTGTAGTAGGTGAACATCTGCCGGACGCCCTCGTGGTTCATCTCCTCGTCGTCGAGCTGCTCGGCTAGGAACTCGTACTGCTCGCGGATCTCGGCTTCGTCGCGCATACCCTCGGTTCGTGCCGGGGGCGCAAAAACCCCGTGCGGACGGCCGCCCCGCGGGGCCGGCTACACCCGGTCCAGTCGCGACAGCCCGTGCCAGACGGCGTCCACCATCCGCGCCTCGCCGTCGCCCTCGGCGTCGGCCCAGCCGTGGGCCAGCGCGTCCTCCAGCGCCGCGAGCGAGTGGTTCTCGAAGTTGTTCATGCCGCGGAACGCCTCCAGCGCCGCGCGCGCCTCGGCGTCGAACTCCCCGGACGGGGTGCCGTCGTAGAAGCCCAGCTCCGCGAGCGTCGCCGCCACGGCCTCGGCCGCCTCGCCCGACAGCTCCGCCGTCTCCTCGGGCGCGGCTCGCTCCAGTAAGGTCACATCGTACAGTTTGAAGACGCGTTCGAGTTCGTCGATTGGCGCCTCGTGGTCGTCGACGCGCACGTCGACCCAGCGGTCGTTGCCGCCGTCGTAGCCGCCCTCCGGCTTGGCGACGTACAGGGCCGCGGACTGCTCGCCCCGCGAGTCGCCGCCGGCCTCGTTGCCCGCGTGGAGGGCTGCGAGGAGCCGCTCCGGCAGCCCGTCGCCCGCCGCCTCGCCTGCCTCGTACGCCTCGGCCATCGCCGTCAGCGTCGCCTCGTTCTCCAGGATGTTCCCCTGGACGGTGTACGTCTCGCCCTGGACGTCCCCGGCCACGTCGAAGCAGTCGTCGCCGGTGAACGCGGCCACGGAGCCGTCGCGGCCTACGACGCCGACCTGCCGGGACTCGGCCTCCGCGTCGTCCGCGGTGAGCGTGTCGACGACGGCCTGTGCGTCGTGGCCGCGGCGGAGCAGGTCGAGCCCGTCGGGGCCGTACGCGACGTTGGCGAACGACTGGGTCGCTACCGCGCCCGCGTCCGCCGACACGAACGGGACGACGGAGCCGACGCTCACGAACTTCGACTGGACGGCGACGCCGACGGCGCGCGTCTCGGGGTCGCGCGCGACGATGGAGAACGTCATATCCTCCGGTCGCGCGGCGGCGGTTTAGAGCTTCCTCACCGTCAGGGGTTGGCGGCTCGTGAGTTCACAGTCGACGTCCGGATGCTCGACGAAGTGGCGGAGCACGATGTGTCGCCGGCCGTCCGTGAGCCCGGTCCGCGAGAGGTCGTCCGCGGTGAACTCCTCGGGGAGGCGCTCGTACAGCCGCTCGAAGCGGGCGAACGAGTCGAACACCTTGCGGTTGCCCGACGACGTCGCCCCGCGGCGCGCGACGACGTAGCTGCCGTCCTCGCGGTGCTCGCCGCTGGTGTACACGAACTCCCGCGTCCGCGTGAGCGCGTTCGCGAGCGCGTCGCGTAGCTCTGCGGCGTTCTCGCGGTCCAGCGCGTACGTGTCCCCGTCGGTGCGCAGTAACAGGTCGCCCGAATCCGTAGAGAGCGTGACGTTACCGTCGAATTTCCCGGCCAGCCGCCTCGCGGCGACTTACCCTATCCTCGTACGTCGGTGATTCCGACATGGACACTCGTTACCACGACGTGCACATAAATCCCGACGGTCGAACAGATACTCGCCGCGACCGGACCCGGACGGTTTTCAGCCGGCGGCCCCTCGCCCGGGGTATGAAGGTTCGCGGCACCCGCGAGTGTCGGTCGTGCGGGACGCGGTGGTCCTACTACGAGACGGGCAGCGTCGAGTGCCCCGACTGCGGGAGCATGCGGAGCGTCGGCGTCGAGGACGAGCGCAAGCTCCACACCGCGACGAACGCGACGCTCGACCTCTCGCCGGTGCGCAACGCCGTCGAGGAGGTGCCGCTGCGCGACCTCGCGGAGCGCGCGGTCGAGGCCACGAGGGAGTTCACCCGCAGCTACGGCTTCGTGGACGGGGGCGACCTCCGGCCGCTGGACGACCGCTACCTCGCCGCGATGGAACTGCGGGCCGTCGCGGACGCCGTCGGGCGGGGCGCCCGCGTGAGCGACGACGAGGAGCTCTACTTCCTCTCGCTGCTCCGGGGCGACCTCGGTGACCGGCCCGCGCCCGACGAGGTGCCCGACGCCCTCCGCGACTCGCGGGGGCTGGCCTACGCGAACGCGGTCGACGAGTACCGGAGCGACGCCCGGGCGTACCTCGACGAACACCCGGACCCGGCCGCGAGCGACGCCCTGGCTCGCCTCGACGGCCACGTCCGTCGGGTGCAAGCGATACAGGGCGACGTGCCGCCCGCGGAGGCGGAGACGCTCGTCCGTGTCGCGCGCGGCGTGGGCCGGTACCTCCGCGAGGACGACGAGGCCGCGCTCGCCGAGGCGCGCTCCCGGCTCGACGCGCTCGACTGACCCCCTGCCGGGAGGCAGGGGTTTAGACGCGCGCCGGTCGAAGCCGGGGCCATGTCAGGCCCCCTCGACGGACTCCGGGTGCTCGACCTCTCGGGCATGATCGCCGGCGGGTTCGCCACCGTCACCCTCGCCGACCACGGCGCGGACGTGGTGATGGTCGAACACCCCGAGCACGGCGACCCCATCCGCGACTGGCCGCCGTTCGACGGCGACCTGTCGCTGTGGTGGAAGGCGCTCGCGCGCAACAAGCGGTGTGTCACCCTCGACATGAAGACCGACGAGGGCCGGGCGCTCGCGCTCGAACTCGCGGCCGACGCCGACGTGGTGGTGGAGAACTTCCGGCCCGGCACGCTCGAATCGTGGGGCCTCGGGCCGGACGCGCTCCGCGACGAGAACGAGGACCTCGTCGTCGTGCGCATCTCCGGCTACGGCCAGACCGGGCCGATGGCCGAGCGCCCGGGCTTCGGCACCGTCGCGGAGGCCATGTCCGGGTTCGCCCACGTCAACGGCTTCCCCGACAGCGAACCGCTGCTTCCTCCCATCTCGCTGGCCGACCTCGCCGCCGGCCACTACGCCGCGATGGGCGCGGTGTTCGGCGTCTTCGACCGCCTCACCGGCGGCGAGGGGCGCGTCGTCGACGTGTCGCTGTACGAGTCGCTGTTCCGGATGTTCCCGAGCGTGCCCGAGAAGTACGACCGCCTCGGCGAGACGGACGAGCGAACGGGGAACCGCCACCCCAACGCCGCGCCCCGGAACGTCTACGCGGCCGAGGACGGCTACGTCGCGCTCTCGGCCTCCTCACAGCCCATCTGGGAGCGCGTCGCCGAGTGTATCGGACACCCGGAACTCGTCGAGGACGACCGGTTCGCCACCAACCGCGACCGCGTCGAGCACGTCGCGGCGCTGGACGAGTACGTCGCGGCGTGGATGGCCGACCGCTCGGCCGAGGAGGCGGTCGCGGCGCTCACCGAGGCCGGCGCGGTCGCCTCGGTGATATACGACATCGAGGACGTGTACGCCGACGAGCAGTACGCCGCCCGCGACGACATCGTCACCGTCGAGGACGCGGACCTCGGCCCCGTCGATACCCACGGGGTCGTCCCGAAGTTCTCCGGCGACCCCGGCGAGGTGTCGCACCTCGGTCCCGGCCACGGCGAGCACAACGACGAGGTGTACCTCGACGAGGTGGGCCTCGACCCCGACACCTACGAGTCCCTGCGCGCGGAGGACGTGATATGAAGCTCTGTGACGTGACGCTCCGGGAGGCGACACAGCTGCCCGACCGCGACTACACGGTCGAGCAGCGAGTCGCGGCCGGCCGTGCGCTCGACGACCTCGACGTGCCGCTCGTGCAGGCCGGCTTTCCGGCCGTCGGCGAGGACCAGACCGAGGTGGTCTCGACGCTTGCCGACGACCTCGACGGAGACGTGGTCGCCATCGCGCGCGGCGTCGAGTCGGACGTGGACGCGGCGCTCGACGCCGGCGCGGACGTGGTCGAGGTGTTCGTCCCCGTCTCCGACGGCCAACTCGAACACGTCGTCGGGAAGAGCCGCGCGGAGATGTACGAGACGGCCGAGGCGTGTCTCGACCGCGTCCGCGAGGGCGGCGCGACGCCACACCTCACGCTGATGGACGGCTTCCGCACGGAGGCGTCGGCCGTGGCGGCGGCGTTCGAGCGGTTCGACTGCCCCGTCGTCGTCGCCGACACGGTCGGGGCGCGCACCCCGTCGTTCGTCGCGGGCTACCTCCGCACGCTCGCGGAGTCGGGCGTCGACCTCTCGCGGGCCGGCGTCCACTTCCACGACGACCTCGGCTGCGCCACGGCGAACGCGCTCGTCGCGGCTCAGGCCGGCGTCGGGCGGGTGGACGTGTCGGTCGCGTCGCTGGGCGAGCGCGCCGGCAACCCCGCCACGGAGGAGGTCGTCGCCGCGACGGTCCAGGAGGGGGGCGACCCGGGCGTCGCGACCGAGCGGCTCGTCCCCGCCTGCGAGTCGGTGCTGGACGCGCTCGACGAGGACGTGGACCCGCGCAAACCCGTCCTCGGCCGGGAGGTGACGACCCACGAGTCGGGCATCCACACGGACGCGATGCTGTCGGAGCCGTCGGTCTTCGAGCCGTTCGACCCAGCGGCGTTCGGCGGCGAGCGGCATCTCGTGTTCGGGGCCGGCACGGGTCGGGGCGCGGCACGGAAGCTCTTAGAGCGCGCCGACCGCGAGCCGACCGACGAGCGGGTCGCGGCGCTGCTGGAGCGCCTCGACGAGGCGGGGCCGGTGGACCTCGACGCGGCGCTGTCGCTCGCATCGTCGGTGTAGCGGACAGGCGACCTCGCTACCGGCGACGGGCGGTCGCGCTCCCGTCGTGTTCGTCGCCGGGCGTGCGGCGGGGCACGCGCCGGGTGGCCGCGTGCTCGGCTATAAACGTCGGCCGCGGAGCCGCGCCACGAGGTCGCGGTCGAAGGTGTTCTCGGGGAGCGCACCGTGCCACGCGACGGCGGTTATCCCCTCGTCGTCGATGCCCGGATCGTCGCTCGTTTCGGTGTCGTCGGCGACGCCCCGGAAGGTGGCGAACCGGAAGTCGAACTCGCGGCCGTCCGCGGCGTTGACGAACGTCCGCTCGGTCACCGCGAGCAGGTCCGCCGTGTCGATGCGCACGCCCGTCTCCTCGCGCACCTCGCGGGTCGCGCCCTCGGCGTGCGTCTCGCCGGGTTCGAGCATCCCGCCGGGGAGGAGCCAGGCGTCGCCCTGTTCGACCATGAGGACGCGGCCGTCGTGTTCGACCAGCGCCCCGACGCCCCACGTCCCCTCGCGGTCGCGGCCGTGTTCCCAGCGGGCGGGCGGCACTTCCGTGCGCTCGCCGGCGCGGACCACGTTCCCCCCGTAGCGCGCCGCGAGTTCGTCGGCGGTCGTCTCCCCCGGCATCGGCTCAGGGCAGGTCGACCTCGACGCCGGCCCGCTCGCCGGCGGCCTTCACGGTGTTCCACAGCAGCATCGCGCGGGTCATCGGGCCGACGCCGCCCGGCACGGGGGTTATCTTCCCGGCGACCTCCTTCGCGCTCTCGTAGTCCACGTCGCCGACGAGTTCGTAGCCCTTCTCGGTGTCGGCGTCGACGCGGTTGATGCCCACGTCGATCACCGTCGCGCCCGCCTTCAGCATCGACCCGTCGATGAATCCGGGGACGCCCGCGGCGGCGACCACGATGTCCGCCTCGCGCGTGTGGGCCGCGAGGTCCGCGGTCCGGGAGTGACACACCGTCGTGGTGGCGTTGCCGAACGGGGCCTTCTGGACGAGCAGGTTCGCCATCGGCTTGCCGACGATGTCAGAACGGCCGACGACGACGGCCTCCGCGCCCTCCGTCTCCACGTCGTAGTGTTCGAACAGCTTCTGGATGCCGTGGGGGGTGCAGGGCTTGTACCGGGCGTTGCCGGCGACCAGTCGCCCGACGTTCTCCGGGTGGAAGCCGTCCACGTCCTTCTCGGGCGCGACGGAACGGAGCACGCGCCGGGTGTCCACCTGGTCGACGAGCGGCATCTGGACGAGGATGCCGTGGACGGCGTCGTCGTCGTTGAGGTCCGCGACGGTGTCGTACAGTTCCGCCGCGGGCGCGTCGGGGTCGAGTTCGACGTGGATGCCGTCGATGCCGACCTCCTCGCAGTCGCGCTGTTTCATCGAGACGTACGTCTCGCTCGCGGGGTCGTCGCTCATCAGGACGGTCGCCAGTCCCGGGGTGACGCCCTCGGCCTTCAGCGTCGCGATGGCGTCGCCGAGGCCGTCGCGTATCTCCGCGGCGACGGCATTCCCGTCGATGATCTCGGTCATGGCCGGGAGTGGTTCGCGCCGGCTAATCAACCCAACGCATTCGTGCCCAATCGGGGGGCGAGTACGGAGAGAGTGTTCGCGTTCGTGTATAGCAGCGGCCGGGCCGCCGGCGCGGGGCTACTCGTACAGCGGGTGCGCGTCGGTGAGCGCGTCCACCTCGGCGCTCGCCTCGGCCTTCACGTCGGCGTCGTCGGGCGCGTCCACGACGGTCGCGATGACCTCGGCGACGCGTTCCATCTCGGCCTCGCCCATGCCGCGGGTCGTGAGCGCGGGCGTGCCGGCGCGGATGCCGGAGGGGTTGAACGGCGAGCGCGTCTCGCCGGGCACGGTGTTCGCGTTGAGGACGAGGCCGACCTCCTCCAGCGCCTCCTCGGCGGTGCCGCCGGTCGTGTCGGGGTGCGAGGGCCGCAGGTCAACGAGCACGAGGTGGGTGTCCGTCCCGCCCGAGACGATCTCGAATCCGTGGGCCGCGAGGGCGTCGGCGAGCGTCCGGGCGTTGGCGACGACCTGCTCCGCGTACTCCGTGAAGGAGGGGTCGAGCGCCTCCTTGAAGCCGACGGCCTTCCCCGCGACGTTGTGCATCAGGGGACCGCCCTGCGCGCCGGGGAAGACGGCCGAGTCGATGTCGCTCGCGTGTTCCTCGCCGCACATGATGATGCCGCCGCGGCCCGCGCGGATGGTCTTGTGCGTCGAGCCCGTGACGAAGTCCGCGACGCCGACGGGGGACTCGTGGACGCCCGCCGCGACCAGCCCGGTGATGTGCGCGATGTCCGCGAGGTGGTAGGCATCGACGGCGTCCGCGGCCTCCTGCACGCGCTCGAACTCGACCTCGCGCGGGTACGCGGAGAAGCCCGAGACGATGACGTCCGGCTCGAAGGCCTCGGCCTGCTCGCGTAGCCCCTCGTAGTCGATGTAGCCGGTTTCCTCGTCCACCTCGTACTGCTCGACCTCGTAGGTCTTGCCCGTGAAGTTCGCCGGGTGGCCGTGGCTCAGATGGCCGCCGTGGTTGAGGTCGAGCGAGAGTATCTTGTCGCCGGGTTCGAGAATCGCGGTGTAGACGCCCATGTTCGCCTGCGTGCCGGAGTGGGGCTGGACGTTGACGTGTTCGGCACCCCAGAGCTCCCTCGCGCGCTCGATGGCGAGTTCCTCGACGTCGTCGGCGTACTCGCAGCCGGCGTAGTAGCGCTTCCCCGGGTAGCCCTCGGCGTACTTGTTCGTCAGCGCGGAGCCCTGCGCCGCCATGACTGCCTCGGAGACGTGGTTCTCGCTGGCGATCATCGCGAGCGTGTCGCGCTGCCGCCCCAGCTCGCCGTCGAGGGCGTCGGCGACCGCGGGGTCCGTCTCGCGGACGGTCTCGTGGTTCATACGCGAGCGTTCGGCCGCCGCACAATGAAGCTACCCGTCCGCGGCAACGCCGTTCAGGCGGTGAATTGATACGCCCCCGTCCGAACGGGAGGACGTTCGATGATCGAGTGGGTCCCGACCGCCGACGGCGTGGCCGCCGTGGGCCGGAACGGGTCGGTGCGGCTGGCGAGGACCGACTGGGAACGGACCCCGCCCGCGCTCCCGCTTCCCTACCCCTCCGACGCCGGAATCGCGGGGCGGCTGACGGCGCTGGAACTCGACGCCCCCGCACACCCCGACGGGCTCCCGACGGACGGCTACGTCCCCGACGGCGAGCACGTCGTCGCCGTCGGGCGCGACGATGACCTGGAAGCCGCGGTGCGCTTCGAGGGACCGGCCCGGGTCGCGACGGCCGCGGACTCGACCCGGCTCGCCTTCCCCGAGCCGTCGCCCGTCGCCGTCGGCGTCCGCGACGCGCCGCCCGCCCCCGAGACGATACCCGTCCCGCGGACTCCCGCGGGGGTGGCCGCCGCCGTCGGCGTGGCCGGCGGGCGGCTCCCCGACGGCCCCGAACGGTCCTTCCCGCCCGAGCGACCGCATCCGCCGCTCGTGGAGTACGACGACGTGCCCGCGCCGGGGACGGGCGAGCGCGCGGTCCGGTTCGCGGTCCCCGACGACCTCGACCACGTCCTCGTGGCCGCGCCGCTCGCCTACTACCTCGGCGCGGACCTGACCGTCGGCGCGGACGCGCCGCTCCTCTCGGTGCCCGAAACGGGGTTCGAGTACGCCTTCGGCTCGCTTCCGACGTTCGCGAGCGAGGTCGCCGACGCCCTCCGGCGGGTCGTCCACCTCGACCGGTGTGCCCGCGCCGTCGAGGCGGAGCGGCTCGACCCGGGGCCGCTCGCCGGCCTCGGCCTCGACCCCGCGGCGGTGCGGGGGGTTCCGCCCGCGACCCGATACGCGACCTTCCTCGACGCCGACCTCGACGCGCTCCCGGACTGGCACCTCTCGACGTACGTCGAGGCCGGCTACGAGCGGGCGCGGGCGCTCCCGGCCCTGCTCGACCGCCTCTCGCTCGTCTATCCGGCGGAGGCGACGGAGATGTCGCCCCGGGACCTGCTCTCGGCGTCGCTCGACGATTTCTACCGCGGGGCCGTCTCCATCAGCCCGCTCGCGCCGGAACTCGGGGTCGGCGACGCCCACGCGTGGCTCGCGGACGGCGAGGTGGTGGACGCGTTCAAGACGACCCCGCGGGCGTTCGAGAACGCCCGTTCGCGCCGCGACCGCGGGGACGCGCTCTCCGTCGCCGTCGTGCTCAACGACCCGGCGATGGACGACGAACTCGCCGTCGCGGACGCCTATCGGGACCGGGCCGGCGCGGTGCCGCTCTCCGTCGAGGTCCACGAGTCCCTCGCCACGGACGACCTCGCCGCGGTCCTCGAACGCCCCACCGACTTCGTCCACTACGTCGGTCACTGCGAGGCCGCCGGGCTGGAATGCCCCGACGGCTACCTCTCGGCCGACTCGCTCGACCGCTCGGGCGCGCGGGCCTTCTTCCTCAACGCCTGCGGTTCCTACCGGGAAGGGGAGGCGCTCGTCGAGCGCGGCAGCGTCGCCGGCGCCGTGACGCTGGAGAAGGTCCTGAACGAGCAGGCGGCCAAGGTCGGCACCGCGTTCGGTCGCCTCGTCGTCGCCGGCTTCTCCGTCGAGCGGGCGCTCTCGCTCGCGCGACGGCGCATCATGATGGGGCGGGACTACGCCGCCGTCGGGGACGCGACGGCCCGGGTCGCCCCGAGCGTCGGCGAGCGCGGCGTCCTCGTCGTGGAGGAGACGACGCGCGACGGCTACGCGGTCCGCTACGACGCCGCCCCGAACGGCGGCGGGAGCTACCGCGACCCCTTCACCGGCGACCGGCGGCCGCGGGGGGAACCGTCGCGGGCGACTCTCGACCGCGCGGCGATGCGGGCGTTCCTCGACGGCCGCGCGGTGCCGGTCCGGTTCGACGGGGACCTCCGGTGGCCCGAGGAGGTCGCGGGCACCCTCGACCGGGTCCGGGGCGTCCGGCAGTCGGTCCGGCGACCGTAGGTCGGCCCTACCGCCGCTGTATAAGCGTTAGGCACACTATTACGGCTGAAACGTCCGCTAATATTATCCGGATAGACCTCGTACTAAGTCGATATGAGCGTGGAAACGAACCTGATGGAGCGCTCCGTCGCCGCGGTGCTCCGGGAGGCCATCGACGCGGCCGACGGGGAACTGTACGTCGTCAACCCCTCGACCGACACCGTCGAGGAACTGCTCGACGAGATGACCGAGTCGTCCGGCCCCACGGTGCGCGTGCTCGCCGCCGAGCGCGTGCTGAAGGACCTCTCCCGCGACTTCAAGCAGGCCAGCGCAGCCGCCGACCTCCGCGAGGCCGGCCGGCTGGAGCTTCGCGCCTTCGGCGCCACGGACAACACCCTCCTCGTCACCGAGGAGGCCGTCGTCGCCGTCGTCGCCGCCGGGGGCCGCGCCGCCGGCCTCGTCACCGACGACGCGTCGTTCATCCAGGGCGCGTACGAGGAGTACGCGGCCGCCTTCGACGACGCCGAGGAGTTCTCGCTGCGGACGCCCGGCCGGACCCGGGTGCGCGAGACGCTCGCCGAGAGCATGGGCGAGGAGACGGCCGACGACTTCGACGGCGTGCTCGCCTCGATGGAGACCGCCCGCGGCAACGGCGACGGCCTCGACGAGGTGACGGTCTCGCTGCTCGTCGCGGCGAAGAACGAGGAGCTGCTCTACGACATCTCGAAGTGGGGCGAGGACGTGGGTATCGCCTCGAAGGCGACCTTCTCGCGCACCAAGAGCGAACTGGAGGAGAAGGGCCTCATCACGACCGAGAAGGTCCCCATCGACGTGGGGCGGCCGCGCCTCCGCCTGAAGCTCGGCGACGACCGCCTCGCCGACGCCTCCTCGGCCGAACTCGCCTCCGTCGCGCAGTCCGTCCTCGCGAAGTAGAGTAGCCGGGCTTTTTCTCCCGCCGCCGCCGACCGCGGGTATGCACGTAGGACTCGTCGGGAGCGGTCCCGCCGCCGCGGCCGCCCGCGACGCCGTCGCGCCGGTCGCCGATTCGGTGACGGCGCTCGACCCCGACGCGGTGGGCAACGTGGACCTCGCGCTCGTCGTCGGTCGGGTCGGCGCGGACGGGTTCGACGCCGCGAACGCGACCGCCCGCGCCACGGGCACCCCGTGGCTCGCCGTCGAACTCGGCGGCGTCGGCGGGCACCCGCTTCCCGACATCGAGGCCGCGGTCTCCGGCTTCGCGCCCGGGCAGGGCTGTTTCGACTGTCTCCGGAGCCGCGTCGCCGCCAACGCCGAGGGCTCGGCCCGACCGGGCGCCGACGACGCGGACGCGCGGTTCGCCGGCGCGCTCGCGGGCCGCGAGGCGGTCAGACTGGCGAGCGGCGAGCCGTCGCCCGCCCTCGGCGGCGTCATCGAGGTCCCGCACGCACAGCGCCGCTTCCTCCCCGTGCCGGACTGCGACTGCGCCGACGGGCGCGACCGGAGCCTCGACCGGAGCCACGAGCCGCGCGACCTCGACGCCGCGCTCGGGGCCGCGGAGCGGGCGCTCGACCCCCGTGTCGGCATCGTGCGGGAGGTCGGCGAGGTGGAATCGTTCCCCGCGCCGTACTACCTCGCGGAGCTAGCCGACACGACGGGCTTCTCCGACGTACAGGCCAGCCGGAAGGCCGCGGGCGTCGCTGCCGGCTGGGACACCGCGTTCATGAAGGCGCTCGGCGAGGGACTGGAACGGTACGCCGCGGGCGTCTACCGCGAGCGCGAGTTCGAGCGAAGCGCCCCGGCCGACACCCCGAACGGCGTCGCGCCGGCGGAGTTCGTCGCGTCCCCGGCCTTTCCCGACCCCGACCCCGACGCGGCGATACCGTGGGTCGTCGGCGAGCGCCTCGACACGGGCGCGCCGGCGAAGCTCCCCGCCGAGTTCGTCGCCTTCCCGCCGCCGGACCAGCGGCACCGTCCGGCCATCACGACCGGGCTCGGCCTCGGGAACGGGGGCGTCGAGGCGCTCCTCTCGGGGCTGTACGAGGTCGTGGAGCGCGACGCCGCGATGCTCGCGTGGTACTCCACCTTCGAGCCGCTGGGGCTCGACGTGGACGACGACCGCTACCGCGAGATAGCGAAGCGCGCGCGCTCCGAGGGGTTGGAGGCGACGGCGCTCCTCCTGACACAGGACGCGGACGTGCCCGTCGTGGCCGCGTGTCTCCACCGCGACTCGGGCGCGTGGCCCCGCTTCGCCGCCGGGATGGCCGCCGACCTCGACCCCGAGGCCGCCGCGGCGGGCGCGCTGGAGGAGGCGCTCCAGAACTGGCTCGAACTCCGGGGGATGGGGAAGGCCGACGCGAGCTCCGAGTCGGGTGCTATCGGCTCCTACGCCGAGTTCCCGCCCGCGGCCCGCGAGTTCGTCGCCCCCGACGCGACGGTGCCGGCCGCGAGCGTCGGCCCGGACGGGTCGTTCGACGGCGAGTCCGAGCTTTCGGCGCTCGTCGAGCGGGTCGTCGAGGCAGGGATGGAGCCGTACGCGGCTCGGCTGACGCCCCGCGACCTCGACGCGCTGGGCTTCGAGGCGGTTCGCGTGCTCGTGCCGAGCGCGCAGCCGCTCTTTACGGACGAGCCGTACTTCGGGGAGCGTGCCGAGCGCGTTCCCCGCGAGCTGGGCTTCGAGCCGCGGCCCGACCGCGACCACCACCCGTTCCCGTAATCAGATACCGAAGGTCACGCGCAGCATGTCGCGGCTCCCCGGGCCGAGCCCGACCGCGAGGATGGCGACCAGCAGGAGCACGGCGTAGCGGGGCTCCTCGTCGAAGATGCGCTCGTCGAACACCCACACCACGAGCGTCGCGGCCACGAGCTTCACGACGAGGAAGGCCCACGAGGTGCCGATGACCTCGGAGAGCCACGCCGGCTGGAACTGCTCGGTGACCGAGATGACGAAGCGGTTCGCGGGGTGTTTCGCGCCGTACTCGACGGGGACCCCGATGGCCCCGACCCAGTCCGCCGCGATGACGTTCGCCACGCCGTCCACGGCGTGGCCGAAGAGGACGACGAGCCCGACGAGGCCCGTTCCCTCGTGTATCTCCGGCTTGACGCGGTCCACGAGGGCGTACACGGCGACGGCGAGCACGGCCGCGAGGCCGATGGTGAGGCCCGTCATCTGCGGGTAGAAGCCCGCGCCGGCCACCGCGCCCGCGAGTTCCGCCGTCACGAAGTAGAACAGGAACCCGACGGTGGCGAGGACGACGCCCCAGCCGACGGCGAACAGCGGCCGGTCGTAGTGGTCGGCGTAGCCGGCCCGCGCCGCGTAGACGGTGGCGACGATGGCCCCGAGCGTGAGGAAGAAGACGGTGAAGTAGATGACCGGCGAGATGATGAGCGAGTTCGCCGGGTACGAGAGCAGCGCCTCGACGCCCTGCGGAACGGCGTCGTTGGCGTCCTCGACGACCCGGAGCGCGCCCCCGAAGAACATGAACGGGACGAGCGCGTAGAACAGCCGCTTCGTGGAGCCGATGTCGAGGCGGTTCAGCAGTTCGAGCAGGCCGACGAGGAAGAAGACGAGCGTGACGGCGTACCCGATCTCCGAGACGACGGTGTAGCCGGGTTCGGCGACCACGGTCGCGGCGTCGGCGGCCGCACAGGCCGACTGCGAGAACAGCAGTTCCGGGCCGCCGGGCCGCATCGCGGCACAGACGGCGTTGTTCGCGTCGGCGTAGACGGGGCCCCAGAAGTAGTGCCAGAGGAACCCGTCCCAGACGGCGTCGGGCGCGAGGAGGGCGCCGCCGGCGAGCGCGGCCACGGCGGCGACGAGCGTCGCGAGCCACGCGCGGCCGCGGTCCCACTCTCGGGGGTCTTGCATACCTGCGTCCCGGGAGCGGTCGGGTTTCAGGGTTCCGGTGCGCGCCGCCCGCGGGCGGCGGTCAGCGGCGGTCCTCGACCGCCCGCGCCGCGGCGAGCAGTTCGTCGTGAGCGTGGCCGTTGGAGGCGACCAGCCCCCGCGAGTCGTGGCGCCACGGCTCCCCGTCGATACCCGTCACGGTGCCGCCCGCCCGCTCGACCATGAGCGCGCCGGCGACGGTGTCCCACGGGTTCGCGTCGACGTTGGTGAACGCGCCGTCGAGCGACCCGGCCGCGACGAAGGCGAGGACGGCCTGCGCGCTCCCGTGGCGGCGCAGGTCGCCGAACCGCTCGACCGTCTGTTCACAGGCCTCGGCGTATTCGTCGCGCCGGTCGTGCGGCCACCATATCGTCGGACACACCGCCATCGCCTCGGGGTCCGTCTCGTCGCTCACGGCTATCGGGTCGCCGTTCAGGTACGCGCCGTCGGCGTCGGCCGTGTACACGTCCCCGAGGACGGGGAGCGCGTTGGCCGCGGCGACGGCCTCGCCGTCGCGCACGGCGGCCACGCTGGTGGCCCACATCGGCACGCCCGCGACGAAGTTGTTCGTCCCGTCGATGGGGTCGATTATCCACGACGGCCCGGTGTCGGGCACCTCCTTCAGTTCGTCCGCCTCCTCGCCGACGACGGCGTCCTCGTCGTACTCCGTCCGGATGGCCGCGACGACCTGCCGCTGGGCGTCCCGGTCGGCACGCGTCACCACGTCCGTCTTTCCCTCCTTCGTCTCGACGGGCACGTCACGGCGGAAGAAGCCCTCCGCGACCGCGCCCCCGGCGCGTGCGGCCCGTTCCGCGAGGTCCGCGCGCGCCTCCGTGTCGTTCCGTTCGCTCATGTACGGGGGCCGGCGCTCGCCCCGAAAGGACCACCGATTTGTCCCAGCGCCGTCTCTCGGCTTCCGTGCACACCATCGCCAAGCGCATCCACAACATCACGCCCCGTCCGATGGACGTGACCTTCGCCGACGGCGGGACGGTCCGGCTGACCGTCTCGTCGGCCGAGTTCTTCCAGGAGGCGTTCCAGGCCGAGGCCGAGAGCGAGGACGGCACCGAGTACCGGTTCGTCTCCGACGGCGACGACGACCCCGTTGTCGGCGCCCGCGAGCGCGACGACGGCGGCTGGCAGCCGGTCGGGGAGGTGACCGCGGTCGCGCGCGCCGAAGAGTAAGCCACTCGTCGCTCGGCGTTCTACCCCCGCCATGGCCCAGTCGCCCTATCTCGTCGAGGACCGCGGCGTCCTGAAACTGAACGCCTCGGTCGGCGGCACGCGCCGCGACCTCGTGCTCTCGGACCGCGCGCGAACCCTCCTCGTCGACGACCTCGACTACGGCAAGGCCGACATCGTCCCCTTCGCCGTGGCGAAGGCGCTCGTGCTCGCCGGCGGCGCGTCGGTCCCGGAGGGCGAGGACGCCCGCGACGCCGCGTGGGGGCTCGCCGGCGCGGAGGGGGGCCGCAAGGCCACCGCCGAGGACCGCTACCGCACCGCCGAGTACCTCCGCGCCGTGGACATCGACGAACGCGCGGTCGAGACCCTGCGCGAGCACGTCCGCGAGTCCGGCCTTTCCGAGTTCCTCACCGCCGACGAGATACGCTCGAAGGCGAACCGGGTCGGCGACCTCTCGGACATCGCGCGGGACCTGTAGCTCCGGGGTGTTCCGTAGGCGGGCGCGGGGTCGCCGTCGGAGACGGCGTGCCGGCCCGCGGGTGTCGCGGGGGAAGAGCGCTCCGAGAGCGGTCTTCCTGCACTGTCGCCAGTGCGGGGGATGGGATTTGAACCCATGGACCTCTACAGGAGCGGATCTTGAGTCCGCCGCGTTTTCCGAACTTTGCTACCCCCGCACGCGTCACTCCGTCCGAATCGGCGGGGCAAAACCGTTGCGACAGGCGGTCGGGACCGGACGCGGCCCCCGTCTCGCGCGAGCGAGCGACGGAGTTACGGCGGCCCGCACGCAACCGCGACCGTGGACGACCATACCACCGACAACGACGTGCCGCCGCCGGTCCGGGGGGAGCCGACCGGCTGGCGCGCCGACTGGGGTCGGTGGGAACACGACACCCTCCGGCGCGCGACGGTCCACGGCGTCCGGCTGTTCAACGCCGGGGAGTACCACGAGAGCCACGACTGCTTCGAGGACGAGTGGTACAACTACGGGCGCGGGAGCGCGGAGTCGAAGTTCCTCCACGGGATGGTCCAGGTCGCCGCCGGCGCGTACAAACACTACGACTTCGAGGACGACGACGGCATGCGGTCGCTGTTCCGCACCGCGCTCGGCTATCTCGACGGCCTGCGCGACGACTTCTACGGCGTGAACCTCGCGGACGTGCGCGCGACGCTGGAGACGGCGCTCGACGACCCCGACGCGCTCGACGGCTGGCGCATCGAACTCGACGGCGACACCCCCGAGGCGGACCGCTGGGACCGCGCGTACGCCGACCGGCTGGACTGACCGCGGCCGCGCCACTCATGCGGCTCCGGCCCGTGTGTCGGGTATGGCACGACGGCTCGCGGACGGGCTGTGGCAGTTCGACCTCGGACTCGTCACGCCGCTCGCGACGAACGTCTTCCTCGCCGACGAGTCCGCCCTGGATGGCCCCGGCGACGACGTGACGCTCGTGGACACGGGGCTGCCGGTGAACTACCCGACGCTCGCGAGCGAACTGGACGACGCCGGCTACGAAGCGGGCGACATCGACCGCGTGTTGCTCACCCACTACGACCTCGACCACGTGGGGGGCCTGCGCGGGCTCGGCTCGTTCGACGCGCCGGTGTACATCGGCGAGCGCGACGCGGCGCTGGCGCGGGGGGAGTGGGACCCGCCGTGGTTCCACCACAAGGGCGCGTTCCACCGGCTCGTCCGGCCGTTCTTCGACCTCTCGGACGTGGACCTCCGGCCCGTCGCGGACGGCGATGCGGTCGGTGCGTTCGCCGCCCACCACACCCCGGGGCACAACCCCGGCCACACCGTCTTCGTCCACGAGGGGTTCGACGCCGCCTTCCTCGGCGACCTCGTGTGGGAGGAACGGGGCGGCTACACCACGCCGTTCTGGCTCGACTCCTACGACATGCGCGAGCTCCGCGAGAGCGTCCGGCGGTTCGCGGCCGCGACGCCCGACTTCGAGCGCGGGCTGGTCGCGCACGGCGACCCGCTGCTCGTGGACGGGAGCGACCGACTGCGCGAACTCGCCGACGGGCTCCGGTGACGGAACGCGGCCGCTTTTGACGACGCCCCCCGAACCCGGGGTATGCGAATCGCCATCGTCGGCGCGGGGGCCGCGGGCGCGGCGGCCGCGTACGGCTGTCGCGACGCCGAGGTCGTCGTCTTCGAGGCCGCCGACCGGGTCGGGGGGCGGGTCGCCTCGCGCGAGCGCGACGGCGCGGCCCACGACCACGGCGCCGGCTACCTGAAGCGGAAGGACCCGCGGGTGGAGCGGCTGCTCGACGACGTGTTGGACGAGGACGGCCGCGTCGAGATAACCGACCCCGTGTGGACCTTCGACGCCGCGGGCACCATCGCGAGCGGCGACGGCTCCCGGGCGCCGAAGCTCTCCTTCGAGTCGGGCATCGACGCGCTGGTCGAGCGGCTGCTCGACCGCTCGGGCGCGACGGTCGAGACGGGAACCCCCGTCGGTTCGGTCGCGGCCACGGACGACGGCCCCGCGGTTCGCGACGGGTCGGGCGACGACCTCGGCACGTTCGACGCCGTCGTCCTCACGCCGCCCGCGCCGCTGACCGCGGAGTTACTGCCGGACGACGGCCCCCTCGGGGACCTCGCCGAGGCCTGTCGGGGGGTGTCGTACCGGCCGCTGGTCGCCGTCATGCTCGGCTACGAGTTCGATTTCGACCCGCCGTGGTTCGCGCTCGTCAACGCCGACCGGGGCCACGACTGCACGTGGGTCGCCCGCGAGTCGGCGAAGCCGGGCCACGGCGCCGGCGACACCGTCCTCGCCGCACAGTTCTCCCCCGAGTGGACGCGCGAGCGCGACGACGACCCCGACGACGAGGTCACGGCCGCGGCCGCGGAGGCCGTCGCCGCCCTCGTCGGCGACGACCGGCTCGCCGACCCCTCGTGGGGCGAGCGGCGGACGTGGGAACACGCGCTCCCGAACGGGGCCGCCGACGCGGACGCGGTCGAGGCGGCCGAGGAGGCGGGCGTGTACTGTGCCGGCGACTGGGTCGCCGGCGAGGGGCGCGTTCACCGCGCGCTCCGGTCCGGGCTGGACGCGGCCGACCGGGTTCAGGGCGGCAGCACGTAGCGCTCTATCTTCGCGGAGGCGTCCGTCAGCACGTTCGAGCCGTGGAAGACGAGGCCCACGTCGAACTCGTAGTCGAGCAGGCGTTCGAGCGACCGCTCGGCCTCGTTCAGGTCGTCGGTGAACTTCCCCGGCGGGAGGTGGAAGCCCCCGGAGAGCCCGCGCTGGTCGGCCCCGGAGAGCGCGTCCGCGAGCACCGCGTAGCCGTCGTCGGGGGCGAGCAGGGCGTGCTGGTGGTCGCGGTGGCCCGGCATGTGGAGCGCCTCGAACGGGCCGACGGTGTCGCCGTCGCCGTAGCGCGTCGCGTCGTCGGGCGCGGCCTCGACCGCCGCGCCCTCGGGGAGGTAGACCTCGGGGTCGTGGGCCTCGACGACGGCCGCCAGCCCGCCGACGTGGTCGCCGTCCGCGTGGGTGACGACGACGCGCTCCACCTCGACGCCCGTCTCCGCGATTCCGTCGAGCAGCGCGTCGGTCGTGTCCGGCAGGCCCGTGTCCACGAGCGTGCCGTCGGCGGTGAGGTACGCGCGGATGCGACCCGCGCCCGAGCCGGTGCAGGTGATGTCGAAGACGCCGTCGGTGGGTTCCGAGACCATGCCGCCGCTTCGGGGGGCGCGGACAAAAAGCTCAGTCGAGGGCGACGCCCGTGAACTCGAAGCGCGCGCCGCCGTCCTCGCCGTTCGTCGCGGCCGCCTCCCAGCCGTGGCTCTCGGCGATTTCCCGGACGATAGCGAGGCCGAAGCCCGTCCCGTCGTCGCTGCCCGTGACCCCCGTCTCGAACAGCCGGTCGCGCATCCCCTCCGGGATGCCGACGCCGTCGTCGGCGACGTAGAAGCCCGCCCGGTCGTCGAGCGGCCCGAGGCTGACGGTGAGCCGGTCGTCCGTCCCGTCGGTCCCGTGCTCCATCGAGTTCCGGAAGAGGTTCTCGAGCAGCTGTCGGAGCCGCGCCCGGTCGGCCTGGACGGTCACGTCGTCGGGGAGCCCGAGCCGGGCGTCGCCCGTTTCGACGTTCTCCCACGCCTCCGTGGCGACGCCCGACAGCAGCACGGGGCCGACCTCGCCGACGCCGCGGCCCGTGCGCGCGAGTTCGAGCAGGTCGTCGACGAGTTCGCCGATGCGGTCGAGCGCGCCGGCCGTCCGCTCGAAGTGGTCCGGGTCGCCCGTCTCCTCGGCGAGCTGGAGATACCCCTGCGCGACGGCGAGGGGGTTGCGGAGGTCGTGGCTGACGACACTGGCGAAGCGGTCGAGCCGCTCGTTCTGGCGTTCGAGTTCGCGCTCGCGCGCCTTCCACTCGCTCACGTCGCGGAGCGCGCCGACGGCGTACACGGTCTCGCCGTCCTCGTAGACGAACCGCGAGGTGACCCGCACGTCGGCGTACTCCCCGTCGGCGCGCCGGAACCGGTACTCGTCGGTGAAGCGGCGGTCGCCGTGCTCGCGGGCGCGCTCCACCGCCGTGACGAGCGCCTCCCGGTCGTCGGGATGGACGCGCTCGAACCACCACGACTCGTCGAACGGGCCCTCGGCGGTGTCGTAGCCGAGCGCCCGCTCGTCCTCGATGGCCACCGCGCCGTGTTCCGGCTCCCACTCGAAGACGGCGTCCGTCACTACGTCGGCGACGAGCGCGTAGCGGCGGCGCGCGCGTTCGAGTTCGCGCTCGCGGCGGTGCCGGCGGGCGTGTTGCTCGACCGCGGCGACCACCTCGTGGACCCCCTCCGCGCCGTTCCCCTTGGTGTAGTAGTCGGTGATGCCCGCGCCGATGGCCTCGCCCGCGAGCGTCTCGCTCCCCTGGCCCGTGAGCAACACCACGGGCGTCTCGCCGAAGGCGTCCTCCCTGAGCAGGTCGACCCCGGTACCGTCGGGCAGCGAGTAATCGAGCAGGACGCAGTCGAACCCGCCGCCCGCGACCGCCTCGCGGGCCGCCGCGACGGAGCCGACCCCCGTGACCGACGCGTCGCACTGCTCGGCGAACGCGCCCGCGGTCGCCTCGCGGTACCCCTCGTCGTCGTCGACGTGGAGGACCGAAAGCGGCCCCCCCGGTTCCTCCCCCGTCCCCCTCGGTCAGCCCCCCGCGGCCCCCCCGAGCCGTGGCTCCCCCGCTCTCCCTGACATAGTATAACGGTCCACATCCCCGGGCATGAATCCTTCTATCGCCGGGACGACCCGACAAGCGTTTCCCGGTTACACGAAAACGCGGGGTATGGACCAGAAGCGCGCGATGACGAGCGTGGACCTCAGCGCGCTCGCCTCGGAGCTCCGCGAGTACGAGGGGGCGAAGCTCGACAAGGCCTACCTCTACGACGACGACCTCGTCCGCCTGAAGCTCCGCGACTTCGACCGCGGGCGGGTGGAACTGCTCGTGGAGACGGGCGACCCGAAGCGGGCCCACGTCGCCGACCCGGACCGTGTCCCCGACGCGCCGGGTCGCCCCCCGGACTTCGCGATGATGCTCCGCAACCGCCTCTCGGGGGCGGACCTCGTGGACGTGCGCCAGTACGAGTTCGACCGCATCCTCGTGTTCGAGTTCTCGCGGGAGGACACGGACACCCTGCTCGTGGCGGAGCTGTTCGGCGACGGCAACTTCGTCGTGATGAACCGCGACCGGGAGGTCATCGACTGTCTCGACACCGTCCGGCTGAAGTCGCGCACCGTCGCGCCCGGCTCGGTGTACGAGTTCCCCGCCTCGCGCATCAACCCCCTCGACTGCTCGCGGGAGGCGTTCGACGCCCGGATGGACGACTCCGACACCGACGTGGTGCGGACGCTCGCCACCCAGCTCAACCTCGGGGGGCTGTGGGCCGAGGAGCTGTGTACCCGCGCCGGCGTCGAGAAGACGCTCGACATCGCCGACGCGGGCGACGAGGAGTACGCCGAACTGTACGCCGCGCTCGACCGCCTCAAGGAGACGCTGACCGCCGGGTCGCTCGACCCGCGGCTCTACTGGGAGACCGACGACGGGGAGCGCACGGACCCGGTCGATGCGACGCCCGTGCCGATGGACGAGTACGAGGGCGTCGACTGCGACGCCCACGACCGCTTCTGCGGCGCGCTCGACGAGTACTTCTACGAACTGGAGCGGGAGGAGCCACAGCCCGGCTCCGGACGGCCCGACTTCGAGGAGGAGATCGCGAAGTACGAGCGAATCATCGACCAACAGGAGGGCGCCATCGAGGGGTTCGAGCGCGAGGCCGACGAGTACCGCGCGAAGGCGGAGTCGCTGTACGGCCACTACGACCTCGTGGACGAGGTGCTCGCCACGGTACGCGAGGCTCGCGCGAACGACTTCTCGTGGGACGAGGTCGAGGCGCGGTTCGAGGACGCCGCCGAGGCCGGCAACGAGCGCGCCGAACACGTCGTCGGCGTCCGACCCGAGGTCGGCGAGGTGACGGTCGAACTCGACGGCGAGCGCATCGACCTCGTGCCCGCGGACGGCGTGGAGAAGAACGCCGACCGCCTCTACAAAGAGGCGAAGCGCATCGAATCGAAGAAGGAGGGCGCGCTCGCGGCCATCGAGGACACCCGCGAGGACCTCGCGGACGCGAAGCGCCGCCGCGACGAGTGGTCCGCCGAGGACGCCGACCCGGAACCCGACGAGTCCGACGGCGACACCGACTGGCTCTCGATGGCCTCGATTCCGGTGCGCTACGACGAGCAGTGGTACGAGCGCTTCCGGTGGTTCCACACCTCCGACGGCTTCCTCGTCATCGGCGGGCGCAACGCCGACCAGAACGAGGAGATAGTGAAGAAGTACATGGAGTCCGGCGACCTGTTCTTCCACAGCCAGGCCCACGGCGGCCCCGTCACCCTGCTGAAGGCCACCGGCCCCTCCGAGCCGTCGAAGGACGTGGACATCCCGCGGGCGTCGAAGGAGGAGGCCGCCGCCTTCGCCGTCACCCACTCGTCGGTGTGGAAGGAGGGGAAGTTCGCCGGGGACGCCTACATGGTCACCCCCGACCAGGTGTCGAAGACGCCCGAGTCCGGCGAGTACCTGGAGAAGGGCGGGTTCACGATACGGGGCGACCGCACCTACTTCGAGAACACCGAGGTCGACTGTATCGTCGGCATCCAGTGCGAACCCGAGACGCGCGTGGTCGGCGGGCCGAAGCGGGCCGTCGCGGAGCGCGTCGAGACGCACGTCGAACTCGAACCGGGCCGCTACGCACAGAACGACATCGCGAAGATGGCCTACCGGCAGTTCAAGGAGCGGTTCGCGGACGACACGTTCCTCCGGAAGGTCGCCTCCCCCGACCTGATACAGGAGTTCTGCCCGCCGGGCGGGTCGCGCATCGTCGAGTAGGACGCGCCTACCGGCCGAACGAGACGCATACCTATTTCGACCTCTGTCGTAGGACGGGTATGGTCGAACTCGAATCGGCGGTCAACTACCCGCGAGAGAGCGAGAACCCGTGGACTGCGATCGCCATCGGTTCCGCGCTCACGCTGTTCAGCGTCCTGCTACTGCCCGCGGTACTCCTCGTCGGCTACTACCAGCGCGTGCTCCGCGCCTCGATGGACGACGAGGCCGTCCCCGTCTTCGACGACTGGGGCGACCTCTTCGTCGAGGGGCTGAAGGCGGTCGTCGTGGTCGTCGCCTACAGCCTCGTCCCCGCGCTCGTCATCGGCGCGAGCATCGCCTCCGCCGCGGGCGCCGTCCTCGGCGATGGCGGCCTCCTCTCGGGGGCGCTCGCGCTCGGCGCGCTGTTCGGCGTTCTGCTGGGCGGCCTGCTCGGACTCGTGCTGTGGTACGTCGCCCCCGCGGGGCTGGCGAACCTCGCGCGCACCGGCCGCATCGCCAGCGCCTTCGCCCTCGGGGACCTGCGTCACACGCTCGTCCACCGCGACTACGCCGTCTCGTGGCTCGTCGCGCTGGGCGTCGTCTTCGTCGCGGGTATCGTGACGAGCGTGTTCAACCTCGTCCCGTTCGGCTTCGTGCTGGGCATCCCGGTGACGTTCTACGCCGCCGTCGTCGCGTTCCACCTCTACGGTCGCGGCGTCGCGGCCGCGGGACCGGCGCCCGACGCGTCGGACCGACCCGACGGCCGGGCCGCGGTCTGACCGCGACGACCCATTTATCAGCGGGCCGACCGAACTCCCGTTCATGTTACGCGAGGCGCTCGACTTCCCCACCGCCGGCCGGCACGGCGCCCGGTCGCTGCTCGCCGGGTCGGGGTTCGTCCTCGTCGCCGCCGTGCTGGCCGGCGGCGCCTCCTACGCGTTCGATACCGACCGCACGATCCTCGCCGCCGCGCTCGCGGCGCTCGTGCTCCTCCCCCTCCTCCTCGTCCGCGGCTACTACTACCGGGCGCTGAAGACCGCCGCGACGGCGCCGGACCCGGTCGCCCCGTCGTTCGGCGGCGTCGGGTCGCTCCTCCGGGGCGCCCTGGCCGCGCTCGTCGTCTCGGCGGCGTACGCGCTCCCGGCCGGCGCGCTGTTCGCGGTCGCCGCCGCCGCGCGGGTCCTCCCCGACTCGTGGGGCGCCGACGCCGTCCTTGTGGGGGAGTCCCTCGGCGCGCTCGCGGCGCTCGTCGGCATCGCGGCGCTCGTCGGCGCCCTCTATCTCGTCCCCGCGGCGACGGCGACGATGGCCCGGGAGGGGAGCCTGCGGGCCGCCCTCCGCGTGCGGTCCGTCGGGAACGCGGCCGCCAGCGAGGACTACGCCGTCGGCTGGGTGCTCTCCGTGTTCCTCCAGTGGACGCTCGTGCCCGTCGCCGCCGCGCTCTCGGCGCTCGTCGTCGGCGTCGTCCTCTACTTCCTGACGGGCGTCGCGACCCGGTACGTCTGGGGGATGTCGTACGCCTCGTCGGTCGGCGTCGAACCCGAGGGCATCGACACGGTCGGGGTGACGCCGTCGTCCGTCCGACGGGACCACGACGACGACACGCCCGTGGGGCGGACGGACCGCGACCCCGACACCGAGCGGGTCGCCGACGAGGGTCGGTAAGGTTCTTGTCACGGGGAAGTCATTCCTCCGTATGTTCGGAGACGCACTCAGGTTCCCCCTGGCCGGCGACGACGGCGTGAAGAGCGTGATAATCGGCGGCGTCCTCCTGCTGTTCTCCGTCCTACTCCTCCCGGTACTGCCGGTGTACGGCTACTTCGTCCGGGCGGCGAAGGCGGGGGCGGACGGTACGCAGGAGGCCCCGGCGTTCGACGACTGGGGCGACCTGCTCGTTGACGGCGTGAAGGCGCTCGTCGTCGGCATCGTGTACTTCCTGATACCGACCGCCGTCCTCGTCGGCGCGCTCGTGGTCGTCGGCGTGGGCTCGTTCGCCGCCGCCGATCCCGCCAACCCGGCTACCGTCGATGCCGTCGCGTCCGGCATCGGCGTCGTCGGCGGCCTGCTCGTGCTCGTCGCGATGGTGCTGTATCTGGTCGCCACGTACGTCTTCCCGGCCGGACTCGTCTCGATGGCCCGCGGCGACGACATCGCGTCGGCGTTCGACTTCGGGACCGTGCTGTCGGCCGCGTTCTCGGCCGACTACTTCGTCGCCGGCGTGCTCGCCATCCTGCTGTCGCTCGTCGTCGGGGTGGCGACCGTTATCCTCGGCGTCCTCACGCTGGGGCTGTTCTTCCTCCTCGGGGTCTTCGTCCAGTTCTACGTCCAGGTGGCCTTCTTCTACCTGTTCGGCCGCGGCTACGCGAAGGCGCTCGACCTGCCGGCCGCGAGATAAGAGGACACAAATCCCCGGCCGTCGGAGTCGGGGTATGCGAATCGTCGAGCGACACGACCGCGAGGGCGGGCGCGAGCGCATCACGGTCGTCCCCGAGAGCCTCGACGACCTGTGGCACCTCACGTACGTCCTCGAACCGGGCGACCGCGTCTCCGGCGACACGACCCGACGCATCCAGCGCAACGACGACATGGCGCGCGACACCGGGGGCCAGCGCGAGCCGATGTGGGTCGAACTCGCCGTCGACGACGTGGAGTTCGCCAAGTTCGCCAACCGCCTGCGCGTCGGGGGCGAGATAGCCGACTGCTCGCGGGAGGACCAGCTCGGCTTCCACCACACGCTGAACGTCGAGGAGCGAACGGAACTGGAGATAGAGAAGGTGTGGCAGACGGACCAGCTCGAACGCCTGGAGGAAGCCGTCGAGGCCGCGGAGAACCCCGACGTGGCCATCGCCACCGTCGAGGAGGGAGAGGCGTACGTCCACACCGTCGCGCAGTACGGCGTGGAGGAGCGCGCGGTCATCACCAAGCCGACGGGGAAGGGCGAGTACGCCCGCCCGCGCGACGAACTGTTCGACGAACTCGGAGCCGTCCTCCGCCGGACGGACGCGGAGGCGGTCATCCTCGCCGGGCCGGGGTTCACGAAGCAGGACGCGCTCGACCACCTGCAGGAGAACTACCCGGAGGTCGCGGAGACGGTGACCGTCGTGGACACCTCCTCGGCCGGCGGGCGCGGAGTCCACGAGGTGCTTAAGCGCGGGGCAGTCGAGGACGTACAGGCCGAGACGCGCATCGCGGCGGAGGCGGAACTCATCGACGAACTCACGACGCGCATCGCGGAGGGCGCGAAGGCGACCTACGGCGTCGAGCAGACGATGCAGGCCGCGGAGTTCGGGGCCGTCGAGGAACTGCTCATCCTCGACACGCGGCTTCGCGAGGAGCGGGCCGGCGAGGGCGACTGGGACGTGGACGCGAACGAACTCATCCGGACCGTCGAGCGGAAGGGCGGCGACGTGACCGTCTTCTCCGGCGAGTTCGACCCCGGCCGCCAGCTGAAGAACCTCGGCGGCGTGGCCGCGCTGCTGCGCTACCGGCTCGAATAGCGGACAGGCGAGCGCGCGGCCGGGTCCGTCGGGGGTGCTCGCGCCGCGGCCTCGGCCCCGCGACGGCAGGGGTGTCAGGTCACGGCGCGGCTGCCCGCGTCCCGGTACTTAAACCTCGACCGTCAGCCCGTCGTCCGCGACGCGCACGTCCCCCTCGAAGTTCGCGCGGATGCTCTCCGTCATCTCGACGTGCTTGCCGTCCGTGTGCGGGTAGAGGTGCGTCAGGTACAGTTCTCCGATGTCGCGCCCGGCGAGCACCTCGCCGAGCGCGCGCGGCGTCGGGTGGTTCGACACGTCCACCTCGTCGGGGAACGAACAGTCGTGTGCGAGGACGGCCGCGCCGTCGGCGAGAGCCGCGACGGGTTCGGTGGCCTCCGAGTCGCCCGAGAAGCAGAAGTCGCCGTCGGCGTCGGCGTGGGAGAACCGGTAGGCGAGACAGTCCATGGAGTGGACCGTCTCCGCGGCCTCGACGTCGAAGCCGGCGACGGAGAACGACCCCGCCGCGACCTCCCGGACCGAGAGGTCCACGCGCCCCTGCAGGTACTCGTGGACGCCGAGCAGGCCGTCGAGCAGCGACTCGGTGCCCTCGGGACCGACGACGGTCAGGTGCTCCTCGCCCGCGAGCCAGCGAGCCTTCAGCAGGGCGAGGAGGTCGGAGACGTGGTCGAGGTGGTGGTGTGTGAGAAGGACCGTATCGACGGCCTCGTAGCCCGTGACGGTCCCGGCGAGGGCGCCGAGCACGCCGCTCCCGCAGTCCACGAGCAGGGTGTCGTCGCCCGCGTCGAGCAGGAGGCCCGTCTGGTTCCGGTCGCCCGTCGGCATCGCGCTCCCGGTGCCGAGGAAGGTGACGCGCATGGCTCCGGTACCTCCTCGCGCCCGTTTACACTTCCGCTCCGCGAGGGAACCACGTTTCAACGTCCGGGCCCAACGGCGGGCATGGACGGCCGCGACCTGCTGGCCGCGCGCGACGACCTCGACTTCGACCCCGGCGCCGTCGATATCGACGACGGGGAGGTCCTCGCGCGCCTCGCCCCAGAGACCCGGGAGTGGTGGGTCGAGGAGTTCGGGGCGTTCGTTCCCGGCAACGGCGGCTTCTTCACGCCGCCGCAGAAGGGCGCGATTCCCCGCATCGACGACGGGGAGAACTGCCTCGTCTGTGCGCCCACCGGGTCGGGGAAGACGCTCGCCTCGTTCACCGCCATCATCGACGACCTCGTGGCGCGGGCGCGGGCCGACGACCTCTCGAACGACGTGCACTGTCTGTACGTCTCGCCGCTGAAGTCGCTCGCAAACGACATCCACCGGAACCTGACGGAGCCGCTGGACGGCATCACCGAGCGTCTCGACGGCGAGGTGGACGTGCGCCACGCCATCCGCCACGGCGACACCTCGGATTCGGAGCGGCAGGCGATGCTGGAGACGACGCCGCACATCCTCAACACGACGCCGGAGACGCTCGCCATCCTGCTCAATTCGCCGAAGTTCAAGGAGAAGCTCCGCTCCGTGGAGTACGTCGTCGTCGACGAGATCCACTCGCTCGCGGAGAACAAGCGCGGGACCCACCTGTCCGTCTCGCTCGAACGGCTGGAACGGCTCTGCGAGACCTCGCCCACGAGGATCGGCTGTTCGGCCACCGTCGAACCGCTCGACACGGTCGCGGAGTTCCTCGTCGGCTACGAGGACGGGGCGCCGCGCGACTACGACATCGTGGACGCGCGGTTCGTCCGCGAGTTCGACATGGAACTCGCCTGCCCCACGGACGACCTCATCGGGACGCCCCCCGGCGAGGTGAGAGGGCGGTTCTACGACGAACTCGCCGACCTCGTCGCCGACCACGAGAACACGCTCGTATTTACCAACACGCGCTCCGGGGCCGAGCGCGTCCTCGCGAACCTGCGGGAGCACCACGGCTACGACGAGTCGAACTCGGGGTGCCACCACGGCTCGCTGTCGAAGGAGCGCCGACAGGAGATAGAGGAGCGACTGAAGGAGGGGAGCCTCGACGTGGTCACCACCTCGACGTCGCTGGAACTCGGCATCGACATGCCGTACATCGACCTCGTGGTGCAGGTCGGCTCCCCGAAGTCGGTCGCCTCACTGCTCCAGCGGGTCGGCCGCGCGGGTCACCAACTCGGCGAGACGGTGAAGGGCCGGGTGTTCGCGCTCGACCGCGACGAACTCGTGGAGTGCGCGACGATGCTGAAGAAGGCCGAGGAGGGGTTCGTGGACCGCGTGTTCGTCCCGGAGAACGCCCACGACGTGGCCGCCCAGCAGGTGTACGGGATGGCGATAAACGCGATACGGCCCGAGTCGGAGGTGCGCGAGACACTCACCTCGGCGTACCCCTACCGGAACTACGGCGACGAGGGGTTCGAACGGCTGTTCCGCTACCTGACGGCCGACTACGAGGGGTTGGAGGAGAAGAACGTCTACCCGAAGGTGTGGCGCGACCGGAACGACCCGCCGAGCGGCGAACACCACCACGAAGAGTTCGACGTGGGCGAACCGCTCGTCGGCAAGCGCGGGCGGCTGGCGCGGGTCATCTACATGACGAACATCGGCACCATCCCCGACTCCTTCGACGTGGACGTGTTCGTCCGCGGGAGCGACGAGTGGGTGGGCCAACTGGACGAGGAGTACCTCGACACGCTGGAGAAGGGCGACGTGTTCGTGCTCGGCGGCTCGAACTACGAGTACAAGTACCGCCGCGGGACGAAGGCGTACGCCGACCCGACCGCGAAGTCGGCCACGGTGCCGTCGTGGTACTCCGAACGCCTGCCGCTCTCGTACGACCTCGGGCGGGAGACGCTCGCGTTCCAGCGCGAACTCGTCGCGCGCCTCCAGAAGGGCGGCCCGCCCGCGGTCCGCGAGTGGCTCCGGGAGTTCCCGCTGGACGAGAACACCGTCCGGGCGCTCGCGCGGATGTTCGACGAACAGGTGCGCTACGCGGGAGCTACCTCCGTCTCGACCGACGAGCGGCTCGCCGTCGAGGTGGCGCTCGACTACGACGAGTACCGTCGCCACTACTACGTCCACTCCGGATACGGCAGACGGTTCAACGACGGGTTCTCGCGGCTGCTCGCCTACCACGTCGCCCAGCAGACGAACGCGAACGTACAGGTCGCCGTCGCGGACAACGGCTTCGCGCTCTCGCTCCCCCTCAATCGGAAAGTGGACGTGGAGGGCGTCATCCGCGACCTCGACCCCGGGGACGTGCGCGGCGACCTCCGCGCGAGCCTCCACGGGACGGACCTGCTCAAGCGCTACTTCCGCATCAACGCGACCCGGTCGCTGATGATACTGAAACGCTACAAGGGGTACGAGAAGACCGCCGCCCAACAGCAGGTCTCCTCGGAGATGCTGCTCTCGTTCGCCGAGGACCTCGACGACTTCGCCGTCACGGAGGAGACGTACCGCGAGATACTGGAGGACAAGCTCAACGTCGGCGCCATCGAGGACGTGCTGGGCGACCTCCAGGACGGCGACATCGACCTCGCGGTGCAGTCCGTCGAGTCGCCGTCGCCGCGCGCGTTCGGGCTGGCGACGCTGATGGCGAGCGACACCGTGCTCGCGGAGGACGAGTCCGCCGTCCTTCAGGAGTTCCACGCCCGCGTGCTGGAGGAACTGGAGGGCGAGGAGCCTCCCTCCGTCGTGACGGACTAACCCCGGAGCGCGTAGAAGCCCGCGACGACACCGATCGCCGCCGGCACGAGAGTGGCCGCGACCGCGCCCGGCAGGCCCACGTCGGGCCGCGCGAACAGGAGCTGATAGAGCCACGTGGTCGCTGTGATGCTTCCCACCGCGACGAAGAAGAGTGCGGCCCGGAGCCCGGTTCCGAGCGGTGGCCGTCGCATACGCGGACCTGTCGTCCGTAGGGCATAACGCTTACCACCGGACGGTGTCGGACCCGCGGACGGGTCCGTCGCGCCGTCTCCGAGTCTTTATGAGCAATGACGGGGCCAGCCGCCGGGTGACCTGACGAGTCGCCCGCGGCGCCCGAGGCGGGAGCGCGACGACGCGCCGCGAGAGGGGAGTCGCCTGTCCGCTACGCGTCCGCCCAGCGGAGCAGCCGAGCGTAGAACGGGTCGGAGCCGAGCGCCTCGCGGTCGCCGACCAGCGCGAGCGCCTTCTTCGCGCGCGTCAGGGCGACGTTCATCCGCCGGTGGTCCTCGAAGATGGGGCCGTCGAGGCCGCCGGTCGCGACGAACGACACCACGACGACCTCCTTCGCGGAGCCCTGGAAGCGGTCGACCGTATCGACGGTCGTTTCGGGCAGCCGCTTCGATATCTCCGCGACCTGCGCGCGGAACGGCGCGATGACCCCGACCTCGTCGCGGGGGACACCCGCGGCGACGTACGCCTCGACGACGTCCGCGACCCGGTCCGCCTCGGCGGGGTTGGTGTTCCCCCGCTGGCTCCCGTCGGGGTCGACGAAGTTCACCGCGTCGCGGAGGTCCGCGGGGAGGTCGGCGGTCTCGACGCCGAGGTCAGCGAGCGACTGGCCCGCGACTTCCGGCGTCGCGGGCCGGAGAGCGCCGTCGTAGAACTCCCGCGAGGAGAACCACTGGACGCGCTGGCACATCCGGTACTGCCGGTCGAGCAGGACGCCGGCGTCCGGGTGTTCCTCGATGAGCCGCTCGAACAGCGAGGTCGAGAGGTCGTTCTCCGCGCGGACGACGGGCGGCAGTTGCTGGTGGTCGCCCACGAGCACGAACCGGTCCGCGAGGTTCGCGGCCGCGAGCGTCCCCGGCTCGGTCAGCTGACCGGCCTCGTCCACGACGGCGACGTCGAACTCCTGTGACCGGAGCGCCCGGCCGCCGCAGGAAGCCGTCGTCGCCGCCACCACCCGCGCGTCCGCGAGCGTCGCCGTCACCTCGGCCGGCTCGCCCGCGGTTTCCAGCCGGTACTCCTGCATGTCGGCGCGCACGCCCGACTCCGTGCCGACGCGCACGACGTCGTCGAACCCCTGCTCCTCCAGCGCCTCGACGGCGTTGTCCACGGCGCGGTTCGTGAACGCCGACAGGAGAACGCGTTCGCCGTCCGCCACCAGCGCGCGGACCGTCCGCGCGAGGGTGTACGTCTTCCCCGTCCCCGGCGGGCCGTGGACGAGCGCGAAGTCGTCGGCCCGGACGGCGCGGTTGACGGCGGCGTTCTGCGCGTCGTTGTTGTCGATGTAGGCCCGCTCCCGCCCGGAGAAACCGGGGGACCGGCGACCGAACAGCGCGTCCTTCCGGTCGGGGTCGCCCTTCAGGACGGCGTCGTGGAGCGCCGCGAGCTGGCGCGAGACGTTCAGCTCCGAGGGGTACACGTCCAGCCGCCGGAGGTCGAGCGGCTCGTCGGTCGTCACCACGACCTCGTCGTCCAGGCGGCGGATGCGCGCGAGCTCCGCGGTGCCCCGCGTCGGGTGCCCGTCGCTCGCGAGCGCCACGTCGCCCTCGCGGAGCTTCGAGACGGCCTCCGACGTCCGGGTCGCGCGCAGTTCCCACGAGCCGTCGGGGAGTTCACGCCGGCCCGCCGGGTCGAGGCCTATCAGCGCGCGGTCGTCGTCGGCCCGTTCCTCCGCGGTCTGCTCCCAGAGCTTCCGGTACTCGGCGTGGACCTCGCGGCGCTCCTCCTCGACGGCGCGGTAGAACCGCTCGAAGTACGCGCGCTCCTCCTCGGGGACCGGCGTGCCGATCTGCCCGGCCTTCGACTCCTGGTTCAGCCGGCCGGAGACCACCATACAGGTGTCCTGCTCGAAGCAGTACTCGCAGACGGCATCGGCCTCGTAGCCGGTCGGCACGTCGAAGTCGTGCTCCATCGCGGCGATCTCGTTGCGCTGGCGGACGACGTACTTCAGGAGGCCGACGCCCAGCGAGAAGTCCTTGGCCGGCGAGAGGTCGCCGTTCTCCTCCGTCCGGTCGAGGGCGTTGTTCTTCGTGTAGAGGAGCGTGCCGGTGTCGGGCGCGGCCTCGCCGATTGTCGTCCCGTCGGCGCGTGCGCCGCGCTCGCCCAGCATCAGGGCGTAGCAGGCCGCCTGTACCTTGTCGTGGAAGCGCGGGTCGCGCTTGAGGTTCTTCCCGGTCTTGAGTTCGACCGGCGCGCCCCGGCGCACGGCGTCCGCGCGGCCCTTCATGCCGAACGCCTCGGAGACGAGCGTCTGCTCCGAGCGCCATTCGTCGGTTTCCGTGAGCGCCCCCTGCTGGAGCCACGCCTCTATCGCGCCGGCGTTCTGTCTGACCTCCTCGGCGACGGCGTCGCGCTCCTGGCCAAGCAGGCCGATGTCGAGCGCCGCGGCCTCGACCTGCTCCTCGACGGCGTCGTCCAGCCCGCGGCCGCGGAGCAGGTCGCCGAACACGTCGTGGACGACGGTCCCGCGGACCACGGGGTAGGCGAGCGGGAGGGCGGATATCTTGTTCAGGTAGTACATCCGCGGACACTGCACCCACGACCGGATGTCCGTCACGTCCACGAGGAAGTCCGGGTCCACGACGACGAACGTCTCGCGGCCGGTGGAGTAGGTCGTCTCGCCCCGGAACTCCCGCTCCTCGGGGTCGACGACGAGCAGGTCCATCCCCGGTTCGAGGACGGCGGCCGTCTCGGTCCACTTCCCCCACAGGGTGACGGTGACGGGGTCGCCCGCGCCGCGGTCGGGGCGCATCGTGGCTTCGGCGAGTTCCGAGGTCCCGTTCGACGTCTCTACGGTTCGTGGGTCGTCGACGGACACGACGGGACCGCGGAGGTTCACAGCCGTGGAAGCGCCGGGGCGAGAAAAACGCTGTCGGTGGGGCGGTCTTATGCCGACCCGCGCACAGGGGCGGATATGGAGTACCTCGCCTTCGCGCTCGCGTGGCCGCGGTTCATCGACGCGCCCCTCCGGCCGGCCAAGCGGCGCGCGCTCGTCGAACACGTCGCCCCCGCGTTCGACGCCCTGCGCGACGACGGCACGCTCGCCCACTGGTCGCACACGTTCTGGGGCACCGACGACCTCGGGACGAAGGTCGTCAGGGTCGTCGCCGGCACCGAGGACGCGACCGCGGCCGCGGACGCCGTCCGCGAGGCCTTCGCCGACTTCGAGGAGGGGACCGACTACCGCGTCGAGGCGCCGTACGACCCCGAGCGGTTCAGGGGCTTCTGGGGCGGGGAGTTAGAGACGTGGCTCGCGGCGCGGGCCCACCTCTCGACGCTCGCGGTCGCCGCCGTGGAGGAGCGGCTCGGCGAGTCCTACGAGTGGCACCGCCGGCAGAACCGCCCGGGCCACGTCTGGGCGAACCAGTTGGGGCTGACGTACATGGACGAGGCCGCGGCGTACCAGCGGCTGGCGCTCGGCTACTTCGACCGGGTGCCGATGGAGGGAGCGAGCGAGGAACAGCGGGCCGCGTTCGACGCCGTCCGCGAGCACATGGAGGCCGCGGCCGACGCGCTCCCCGACGTGAAGTAGGTCGCCGGTGGCCGGCAGTTGATACGCCTGCGACCCCTACATCGGGTATGTACACCGGGCAGACGGAGCAGCCGTGTTGTCTCTGCGACGACCCGGACACCGCGGTGCGGCTCGACCTGTTCCCGCGGGCCGTCCAGCTCCTGAAGAACAGCGGTCCCATCGCGTGGCGCGACATCGAGGGGGAGGTGTCGCTCCACTTCTGTGAATCCGACTGGGAGACGGTGCGCGACCTCGTGCTCGACACCGGGATGAGTCCGCTCGGGCGGTGCAACGCCGCCCGGGCGTCGATGGTGTTCCGCGAGGACTTCGAGGCGCTGTTGAACGACGTGCGCGACGAACCCGATCAGACGCCGCTGGAGCGGGAGATGCGCCGGCGCGCCGAGGAGCGCGTCGAGCGCTACGGCGACGACCCGCACGTCAGCGACCGCGACCTCGTGGAGGCGCGCATCGTCCTCGACGCGCTCGACGAACTCGGACTCCCCGCCGACGCGCCGGAGACCTGACGGTTCGCTTATTCGTGTCTGACGGAAGAACTATACTCCGAGACGGGCAGTTGAACGTAACTACGGGGTATCATGACTGGGAACGGGCGCGCGACGGTTCTCGTCGTCGACGACGAGGCGGCGGTCGCCGAGGGACACGCCGCACAGCTCTCGGACGAGTACGAGGCCAGGGTCGCGATAGGGGGACACGAGGCGCTTTCGGCGATGAACGACGGTATCGACGTGGTCCTGCTCGACCGCCGGATGCCGGACCTCGACGGCGAGGCGGTGCTCGAACGGCTCCGCGAAGGGGGCTACGACTGTCGGGTCGCCATGCTCACCGGGGTCGACCCCGACTTCGACATCATCGACATGGGCTTCGACGACTACCTGAAGAAGCCCGTCTCGGCCGACGCGCTCAACGAGACGGTCGGCGGACTGCTCCGCCGGTCGCGCTACGACACGCGGCTCCGACGCTACTTCTCGCTCGCGTCGAAGGTGGCCGTCCTCGAAACCGAGCACGACCGCGCCGAACTCGCCGCGGAGCCCGACTACGTGGAGCTGTGCGAGCGGCTCGCCGAACTCCGGGCCGAACTCGACGACACGCTCGACGAGCTCTCGACGCGCGACGGCTACGCCGTGGCCGCGGGCGGCTCGTCCGACTAGACGAACGCGAAGCGCGCGCCCCCCGACTCCGACTCGCCGACCGACACGTCCCAGCCGTGGCGCTCCGCGACGAGCGAGACGATGCCGAGCCCGGCACCCGTCCCGCCCGTCGAGTAGCCCCACTCCAGCACGCGGTCGCGGTCCTCGGGCGGGATGCCGGCGCCGTCGTCGTCCACCCGGAACCCCTCGGCAGTGACGGCGACGGTGACGGTCACGTCGGTGTCGCCGTCGGCGCCGTGCTCCACGGCGTTTCGCAGGAGGTTCTCCAGCAGGAGACGCAGCAGTTGGGGGTCCCCCTCGACGCGGCCGTCCTGCGCGACGACGAGGGTCGCGTCGCCGCTCACGACACGGTCCCACGCGTCCCGGGCGGCGTCGCCGACGGACACCGCCTCGGTGTCGAGGTCGGCGCTCGCCAGCCGCCGGGCCTCCGCGGCCACGTCGGCGATACGGTCCAGCGCGGCGCTCGCCCGGTCGACGTTCTCGTCGCCGTCCGCGAGGTCGAGATGTGTGCTCGCCACGTCGAGGTGGTTCGCGAGCTCGTGGGCGATAGTCTCGCCGAGGACGCGGATGCCGTCGTCGGTCGCCGGGGCCCCGTCCGTGGCGACGGCGTCGTTTTCGGGGGCCTGCGCCGCGTCCTCCGGGTCGGGTTCCGACCCCTCGGCGAACCGGGCGAACGCCTCGCATTCCTCGTCCGTGACCCCGTGCTCCCGGCGGCCGTAGCAGACGAGGACGAACGGCCCGCTGCCAACGCGGGCGGCGAGCGTGGCGGTGTCCCCGTCGACGGCCGTCGCGACGCCGTCGGCGAGCGCCCGGACGACCGGCTCGGCGTCGTCGGTGCCGGTGAGCGTCCGGATGTGGTCGGCGGCGACCCCGCGGGCCGCGACGGGAACCACCACGTCGGTGCTGGCCTCGTGGCGGCCGACCCACGCGCCGGTGTAGCCGTCGGCGTCGGTCAGCCGGCGGGCGAGGTCGGTCAGCGCCTCGACGTCGGGGTCGTCAGGCAGCGCCGTGCGCGCGTCGGCGAGGACGGAGCGGAGGCGGCCGCGCTCGCGGCGCGTCTCGCGGACGCGGCGGTCGGCGACGGCGTCCGAGACGCGACGCGCGACGCGCTCGGGGTCGTCGGCCGGGACGACGCCGGCGAGGTGGGTGTCGTCGGGGAGGGGGTCGCCGTCGGCGAGGACCGCGAGGGCGGGCGTGTCGTGGCCCCGGCGGCGGAGTCGCGCGGCGTCGCCAGCGGGGTCGTCGCCGCCCAGCAGGAGGCAGGCGACGGGCTCGCGGGCGAGCGTGTCGAGCGCGGCGGCGAGGTCGGCGGCGGCGCGGAGCGCGAAGCCGGCGTCGGAGAGGGCCGCGGCTACCGGTTCGGAGGGCTCGCGGCTCCCGACGTGTACCACCGTGTCCATCTTCTCCCCGCGCTCGCGGAGTTGTGAGAGGGTCGATGGACGCACACTAAACGGTAGCGGTCGTCCTCGCGCAGTGAAAGAACCCCTCGTCAGTCGGCCGGCTGGGGGTCGAGGTACTTCTCGTTGAGCACCCAGTCGCCGTCCTCGCGCACGAGGTACTCGCCGTAGTACGGGACCCGCTCGGCGACCGTCTCGCGGAAGGCCTCGCGTATCTCGGGCTTCGTCATCTCGCCCATCGGCTTCAGGTCGTCGTTGCGGTTGAGACACCCCTTCAGGTACCCCTCGTGGGTGACGCGCACCCGGTGACAGTTGGCACAGAAGTTCGCGTTTCCGACCGGGTCCACGATCTCGACCATCCCCTCGCCGCCGTCGTCGCCCGCGACGTAGTAGCGCCGCCGGTCGTGCATCTCGCGGTGTTCGACGCGGGTGGCCTGCTCCTTGAGCCAGCCGTGGACGCGGTCGATATCGACGGCCCACTCCGGCCGCCCCGCGAGCTCGGGCATGTACTCGATGAGCTGGAGCTGGAGCCCGTCGTTGCTCGCGACGTGCTCGACCATCTCCGGGACGTAGCCCGCGGTGTGCTCGAAGACGACCATGTTGAGCTTCACCGGGGCGAGCCCCGCGTCGAGCGCCGCGTCGACGCCGGCCAGTACGTCCTCGTAGCCGTTCGACTTCGTCAGTTCGCGGAACGCCTCGGGGTCCATCGCGTCCTGGGAGACGTTCACCCGAGAGAGCCCCGCCTCCGCGAGGGCCTCGGCCCGGCCGGGGAGGTAGGTCCCGTTCGTCGTCAGCGAGGTCTCCATCCCGTCCGGAGTGCGACGGATTATCTCCTCCAGGTCGCCCCGGAGCATCGGCTCGCCGCCCGTGAACTTCACCTTCCCGACGTCGAACTCGCGGGCCACCTCCAGAAAGCGAACCACGTCGTCCGTGGACATCTCGTCCTCGGCCGGCTCCATCGGTCCCCGCGTGTCCCCCAGCCCCTCGTTGTGACAGTAGACGCAGTCGAAGTTACACCGGTCGGTCAGCGAGACGCGCACCCCGGACACCTCGCGACCGAACCCGTCCTCGAGCATAGCCGGAGGTTCGCCCGGCGACACTTAACTCCGCCGCGGAATCGCCCCGTTGCGTAACCGTTCTCGATTACTCCCCGCTCGCCGTGGGACCGACAGGGGCCACGGCGCGGGGCTTATTCCGTCCGGGTGTCAACGAGAGGCATGGACACCGAGCCCGCCGACGCGTTCGGCCTGCTCGCGACGCCGACCCGGATGGCGACGATGTCGGCGTTCGCCGAGCGCGACCCCGGGGCGACGCTCTCCTTCACCGAGCTGTTCGAGGCGACCGACGAGGAGACGACCGCCGGGTTCGCGTACCACCTCCGGCAGCTCCGGGGCCACTACGTCGAGCAGGTCGAGGCGGGGTACCGGCTCACCGACGCCGGGCGACGGGTCGTCCGGGCGCTCGCCGCCGGCGCGTACACGGAGCGCGTGGACCGCGACCCCGTTCCGGTGCCGGAGCCGTGCCCCCTGTGCGACGGCGACCTGACGGCGCGGACCACCGACAACGTCGTGACGGTCGGCTGTGCGGACTGCGAGCGCGACGTGTGCAAGCTGCCGTTCCCGCCCGGCGGCTTCGCGGACCACGAGGACGACGCCGACCTGCTCGCGGCCGTGGACCGCCTCTACCGCGGCCGGGTGCGGCTGCTCCGCGAGGGCACCTGCCCCGACTGCGGCGGGCGAACCGAGCGCCGGGTCGAGGTCTCCGAGGGGATCGCGCTCGCGGCGCTGTCGTGTACGGCCTGCGGCGAGCGGGTCCGCTGTCCGGCGACCGTGACGCTGCTCGCACACCCGGCGGTCGTCGCGTTCGCACGGAACCACGGGGCGGACCCCCGCGACCGCCCGGTGTGGAACGTCGGCGACGCGTGGACGGAGACGGTGCTCTCTACGGACCCAGTCTGTGTGCGCGTCGGCTACTGTCTCGACGGCGAGGAACTGGCGCTGCTTGTCGGCGCGGACGGGAGCGTCGGACACGTCGAACGAACGGAGAGAGGCGACGACGCGGCCGCCGGAGCGGGCTCGGCGGCCGCCTGAGGCGTTACTCCTCGGACTCGTCGGCGGCGAGGCCGTGGCCCTCGATGGTCTCGGCGAGCTCGTCCCCGGAGAGGTCGCGGTACCCGGACTCGTCCACGACGGCCGCGCTCATGCCGCGCGACTGGAGGCCGCCCTCCGTGGCGTCCGCGAGGGCGCGGAGCGCGAGTTCGAGCGCGCCGTCGGCGTCGGCGTCGCCCTCGTACTCGGCTTCGAGGTAGTCCTGTATCTCGTCGGAGTTCCCGCCGATGGCGACGGCCTCCCACTCGTAGGGGGTGCCGGAGGGGTCCGTCTCGAACAGGTGCGGGGAGCCGTCGTCGTCCACGCCGCCGACGAGCAGCGCCGCGCCGAACGGGCGCGCGCCGCCCGCCTGCGTGTACTCCTGGATGTATCCCGTTATCTCCTTGGTGAGCGCCTCGATGCTGGCCGGCTCGTCGTAGCGGAGCCGCTCGACCTGCGCCTGCCGGCGCGCGACGTCCACGAGCTGGCGGGCGTCGGCGACGTGGCCCGCGCTCGCGACGCCGACGTGGTCGTCCGTCTTGTGTATCTTCTCGATGCTGTCGGCCACCTGTAGCGACGAGCGGAGCCGGCCGCCGGCGACGAAGACGACGCCCGCGTTCTCGCCGTCGTCGAACCGGACGCCGAGCGTCGGCGAGCCGCGCTTTACGGCCTCGCGCGCGTACTCCACCTGGTAGAGCCGCCCGTCGGGGCTGAAGATGTTCGTGCCGCGGTCGTACGCCTGCTGTTGTGAGTTACCCTGCATATCAGATCTCCTCCTCGTCGAAGCCCTCGATGTCGATTCCCTCGGCCGTGATGCGCGCGACCATCGCTCCGTTGCCCGACGCGGTGTCGCGGGCGCTGGCCGCCTCGACCGCCCGCGTCGCCACGTCGACGGCCTCGTCCATGCTCAGCCCCTCCTCGAACTCCTGTTCGAGCAGGCCGTAGGCGAGCTGCATCCCCGAGCCGGTGGCGCCGTAGGTGTCCTCCATCAGGCCGCCCGCGGGGTCGAGCGAGAACAGTCGGGGGCCCGAGGCGTCCACGCCCCCGAGGAGGGGGACGACGCGCATCCCGCGGATGCTGTTGGCCGCCGCCTGCGCGAGCGCGTCCATCGACATGTCCTCGCCGCGGCGCGTCTCGTACAGCGACGACTGCGCGCGGACCTGCTTGGCGAACGTCTGGCCCGCGCCGACGCCGCCCGAGATGGTGATGGCCGCCGTCGGGTGGACCTCCAGGATCTTCTCCGCGTTCTTGTTGGAGACGAACCGGCCGCCCAGCGAGGCTCGGCGGTCCGTGGCGAGGACGACCCCGCCGTCGGCCACGATGCCGACGGTCGTGGTCCCCGTCTTCAGCTCCTCGGGTGCGTCCGCCGCACCCTTACCTGAGGTGAATCCTTCCATGTCCCGTCGAAGGGCGGGGGGACTGAAATACCCTTGCTAAAGACCGCTTTAGCCCGCCGGCGAAAGGGCTATACGTCGAGGCGGGGCCCGCGTCCCACGGCGACTCGTTCCGGTGTACACAACCCTTATTCGACGCCCTCGGCTACCCCGTGCCATGGACGAAGACGCGGTCCGGGACCTGCTGCGCTCCGTGGCGGACCCGGACCTCGACGACGACATCGTGTCGCTGGGGCTGGTCAACAGTATCGAGGTCGACGGCGACCGTGTCCGCGTCGACCTCGCGCTCGGCGCGCCGTACTCGCCCACGGAGACGGAGATGGCCGGCGAGGTCCGGCGGCTGCTCTCCGCGGAGGGGCTGGAGCCGGAGCTGTCGGCGAACGTGGACCGCGGGCTCGACCCCGACGAGCAGGTGCTCCCCGGGGTGAAGAACGTCATCGCGGTCTCCTCCGGCAAGGGCGGCGTCGGGAAGTCGACGGTCGCGGTCAACCTCGCGGCGGGACTCTCCGACATGGGCGCGAGCGTCGGATTGTTCGACGCCGACGTGTACGGGCCGAACGTTCCCCGGATGGTGGAGGCCGACGAGCGGCCGCAGGCGACGGCCGACGAGACCATCGTCCCGCCCGAGCGGTTCGGTATCAAGCTGATGAGCATGGCCTTCCTCGTCGGCGAGGACGACCCGGTCATCTGGCGCGGCCCGATGATTCACAAGCTCATCACCCAGCTCGTCGAGGACGTGGAGTGGGGGACGCTCGACTACATGGTCGTGGACCTGCCGCCGGGGACCGGCGACACCCAGCTGACCCTGCTCCAGTCGGTTCCCATCTCGGGGTCGGTCATCGTCACGACGCCCCAGGAGGTGGCGCTCGACGACGCCCGCAAGGGGCTTCGGATGTTCGGGAAGCACGACACGCCCGTCCTCGGCATCGTGGAGAACATGTCCGGCTTCCGCTGTCCCGACTGCGGGAGCGTCCACGACATCTTCGGCGCGGGCGGCGGCGAGCGGTTCGCCGAGGAGAACGACCTTCCCTTCCTCGGGGAACTGCCCCTCGACCCCGACGTGCGCGAGGGCGGCGACACGGGCAAGCCCGTCGTGCTCGACGACGACAGCGACACCGGGGAGGCGTTCCGGTCGTTCGCCCGCTCGACGGCGAACATGCAGGGTATCCTCCACCGGCAGCGCACCTCGCGGGGGCGATGACGGGGAGGGACCCGGAGCGGACGGCCCTGCTGCGCGAGGTCGCTGAGGACGTGCGGGGCGATTCCTCGGAGTCCGAACAGCTGGCGGCGATGCTGTACCGCGTCTCCGACCTCTACGACCCCGACGAGGAGACGACGCCCGAGGACGTCTACCGGAACGTCCGGAACATCCTCGAGATCAAGGAGCGGGGCACGCTCGCGCGCGACTGACGTGACCGACGACGAGCGCAACGCCGTCGCCCGCGAGGCCGTCCGCGAGGGCGCCGTGGAGTGCCCGCTGTGCGGCCGACAGCTGGCCGAGCCCGCGGAGCGACTGGTCGGCTTCGGCGTCACGGAGCCGCTCACCGTCGAGACGGCCGACGCCGTGGAGTGTCCCCGCTGTTCGGGCGTGACCTTCCTCGCAGGCGAGTAGCCGTGTCGCGGCGTCGCACGGCCCCGCTCGCTTCGTGACCCTTAAGTAGCGGAGTCGAGTTTCTTCAACCGCACTCGATGCAGGGGCTCCGGCCCCGAGTCCGAGAGGGCGAAGATACACAGACGCGTGTTGCGGTAGCCAAGTGGCCCAAGGCGCTGGGTTGCTAACTCAGTGGCGTCATGCCCCCGGGGTTCGAATCCCCGCCGCAACGCTCACACCCCACCCCATAGCCAAACATGAGCGCGGAAGAACCAGAGAACGAGGCCGAGGACGAGGAGGAGGACATCCGATACTTCGTCCGCATCGGCCAGACCGACCTCGACGGCACGAAGTCCGTCGAACGGTCGTTGAGCGAGATGAACGGAATCGGCAAACGAACCGCCCGCATCATCGCGGAGAAGGCCGGCATCGACCGCCGGGCCGTCTTCGGGAAGCTCGAGGAGGACGAGATCGACGAGATCGTCGGCCTCGTCGAGGGCTTCGCCGACGAGGTCCCCGAGTGGATGGTCAACCACCAGAACGCCTACTTCACGGGCGAGTCCACCCACGAGACCGGCAACGACCTGGAGATGACCCGACGCCGGGACATCAACCGGATGAAGATGATCGACTCGTACAAGGGCACCCGCCACAAGCGCGGCCAGAAGGTCCGCGGCCAGCGGACGAAGTCCACGGGTCGCTCCGAGGGCACCATCGGCGTCAACGTCGAGGCCATCAAGGAACAGCAGGCCGAGGAAGCGGAGGGTGACGAGTAATGCCCCTCGGAAGCAACACCAAGTTCTACGAGACCCCGAACCACCCGTTCCAGGGCGAGCGCATCAGCGACGAGGCGCGGCTGCTCGAGAACTACGGTCTCAAGAACAAGGAGGAGCTGTGGCGCGCACAGTCCGAACTGCGCGGCTACCGCCGCGAGGCCCGCCGACTGCTCGGCGAGGCGCAGGGCGACGCGGACGCCGCGGCCGAGGCCGGCGAGGAGTTCCTCGCGCGGCTCAAGCGCATCGGCGTCCTCGACGACGAGGAGAGCCTCGACGACATCCTGTCGCTCGACGTGACGGACGTCCTCGAACGGCGCCTCCAGACCGTCGTCTACCGGCAGGGGCTGGCGAACACGCCCAAGCAGGCGCGCCAGTTCATCATCCACGGGCACATCACCCTCGACGGCGCCCGCGTGGGCACCCCGTCGATGAAGCTGGACGTGTCCGAGGAGGACGGCCTCGACTACGAGGAGCGGAGTCCGCTCGCGGACGACCTGCACCCGGAGCGTGCGGGAGGTGACCAGGAATGAGCTCGAACGACGACAAGTGGGGCGTCGCGCACGTGTACGCCTCCTTCAACAACACGATAATCACGGTAACGGACCTGACCGGCGCGGAGACAATCGTGAAGTCCTCCGGCGGCACGGTCGTGAAGCAGAACCGCGACGAGGCGTCGCCGTACGCCGCCATGCAGATGGCGGAGGCCGTCGCCGAGGAGATCAAGGCCGCCGGCATCAGCGGCCTCCACGTCCGCGTCCGCGGCCCCGGCGGGAACCTCAACAAGTCCCCCGGGCCCGGCGCGCAGGCGACCATCCGCGCGCTGGCGCGCGCCGGACTGGAGATCGGCCGTATCGAGGACGTGACCCCCATCCCGCACGACGGCACGCGGGCGCCGAAGAACTCCGGGTTCTGAGATGAGCGAGGACTACGAGGTGGAGTTCATCGAACGCGGCGACCGGGACGCGACGTTCCTGGTCCGCGGCGTCTCCCCGGCGTTCGCCAACGGCATCCGTCGCGCGATGCTCGCGGACGTCCCGACGCTCTCCATCGACGAGGTGCGTGTCGTGGAGAACTCGTCGGTGATGTTCGACGAGCAGATCGGCCTCCGACTGGGGCTGATACCGCTGACGACGCCGCCGGGCGAGTTCGAGGCGGGCGACACCGTCACCCTCGCGCTCGACGTCGAGGGGCCGGACACGGCCTACTCGGGCGACCTCGCCTCCGCCGACGACCTCGTCTCGCCGGCCGAGGAGAACGTCCCCATCATCGACCTGAAGGAGGGACAGCGGCTCGAGATCGAGGCCGACGCGGTGCTCGACACCGGCAAGAGCCACGCCAAGCATCAGGGCGGCGTGGCGGTCGGCTACCGGCACCTCCAGCGGGTAGAGGTCGTCGGCGACAGCGAGGAGTTCGAGCAGGCCGAGCCGCACGTCATCCGCGGCGTCATCGAGGAGGACGGGGAGCTGATCCCCGCCGCCGAGTTCGGCAACGACCTCACGAACCGCTACGAGGGGAAGGAGGTCGAGGTCCACGACGTGCCCAACGCCTTCGTCTTCAGCGTGGAGACGGACGGCTCGATGTCCGTCGAGGACCTCGTACTCGCGGCGACCGAGTCCATCCACGACCGCGCGGACGACCTCGAGGACGCGGTCCAACTGTAACATGAACACGCGCGCCCACACCCACGTGCCAGCCCGCGACGGGACCACCGTCGCCGCCGGCTCCGTCGGCGGCACCGCCGGGAGGCACACCGAAGGGGTTACAAGCGGGCGCGCGGTACACCGATTCGCGAGCAGGGATAGCCAAGTCAGGCCAACGGCGCAGCGTTCAGGGCGCTGTCGTGTAGACGTCCGCAGGTTCAAATCCTGCTCCCTGCATCCATTCTCTCCCTGGACTGGAAACGAGAGTGATACCGATGAGTAAGACGAACCCGAGACTCAACAGTCTCATCGCCGACCTCAAGTCCGCCGCCCGCAACGGCGGCGGCGACGTGTGGGCCGACATCGCCGAGCGGCTGGAGAAGCCCCGGACGACCCACGCGGAGGTCAACCTCGGTCGTATCGAACGGTACGCCCGCGAGGACGAGACCGTCCTCGTGCCGGGCAAGGTGCTCGGTTCCGGCGCGCTCCGCAAGGGCGTGACGGTGGCCGCCGTCGACTTCTCCGGCTCCGCCCGGACGAAGATCGAGGCAGTCGGTGAGGCAGTGAAACTGGAGGAAGCGCTGGAGAACAACCCCGAGGGGACGAACGTGCGGGTGATCCGATGAACGCCGCCGAGTTCGACGCCGACATCGTCGTCGACGCCCGCGACTGCATCGTCGGTCGCGTCGCGTCGAACGTCGCACAGCGCGCGCTCGACGGCGAGACGGTCGCCGTCGTCAACGCCGAGGGCGCCGTCATCACCGGCAACGAGGAGGCCACGATGGACGTGTACCGCAAGCGCGTCGACGTCGGCTCCGACCGCGGCCCCTACTACCCGAAGCGCCCGGACCGCCTGTTCAAGCGGGCCGTCCGCGGCATGGTTCCGTACAAGACCACGGAGGGGCGCGAGGCGTTCGAGAACGTCCGCATCTACGTGGGTAACCCGTACGAGGACGAGGGCGAGGTGCTCGACGGCACCTCCCTCGACCGGCTGTCGAACATCAAATTCACCACGCTCGGCGAGGTCTCCGAGCAGCTGGGTGCTAACGTCACATGGTAACGAACACCTCCGGCAAGAAGAAGACGGCCGTCGCGCGCGCCACCGTGCGCGAGGGCACCGGCAAGGTCCGCATCAACAGCCAGCCCGTCGAGCTCGTCGAGCCCGAACAGGCGCAGCTGAAGATGCTCGAACCGTTCCGCATCGCCGAGGACGACCTCCGCGACGGCGTCGACGTCGACGTGACCATCAACGGCGGCGGCTACGCCGGACAGGCGGACGCCGCCCGAACGGCTATTGCGCGCGGCCTCGTCCAGCACAGCAACGATGCCGAACTGCGCGACGCCTTCATGGCGTTCGACCGCTCGCTGCTGGTCAACGACGTGCGCCAGTCCGAACCGAAGAAGTGGGGCGGCCCCGGCGCTCGGGCCCGCTACCAGAAGTCCTACCGCTGAGGTGATTCACGCATGATGGTACCGGTCCGGTGTTTCACGTGCGGTAAGGTCGTCGGCGAGCACTGGGAGGAGTTCAAGGCTCGCACGCGCGAGGACGACGAGAACCCCAAACAGGTTCTCGACGAGCTCGGCGTCGAGCGCGCCTGCTGTCGGCGCATGCTCGTCTCCCACAAGGACCTCGTCGACATCGTCGCCCCCTACCAATGAAGACGGACAACCGATACGAGAAGGCGCGCATCCTCGGGGCTCGCGCCCTGCAGGTGAGCTACGGCGCCCCCGTCCTGGTCGATACGACCCAGACGGAACCCATCCTCATCGCGGCCGAGGAGTACGACGCCGGCGTCCTTCCGTTCACCGTCCGTCGGGGTGAGGAGGCGTGACGCTCGTCACCGAGGTGCGACTCCGCCGCGTGCTCGACTCGCGCGGCAACCCGACCGTCGAGGCGGAAGTCACGACGGAGTCGGGCGGCTTCGGCCGCGCCGCGGCGCCCTCCGGGGCGTCGACCGGCGAGTACGAGGCCATCGAGCTGCCCGCGGAGGAGGCTATCGCCGCGGCCCGCGAGCGCGCCGTGCCCCGGATCGAGGGGCAGGTGTACGCGGGCGACCAGCGCGGCGTCGACGCCGCGCTGCGCGGCGCGGACGGCACGCCCGACTTCTCCGCGATAGGGGCCAACTCCGCGGTCGCCGTCTCGATGGCGGCGGCGAAGGCGGGCGCCGACATGCTCGGCGCGCCGCTGTACCAGCACCTCGGTGGCGCCTTCCGCGGCGACTCGTTCCCGACCCCGCTCGGCAACGTGGTGGGCGGGGGCGAACACGCCGCGGACGCGACCGACATCCAGGAGTTCCTCGCCGCCCCCGTGGGCGCGCCGAGCGTCGCGGACGCGGTGTTCGCGAACGCGGCGGTCCACGCGGCGGTCGCGGACCTGCTGGCGGAACGCGACATCCCCGCGGCGAAGGGTGACGAGGGGGCGTGGGCCCCCGCCGTCGCCGACGAGGAGGCGTTCGCGATCGTCGCGAAGGCCATCGACCGCGTCGAGGACGAGGTCGGGTTCGACATCCGCATGGGCCTGGACGTGGCCGCCGCCGAGCTGTACGACGGCGAGCGCTACGTCTACGCCGACACGGAGCGGACGACCGACGAGCAGATCGACTACATCGCGGGGCTGGTCGAGGACTACGACCTCGCGTACGTCGAGGACCCGCTCGACGAGGACGACTACGAGGGCTTCGCGGCGCTGACCGACCGGGTCGGCTCGCGAACCCTCGTCTGCGGCGACGACCTGTTCGTCACGAACACGACGCGTCTGCGCGAGGGCATCGAGGTCGGGGCGGCCAACTCGATACTCGTGAAGCCGAACCAGATCGGTACCCTCTCGGACACGTTCGACGCCATCGAACTGGCGCGGGCGAACGGCTACGACCCGGTCGTCTCCCACCGCAGCGGCGAGACGGAGGACACGACCATCGCACACCTCGCCGTCGCGACCGACGCCCCGTTCATCAAGACGGGCGCGGTCGGCGGCGAGCGCACGGCAAAGCTGAACGAACTCATCCGAATCGAGGCAAACGCATGAGCGACAACGACGAAGGTCTCGAAGCGGCCGAATCCGACATCGACGAGGAGCCGACCGGCGAAGCCGGTGCGGAGCCCGCCGACGACCCGGAGCCGGTCGCCGAGACCGATGACACCGACGAAGAGACCGCCGAGGCCGCCGGGGCCGAGGCCGAAGAAGAGACCGAGGAGCCCGCGGTGCTCGACGAGGACGTCATGCCCGACGACGAGGCGGACCTCCTCATCCCCGTGGAGGACTACCTCGCGGCCGGCGTCCACATCGGGACCCAGCAGAAGACGAAGTCCATGGAGCGGTTCATCCACCGCGTCCGGACGGACGGGCTCTACGTGCTGGACGTCTCGCGGACGGACGACCGAATCCGCACGGCGGCGTCGTTCCTCGCGAACTACGACCCCGAGCAGATCCTCGTGGCCAGTTCGCGCCAGTACGGCCGTTTCCCGGCCGAGAAGTTCGCCGACGCCGTCGGCGCGCGCGCCCGCACCGGGCGCTTCATCCCGGGGACGCTGACGAACCCGGACTACGACGGCTACATCGAGCCGGACGTGGTCGTGGTGACCGACCCCATCGGCGACTCGCAGGCCGTCAAGGAGGCCATCACCGTCGGCATCCCGGTCATCGCGATGTGCGACTCCAACAACACCACGTCGAACGTGGACCTCGTGGTCCCCACGAACAACAAGGGTCGCAAGGCCCTGTCGGTCGTCTACTGGCTGCTCGCCAACGAGACGCTCGACCGCCGCGGCGCGGAGCCCGGCTACGCGCTGGAGGACTTCGAGACCGACCTCTGAGCCGCGACGACTTTCTCCCTTCCGCTCAGCCGTCCAGCGGCAGCTCCGTCAGGTAGTCGTACAGCAGGTCGTCGGGGAGCGACGCGTGCCACGCCGCCCCGTCGTTCGGTTCCCCCTCGGCGCGCGCCGCGAAGACGACGAACGGCTGGGGGACGGGGTCGCGGTCGAAGGGGTCGGCGACGTACCGGACGTGGACGTGCGAGAGGCCGCCGAAGACGGGGTCGACCCCCGTCAGGTCGCGGACGGCGGCGCCCGCACAGTCGCGGAAGTCCGCCTCGGGCCGGCGCGCGGCGGCCGGCTCCGCCCACCCCTCGTCGCTGTCGACCAGCAGCACCCGGCCCTCGGGGTCGAGGACCCACGCGCCCGCGCCGCCGCAGCCGTCGAAGGCGGCGGCGCGGCCACGGAGGCTCTCGTACGCGGTCGCCGAGACCTCGACGGGTTCGCGCACGACCTCGACGCGGCCGTGTTCGGCGGCGAGTTCGGAGAGCACCCGGTCGACGTGGCGGCGGGCGGCCTGGACCGACATACCACCCCGTTCGGCTCCGGGGGTTTAGCCGTTGTGCGCGCGGCGAATCAGATGCGGTTCTCGCGCCCCGGGTCCACGTCGATGGCGTCCACCGGGCAGACGTCGACACAGAGCATGCAGTCGATACACTGCGACTCGTTCGCGGGGTCCGCCTTCCGCTCGGACTCGGGGTGGCCCGGGGTCTCCACCCACTCGAACACGTCCACCGGGCAGTCCTCCAGACACGCGCCGTCCTCCAGACAGATGTCGAAGTCCACGGCGACGTGGGTGCCGTGGATACCGAGGGTCTCCGGCTCCTCGACGGGTCCCCACACCCGGTGGCCCTCGTGCTCCTCGACGACCTCGCGCGACTCCTCGAAGTTGGGGTCGATAGCCATACGCGAGCTACCGGCGGCGCTTACTTAAGAACAGTTACCGGCCGCCCGGCTACGGGTGCGCGAAGTAACAGACCGTCTCGCGCTCGGTGTGGTCGTCCACCCGGACGAAGCCGACCCGTTCGAACTGGAGCAGGTCGTCGGGGTCGTAGTCGGCGATGCCGGGCTCGGCGAAGCAGGGCACGTCGCCGTCGGTCGTGCGCAGGCGCACCGAGACGGAGCCCTCGACGGGGACCCAGTGGACGACCGGGACGCCCTTCTCGCGGACGACCTCGATGGACTCGTCGGTGTAGACGAGCGTGTCGCCCTCGCGGCCGAACGGGCCGAACCCCTTGAGCCAGACGCGCTCGCCCGGTTCGGGGACGTCCTCCGGTTCGAGCAGGACGGCGTCGCCGACGGGAATCTCACGCTCGCCGCGGTCCGGGTGGTCGGGGTGGAGCGGCGGGGTCGCCGCGTCCGGACCGCCCGCGATGTCGTAGCGGACGCCCTCGCGGACCGCGAAGGCGCGGTCCGTGTCGTCGTCCACGAGTTCGCGGTTGTGCGCGTACACGTTCGACATCGGGAGGTCCACGTCGGAGGTGGAGGTGCCGAGTTCGACCATCGCCGCGACGAGCGCCTCGCCGCGGATACCGCGCCGCCGGAGCGACTTGATGCTCGGCACGCGGGGGTCGTCCCAGCCGTCGTACTCGCCGGCCGCGATCTTCTCCTTCAGCGTCGAGGTGGACATCTTCACGTCGTACTCGTCCACCTGGACGTGGCCCCAGTGGACGACCTCGGGGTACTCCCACCCGAAGTAGTCGTAGACGAACCGCTGGCGCTTCGCGGAGTCCTGCAGGTCGATGCCGCGGATGATGTGGGTGACGCCCGTGAGGTGGTCGTCGATGCCGGACTGGAAGTCGAGCATCGGCCAGCAGCGGTAGTCGGCCGCTTCCTCGCGCGGGTGCGGGGTATCGACCATCCGGAACGCGACGAAGTCGCGCAGCGCCGGGTTCTTGTGGTCGATGTCGGTGCGCACGCGGAGCACCATCTCGCCCGAGCCGTACTCGCCGTCGACCATCGCCGCGAACTCCTCGCGGACGGTCTCGGCGTCCTTGTCGCGATGGGGACACGCCTCGCCGGCGTTCTTGAGCTCGGAGAACGCCTCGCCCGAACACGAGCAGGTGTAGGCACCCCCCTCGTCGATGAGGTCGCGGGCGTGCTCGTAGTACGTCTCGACGCGGTCGCTCGCCGTGATGACCTCGTCCGGCTCGAAGCCGAGGTACTCGATGTCGGAGAGGATGGCGTCGTAGGCGTCGAGGTCCGGACGCTTCGTCTCGGGGTCGGTGTCGTCGAACCGGACGATGAAGGCGCCGTCGTAGCGGTCGGCGTAGGTGCCGATGACGGCGGGCATCCGCGCGTGGCCGATGTGCCACGGGCCGTTCGGGTTCGGCGCGGCCCGCATCCGTATCTCGTCGTACTCGTCGGCGTTCGGGAGGTCCGGCAGGTCGCGGTCGTCGCCCTCGTCCTCCGCGTCGAGTTCCTCGACGGCCCCGGGGTCGAGTTCGGCGAGGCGTTCGCGCTTCGCGTCGGCGTCGAGCCCGTTCACGCGCTCGATGACGGGCGCGACGACGCCCGGGATCTCGTCGCCGTGGGGCCGGAAGTCGGGGTTCTCGCCCATGAGCGGCCCCATGATCGCCCCTACCTGTGCGTCGCTGTCGTGTTTGAGCCCGTTGAACAGCGCGGCCCGCTCGGCCTCGCGTTCGACCCGCTCGCGGAGGTCGTCGTCCATTACCCGGGGATGGACCGCCGGGGGCGAAAAGGGCGTGGATTCGCCGCGGTCGCGGGGCGTTTTCGTCGCCTGAGAAGCGCCGATAGGGAATTAAGGGGCATCGTAGAAGGGGGGTGTATGGGAGGGGGACGCGACGAACGGGGGATATCGCCGGTCATCGGCGTCACGCTCATGCTCGTCATCGTGGTCGCGCTCGCGGCGGTGTCGGCCACGCTGTTCCTCGGCCTGTCCGACCGCCTCGTCGCGCCGGCCCCGGCCCTCGCCAGCGAGGAGTCGATACAGGTGCGCCTGGAGGGCAACGAGACGGACCACCGCCTCCAGTTCGTCCACCAGTCGGGGCAGTCGGTGCCCGCGGACACGCTTCGCGTCACCGTCCGCAGCGGCGACGCGACGGCGACGTACGACCTCGACTCGGGGAGCGCCGCGGCGCTCAACGACGGCTCGTGGTCGGCCGGCGAGAAGCTCGGCCTGACCCTCGACGAGTCGACCGTCTGTGCCGGCGGCGGGGAGAGCGCGGAGGTGTCGCTCGTCTACGACGGGGGCGACCGGAACTCGTTCACCATCAGCGAGCGGCGCGTCCCGGTCGAGCGCGGCCAGTTCCTCATCGAGGGCGACACGGTCAGGACGACGGCGGAGTTCACGGCGAACGTGAAGTTCCTCGGCACCGGCTGGTCGAGTCCGACGTACGACGCGCCGGTGAACGTCTCCGTCCGGGTGAACGGTTCCGAGGTCCACGCGTGGGAGATGGTGGGCGACTCGACGACCCAGGTGGGCGCGTACGGCGTCTCCCGGCAGTCCGCGGGGACGACGCTCACCGTGGTCGCCCGCGGCAAGACCGGGCCGGGCGACTACGGCGACTGGCGCACCACGAGCGCGACGGAGAACGAGGAGTACCTCATCGTCCTCCGGGACGGCGACACGGTGCCGAACTACGAGCCGGGGAACGACCAGCAGTCCGCCGCGGCGTACGCCGAGCCGTTCATCAACGACTCGGGGTACATCGACCTCGCGGACAACCAGGCGGTGTTCCTGTTCGACTTCAACCACGGGACGCCGCCGGACGAGGTCGACTACCAGGACGCGGTCGTGCTCGTCTCCTTCTTCACCCAGCAGGGGCAGGGGCCGGAGGTGTACAACACCGGGGGTCGGGACGTCATCGTCTGTCCCGCCGAGACGAGCAACGCGAGCCCCAACGGCGGGAACGGGAACGGGAACGGGAACGGAAACGGCAACGGAAACGGGAACTGACCCGTCAGTACTCCCGCTCGATGAGGAAGTCCGCCACGTCACACAGCAGGCTGCGTGCCTCGTTCTCGGGGAGGTGTTCGAGCCGGCGCTTGCCGGAGGCGACGAGGTCCTGTGCCATCTCGCGGGCGTAGTCGATGGAGCCGCTCTCGCGGAGCTCCGCGACGGCCGCGTCGATGGCCTCCTCGGTTACCTCCTCGGGGTCGTCGACGTCCACCAGCCCGTCCACGTCGACGCCGTTGTCGCGGGCGTGGAGGCTGATGACGGTCCGCTTCCCCTCGACGAGGTCGGAGCCGCGCTGCTTGCCGAGCTTCTCGGAGGGGGTCGTCAGGTCGAGCACGTCGTCCTGTATCTGGAACGCACAGCCGATGTCGAGCCCGTAGCCGTGGAGCGCCTCGACGACCTCGTCGTCGGCGCCGAGCAGGACCGCGGGAATCGCGGCGGCCGCGGCGTACAGCACGGCGGTCTTGAGTTCGACCATCTCCAGGTACTCGTCGGTCGTCACGTCGCCGCGCGACTCGAATCCCACGTCGAACGCCTGCCCCTCGCAGATCTCGGTGCAGGTGGTCGCGAGCTCGTCGAGCGCGCGCACCTGCCGCTCGGGCGGCGCGTCGGTTTCGAGCATGAACTCGAACGCCTTCGAGTAGAGCGTGTCGCCCGCGAGGATGGCGGTCTCCACGTCGTACTCCCGGTGGACGGAGGGAACCCCGCGCCGGAGGTCGTCGTCGTCCATGATGTCGTCGTGGATGAGCGTGAACGACTGGATGACCTCTATCGAGACGGCGGCGCTCATCACGTCCACCGGCTCGTCCCCGAGGTCGGGGAACGCCCGGTAGGGGTGTTCGAACGGTTCCACGTCGGTGAGCGCCTCCGCGACGAGCAACAGCACGGTGGGGCGGAGCCGCTTCCCCCCGGCGTCGAGCAGGTAGCGCGACGCCTCGTACAGCTGTTCGGGCCGCTGGACCGGCAGCTGCTCGTCGATGGCCGCGTTCACCTCCTCGCGGCGGTCACGGACGGCCGCGCGGACGCGCTCCTCGGCGCTCATTCGACCAGGTTGATGACGTTGCCGTTGCGCGTCACGTGGAGGTCACGCCCGAGCTGGTACCCCTTGCTCGCCGCGAGGTCGACGTACGGCGCGAAGCCCTTCATGTCCTGGTGGGCCGGGATGACGTGCTCGGGTTCGAGCGCGTCGAGCATCTCGTAGTGGCCCTCCTCGCGCAGGTGACCGGAGACGTGGATGTCGTCGTAGATGCGCGCGCCCTGCATGCCGAGGAGCTTCTCGGACTGGTAGCGCTGGCCCTCGTTCGTCGGCTCCGGGATGACCCGCGCCGAGAAGATGACCTTGTCGCCCTCGTCCAGCTCGTAGGGGGTCTCGCCGCGACCCATCCGGGTGAGCATCGCGCGCGGCTCGCCCTGGTGGCCCGTGACGATGGGGAGGTACTTCTCCTTCCCCTCGTTCATGATGCGCTTGAACGTGCGGTCCACGCTCTTGCGGTGGCCGTACATCCCCACGTCGCCGGGGAAGTCCACGAAGCCGAGCCGCTCGGCGGTCCCCGAGTACTTCTCCATCGAGCGCCCGAGCAGGACGGGCTGTCGGCCGATGTCGCGCGCGAACTCGACGAGCGAGGAGACGCGGGCGATGTGGCTGGAGAACGTCGTGGCGACGATACCGCCGTCGTAGTCCTCCACGGAGGTCATCACGTCCTTCAGGTGGCGGCGCGCGACGGACTCCGAGGGGGTGCGGCCCTTGCGGCCCGCGTTCGTACAGTCCTCGATGTACGCGAGGACGCCGTTGCCCTCGCGCCCGATCTCGCGGAACCGCTTCATGTCGATGGGGTCCCCGATGACCGGCGTGTGGTCCATCCGCTTGTCGAGGCCGTAGACGACCGCGCCCTCGGGCGTGTGGACGACGGGGTTGATGGCGTCGATGATGGAGTGGGTGACGTTGACGAACTCCAGTTGGACCTCGCCCGAGTCGCCGATCTCCATCGTCTCGCCGGCGTCCATCTTCTGGAGGTCGTTGTTGACGCCGAACTTCTGTTCGCCCTCGATCTGCTGTTTCACCAGCTCGATGGTGAACGGCGTCGCCACGATGGGCGCGTCGTACCGGTGTGCGAGCTTCGAAATGGCGCCGATGTGGTCGAGGTGGCCGTGCGTCGGCACGATGGCCTGCACGTCGCCCTCGATGTCGCTCATGACCCGGTCGTCCGGGATGGCCCCCATATCGATGAGGTCCAGGCTGTGCATCCGCTCGGTCTCGACGTTGTCGTGGATGAGGACCTTCGACAGGTTCAGCCCCATGTCGAAGACCACCACGTCGTCGCCAGCGCGGACGGCAGTCATCTGCCGGCCGACTTCCTCGTAGCCGCCGATTGTCGCGATATCGATTTCCATAGTTGTGTCGTCCGAGGAGAGTCGCCCCGCGTGGAGGACCGGCGAGTACCGGCGACTGGCGCCCGAGGGCGTGCCGCGGTGGCGGTCGTCGGAGTCGGGAAGGCCCCGCGGGCCCGCCCGGCCGTGTCCGACCGCCGAAGCCGGCCGCCCCCGCGTTCCCGGGGCGACCGCGTCTCGGTTAACTGCCGCTTTCTTCCCCAACCGTAAAAGTGTCGTGGGTTGGGCGTCGCGGGCCGAAACCGCCTCAGAGCGCGGCGAGCAGGCCCGGAGCGAGGCCGGCGACGAGCAGCGCCGCGCCGACGAGCGCGAGGAGTGCGCCGCCGGCGAGGTACAGCGTCCCGTTCGAGCGCGCGTCCACGAGTTCGGCCTCCGAGCGGTTCGAGACGATGAACCGTTCGGCGTCGCGGTGGCCGTCGTCCGCGGCGGCGACCACCTCGAAGTCGTTGCCGCCGAACTCCTCGGCGCCGACCCGCGTCGCCGTGCCCAGCACGTACACCTCGTCGCCCGGCCGAATCAGCTTCTGGCGGTACTTCCGGTCGCCGACCTGCTGGCCCCAGTCGAGCGCCTTGATGAACGCCTCGCGCGGCCCGCCCGGCGTCGAGTCCATCGCGAGGAACCGCTCGACCGGCTCGGGGAGCGGGTCGTCCACGCCTATCTCCCGGACCCACGCGGTGTCGGGGTCGAACTCCAGGTTCGCGCCGTCGGGCCGGACGACGACGCGGTCGGTGCCGTCGTCCAGCACGAACTCCGTCGCGTAGGTACCCGTCCCCTCCGTGCGCCACGAGGAGTGTTTGCCCGACTCCTCCCACTCCTCTATCTCCCACCACGCGGCGAGCGCGTCCTCGTCGGTGAACGGGGCCGGGAGCGGGCCGTCGTCCGTCGGTTCCGCGCGACCGACGAGTTCCACGGGGCCGGGCGTCACGGCCAGCGCGTCGGTCGTCTCCGTCGCCTCCATCAGCGCGGTCTCGGCGCGCATCCGTCGGCCGCGATAGACGCCGTAGCCGCCGACCGCGAGGAACAGTACGCCGGCGAGGAGCGGGACGACACTCACCATCGTATCACCGCCTCGGGGACCATACGCACGGGTGGTCGCGCGCCGGACTTCAATCCCGCCGCTCGCCGGTCAGTCGATGCGGGTTCCCGGCTCCCCGCCGGCGAGGAACTCGGCGACGGCGTCGGCGTCGAACACGTAGGCCGGCGCGTCGAGCGCGAGCAGTTCCCGCACCTTCGCGGCCATGCCGCCGGTCACGTCCGTCGAGTCGCTCCCGCCGAGCGCGTCGGCCACCTCGTCGAACGCGCCGATGCGCGGGACGACCGCGCCGTCGGCGTCGAGCACGCCCGGCACCGCCGAGCAGAGACCGACCCGCTCCGCCCCGAGCGACGCCGCGAGCGCGACGACGAGTTCGTCGCCCGAGAGTATCGTCACGCCCTCGCCGGCGTGGGCGACGACGTCGCCGTGGAGGACGGGAACGAACCCCTCGTCGAGCATCGTCGCGACGCTCCCCGCCGGGAGCGAGAGGTCGCCGTCCGCGTCGCGAGCGGCGAGCGAGAACGGGTGGACCGGAACCGCGGGCGCGCCGGCGTCGGCGAGCGCCCCGACGACGGCGCGGTTGAGGTCCTCCATCGCGCCGGCGATGCCGCGGGCCGCGGCGGGGTCTCCCGACCCCTCGGTGCGCGAGACGCCGTGCGCGCTGGCGTGGTGGTGGCCGAAGGAGCCGCCGCCGTGGACGACGACCAGCGGCCCGTCGTGACCGGCGACCGCGTCGGCGAGCGCCGCCAATCGTTCGTCGTCCACCGTCTCGGGCGCGTCCTTGTCCGTGACGACGCTCCCGCCGAGTTTGAGGACCGTGGGGCTACTCACGCCGGACCCCCTCGGTGTCGAGTTCGGCGCGGAACGCCGACTCGCAGCCGGGCGTGTATTCGAGCGCGCGTTCCGTCGCGTCGGTGTCGTCGAGCGCGACGATACAGCCGCCGCCGCCGGCGCCCGTGAGCTTCGCCCCCGCCGCGCCGGCGTCGCGCGCGGCCCACACCATCGCCTCCAGCGAGCGCGACGAGACGCCGAGCGCCGCGAGCAGGCCGTGGTTGAAGTCCATCAGGTCGCCGAGTTCGCCCACGTCGCCGTCACGGAGGGCGCGCTCGCCCTGTCGCACGAGGTCGCCGATGGCGGCCACGGTGTCGTCGGCGAAGCCGTACGTCTCCTTCAGGTCGCGGACGCCCGCGACGAGTTCGCCCGTGTTGCCCGCGCCGCCGTCGTAGCCGACGACGAAGGGGAGTTCCGGCGCGTCCCCGATGCGGTCACAGTCGTCGCCCTCGACCCGGACCGCGCCGCCCATCGCCGAGCAGAAGGTGTCGGCCCGCGAGGCCTGCCCCTCCTGCACCTCGTGTTCGACGCGGTAGGCGCGGTCGGCCAGCTCCTCCGCGGAGAGGTCGACGCCGAGTTCCCGTGTCGCGGCGTCGATACCGGCGACGACGACGGCGGCCGAGGAGCCGAGTCCCGCGCCGAGGGGGATGTCCGACTCGATGGTCACGTCGAAGCCGACGCCCTCCACGCCGGCCGCGTCGCGCGCCTGCGCCACCGCGCCGTCCACGTAGCCCGTCGCCGCGGCCACGAGGTCGCCCGGCACGTCCACGTCCGCGTCGCCGGGGTCGTCGCCGTAGGTGACGGTGAAGCCGTCGAGCGAGAGGTCCGCGGCGTCCACGCGGATGCGGTCGTCGTCGCGGCGCTCGACGGTGACGCGCGCGCGCCGCGAGACGGCACACGGCACCGCCGGCTCGCCGTAGACGACGGCGTGCTCCCCGAACAGGTACACCTTGCCGGGGGCGCTCGAAGTGGTCATGTGCCGTCGTGTCGCGCTCGGCGTTTAAGCCTATCCGAACCGCCCGAGGCGGCCGCAGGCGCCCCACCGTCGGCGACGGGTCTTTTCCGCCGCACGGACTCGGCGACGTATGGACCCGCTCACGCGCCGGAGCGGCCGGCGCTCGTCTCGCCCATCCTGGTGTTCGACGGCCGGCACGACTCGGGCGAGCCGCGGCCGCGTGAGGGGGAGATAGCCGAGGTGCGGTGGTTCACGGAGCGGCCCGAGCCGGTGTTGTACGACGACCTCCGGACGTTCCCGATGTCCGACGAGCGGGTGTGAAGCGGCCGACACGACGGGGTACACATATCCGTCGCGGGGGAGAGGGGCGAGTATGACCGAGGCCCTCCGCGTCCTCCACGTCGAAGACGACCCCGACTTCGCCGAGCTCTCGGCGACGTATCTGGGCCGGGGTGACGACGGCTTCGAGGTCGTCACCGAGACGGACCCCGAGGCGGCCCTCGCGCGACTCGGCCGAGAGCGGGTCGACTGTGTCGTCTCGGACTACGAGATGCCCGGCACGGACGGGCTGGCGCTGCTGCGCGAGGTGCGGGAGCGACACGGCGACCTCCCCTTCGTGCTGTTCACGGGCAAGGGGTCGGAGGAGATAGCCAGCGAGGCCATTTCGGCGGGCGTCACCGACTACCTCCAGAAGGAGACGGGGACGGAGCAGTTCACCGTCCTCGCGAACCGCGTGCGCAACGCGGTGTCGAAGCGCCGGGCCGAATCGACGCTGCGGACCCGGGTCGACCAGCAACACGCGCTCGCGACGCTCGGCGAACTGGCGCTGACGAACCCCCCGGCCCCGGAGCTGTACGACCGCGCGGTCGGGTTGGTCGCGGAGGCGCTCGACGCGCCGTTCGTCAGCCTGCTCGAACTCGACGACGGGGGCGAGCGGCTGGTGCCGCGCGCGAACGTCGGCTGGTCGGCCGTCGAACAGCCCGCGGCCGACGACGACGACGGCGTCCCGGCGACGGAGGAGACGATGGCGGGCTACATCCGGTCGCGCGGCGAGGCGGTGTTCCTGCGCGACCTCTCCGACGAGGGGCGCTTCGCCGGCCACGAGACGCTCCGGGACGTGGGCATCGTCAGCGGCGCGGGGGTGCCGGTCGGCCGCGGCACGAAGCCGTGGGGCGTCCTGCTGGTCCACACGCGCGAGTTGCGCTCGTTCTCGCCGGAGGACGCGACGTTCCTCCGCAACATCGCGAACGTGCTGGCGACCGCGCTCGACATCGGGGAGCCGACCGACGTGTCGGCCCGTTCGGCCCCCCGGGGGCTCGACGAGGTATTCGAACTGTCCCCGGTCGGGACGTTCGTCCTCGACGCCGACGGCCGTGTCGCCTGGGCGAACCGCGCCGTGGCCGACTACTTCGGGCTGGAGCGCGACGCGCTCGTCGGCCGCGAGCAAGCCGACGTCGTGCGGGGGTCGCTCGCGCCCGCTATCGAGGACGGCGAGGGGATGGCCGCGCGACTGCTCGGCGAGGAGGGCATCGAGAAGTTCGAGTGTCACGTGCTCGCCGGCGAGGGTCGCGAGGAACGGTGGCTCCAGTACTGGAGCCAGCCGGTGACCGACGGGGAGTACGCCGGCGGGCGCATCGAGCACTACTACGACATCACCGACCGGCGGACGCTGGAGGCGGAACTCGAACGCGACCTCGACGCGCTGGGCGAACTGTACGAGGTGTCCGCGAGCGGGCTGCCGTTCCGCGAGAAGGTCGAGCGGCTGCTGGAGTACGGCCGGAACCACCTCGGCGTCCAGGTGGGGGCGCTGAACCACATCCACGACGGGCGACAGGACACGCTCGTCGCGGCGGGCGACACGGGGGGGCTGCCCCGGTCGATACCGCTCTCGGATGCCTACTGCCGGCGCACCATCGAGAGCACCGACCTCGTGGAGATAGAGAACGCCCCCGCGGAGGGGTACGGCGACGACCCGGCCTACGGGACGACGGGCTGGGCCTGCTACATCGGCGGGAAGGTCATCGTGGACGGGTCGCCGTACGGGACGGTCTGTTTCGGCGATAGCGAGGCGAAGGAGCCGACGTTCTCCGACTTCGACCGCACCTTCGTCCGCCTCCTCTCCCGGTGGGTCGGCTACGAACTCGACCGGGAACGGAGCCAGCGGGAGCGCGCCCGCGAGAACGAGCGGCTCGACCGCTTCGCCAGCGTCGTGAGCCACGACCTCCGGAACCCCCTCTCCGTGGCGACCGGCTACCTCGACGTTGCCCGCGAGGACGGGAGCGAGGACGCGTTCGACCGGGTGGACGCCGCGCTCGACCGGATGGACGAGATAATCGACGACGCGCTCGCCACCGCCCGGCTCGGGGGTCGGGTCACCGACCCCGCGACCCTCTCGCTCGCCGACCTCGCCGCGGAGGCGTGGGCGACGACCGACGCCCCGGACGCCACCCTCGACGTGCGAGACGACGCGACGCTCTCGGGCGGCGAGGCCCGCGTGAAGCGCCTGCTGGAGAACCTCTTCCGCAACAGCATCGACCACGGGAGCGCGGACGTGACGGTCGCGGTCGGCGCGCTCGACGACGGGGGCTTCTACGTCGCCGACGACGGGCCCGGTATCCCCGAGGACGAGCGCGACGAGGTGTTCGCCGGCGGCTACACGACGAGCGAGGACGGAACCGGGTTCGGCCTCGCCATCGTGAAGGCCGCCGCCGAGGCCCACGGCTGGGAGGTGTCGGTGACGGGGAGCGAGTCGGGGGGCGCACGCTTCGAGTTCCGGCCCGGCACCATCGGGATGGACTAGAGGAGCACGAGGACGAGCAGGCTCCCGAGGACGGCGAGCGTCGCGAGCAGCTGGACGACGATGGAGCCGAGCGCGCCGACCGTCGTCGCGACGGCCGCGCGCAACGCCCGGTCGGGGTCGCCGTGACGGCGGTACTCGACGGCGAACACCGTTCCGGCGATGCCCGCGACGACGCCGAGCGGCCCGGCGACGAACAACAGGGCGAAGCCGACGACCCCGGCGAGCACGCTGGTGCGGGCCTCCGCGCCGCCGAGCCTCGCCGCGAGCGGCCCGGCGAGCACGTCCGCGGCGAGCGCGACCAGACAGGTGAGGAGCAACACGGCGAACACGAGCGTGCCCGGGTCGGCGTAGCCGGTCGCGTACCAGTAGAACCCGAGTCCCGCGAGCGACCCGAGCGCGCCCGGCACGCCGGGGACGACGCTGCCGACGACGCCGACGGCGGCCAGCAGGAGGGCGGCGGCGACGAGGAGGTCGATGCCGGGAATCACCGGTAGCGGGCCGCCTCCTCGCGGGCCGCCTCACCCCCGTAGGCCTCGACGAGCGGGTCGAGCGCCGCGACGAACCCCTTCACGCAGGCGCGCTCGGAGACGTAGCCGAACTCGTCGGCGAGCGCGGCGAACGGCCGGGCCTGCAGCGCGCGGGCGACGAGTAGCTGGGCCGTCCCCCCGTCGACCACGCCGTCGGCGACGCCGCGCGCGACGAGCCGGCGGAAGGGGCGCGGCGCCGAGCCGAAGTAGCCGCTCCCGTAGGCGGCCGCCGCGACGGCGCGCCACTCCCGGTCGTCGAGGTCGAGCGCGAACTCGCCCTCCGTCGCGCGGAGCGCCCCGACGACCACGCCGGGGTCGCAGTCGCGCAGCGCGTCCGAGAGCAGCGCCGGTATCTGCCGGCGGAACCACGCGCCGTTGCGCGCCAGCAGCGCCTCCCCGGCGTCGGTGAACGGGCGGACCATGAGCGCCGAGTGCTCGCCGGAGGCGTCGTTGCGCGTCGTGGAGAGGTGGACCGTCCGGTAGCCCGCGCGCCGCCAGAACCGGAGCAGGCGCGGGGTCGCGCCGAAGCCGACGCCGAGGTAGTCGAACGGCTCGCCCGTGGCCTCGTGGCGCGCGGTCAGCGGGTCCGGGGTCTCTCCGTCCCGCCACGGGGCGGGCTCCCCGTCGGGCCCGAACTCCGCGGCGACGGCGTCGAGCAGGGCGGAGCCGAGCCCGCGCGACCGGACGGCGTCGTGGACGGCGATGCGGACCACCCGGAGCCCCCGGGGAGCGCCGGCCTCGCGGTCGCGCAGTTGGGCCGTCAGCACGTCCGGGAGCATGTTGCCGCGGACGGTTTCGCCGTCGTACATCGCCTCGCGGACGGACTCGGGCAGGCCGCCCTCCCACGCGAGCAGGGCGACGGCGACGACGCGCCCGTCGTGGGTGAGCGCGCGGACGGTGATGTTCGGCGCGTCGAGCAGGCGCGCGAGGTCGTCCGGCTCCGTGCGGTAGTGCGCGGCGACGAGCAGGCCGAACGCTCCCCGGAGGAGGTGCGGGTCGGCGACGAGGGCGTCGGGGCCGAACGCCTCGTACCGGACCGTGTCGGGCGTCGCGTCGGCGACGAGTTCGGGCACGGGCGGCGAGGCGTCCAACAGCAGGGCGCGGAACGCCCACACCTCGACGGGGTCGCCCGCGGCGTACCGGATGGGCTCGGCGAGCGAGGCCTCCGTGACGGTTCGGTCGCCCTCGGCGAGGCGGTCGCGGAAGCGCACGTCGAAGCCCCGGCCGGCGCCCTCGTAGCCGTGGACGGTCGTGGCGAACGCGACCGGCGTCCCGCCGTCGGCGAGGCGTTCCAGGACGCGAACGGGGACCGCGGCGGCCTCGTCCACGACGACGGCGTCCGCCGCCTCCGTGACCGCAGCGGGCGGGGTCGCGTAGCGGACGCGCCCCCCCTCGGTCGCGCGCACGGGATGGGTGTCGTCGGGCCGCGAGTCGAGGGCGTCGAGGTCACGGAGCAGGGCGGCGGCCCGGTCGAACACCTCGGCGGCGTTGCGGTAGCGCGGCGCCGTCACGAGCACGTCGCGGCCCTCGGCGGCGAGCGCGCCCGCCGCGAGGCCGGCGGCGGCGGACTTCCCGCGCCCCCGGTCGGCCTCCACGACGACGGCGGCCCCGGGGTCGCGGAGCCGTTCGAGCGCGCACACCGCGTCGAGCTGGTCGCCGGTCAGGCAGGCTTCGTAGGCGGCACGGGGGAAGGCCCGGTCCTCGGGGTCGGGGAGCGCGGGCGCCCCGGCCGCGAGCCGCGGCGCGGGGTCCGTGAGCCCGTCGTCCTCCCAGGTCTCGGCGTCCGCGTCGTATATCGCCACGCCGCGGTGCTCGCGCAGCGTACGGACGAGGCGCCGGCGGAACCGCCCGGTCACGCCGTCGCGGTCGAACGGCGGGACGGCGAGCCGGTCGTCGAAGTCGTCGCGGCGGTCGGGCCACGCGTCCAGCGGCGGCGCGAGGACGACGAGGAGGCCGCCGCCGTCCACCGCGCCCACGGCCCGTCCGAGGGCGTTGGGCCGCGTCTCGTCGTGGGAGTCCACGACGACGGCCTCGCGGGTGCGCCCGAGCAGGTCGCCCGAGGCCCGCGGCGGGAGGTGTTCGGCGGGGCCGATGTCGCCCGTCGTGACGCAGGTGGTCTCCGTTCCCTCGATACCGGCGGCTTCGAGGGCGCGCCGGGCGGCCGCGTAGCACCGCTCGCGCGCCCCGTGGACGACGAGCGCCCGGCGCTCGTTCGTCGCGCGGGCCTCGGCGACGAGAGCGGCGACGGCCTCGTTCATGCCACTGGGGCGGCGGCGAGCCGTATTCCGCTTTCGGTCCCGTAGGTCCGAGCTGTCGCGGGGGCAACACCGAAGACGGGCGGGGCTGTGTGACGGGCATGGAGACACGACAGTGGGTCCTCGACTCGCGACCCGTCGGCGAACCGAGCGCGGAGAACTTCCGGCTGGAGACGGCCGAGCTGGACGACCCCGGCCCTCGCGAGGTCGTGGTGCGGACGCTGTACCAGTCCGTGGACCCGTACATGCGCGGGCGGATGCGCGACGCGGAGAGCTACGCCGAGCCGTGGGACGTGGGCGACCCGATGCGCGCGGCCGTCGTCGGCGAGGTCGTCGAGTCGCGCCACCCGCGCTTCGAGCGGGGCGACGTGGTGCAGGGCGAGGGGCTCTACTGGGCGGAACACGCCGTGGCCGACGGCGACGACCTCCGGCGGGTAGACCCGTCGCTCGCGCCCGTCTCGACGGCGCTCGGAATCCTCGGGATGCCGGGCGTCACGGGCTACTACGGCCTGCTCGACGTGGGCGAGCCGCGGCCCGGCGACACCGTCGTCGTGAGCGCCGCCGCGGGCGCGGTCGGCAGCGTCGTCGGCCAGCTCGCCCGGCTCAACGGCTGTCGCGTGGTCGGCATCGCCGGCGCGGACGAGAAGCTGGAGTGGCTCACCGACGACCTGGGATTCGACGCGGCGATCAACTACAAGACGGAGGACGTACACGCCAGGCTCCGCGAGGAGACCGACGGCATCGACGTGTACTACGACAACGTCGGCGGCGACGTGACCGACGCCGTCTGGGACCTCCTCGCCCTCCGGTGTCGCGTCGTCGTCTGCGGGCAGATAGCCCAGTACAACGCGACCGAGGTGCCGACCGGCCCGCGGAAGCTGGCGAAGCTCATCGAGACCCGGGGCCGCGTCGAGGGCGTCCTCGTGCGCGACTACGACGCCGAGCAGTGGCGCGAGGCCATCACGCGGCTCGCGGGCTGGATCGGCGAGGACGAGGTCCGCTACCGCGAGAACGTCGTCGAGGGGTTCGAGAACGCCCCCGACGCCTTCCTCGGGCTGTTCGAGGGCGTCAACCTCGGCAAGCAGGTGGTGAAGGTGGCCGACGCCGAGTACGCCGACCTGTAAGGCCACGAGGCTTTTACCCGGACAACGATTCCCTCCGAACGATGCCACGGGGTCCGAACAGGACGCACTCGTCGTACTCGTCGCTGTCCGCCGGCGGGAAGAGCCCGCCGCTCGGAATCTGGCTGCTCGCGGGGTTGAACGTCATCGGCGTCCTGTTCGCCCTCCCGCTCGTCGGCCGGCTGTTGGGCGCGAACGACCCCGCCGTCGTCGCGCTCGCCGCCGGGCTGTCGCTGCTGCTCGTCGCCGGCCTGGTGTTCACCTACGGGCTGGTGACGATAGCCTACTGGGGCTGGGTCGGGACGCTCGTGGTCAACGTACTCGGGGCGCTGTTGGATCTCCTCACGTTCGACGTGCTCGGCCTGCTCGTGAGCGCGCTCGTCGTCGCGTACCTCTTCGCGGTCCACGACCGCTACGACGCCTGAGCGACCCGTGGTGGGGTGTCGCACGGGCGGACGCGTTCAAACACGCTTTTACGTGGGGACTCGGTATGACGGGGTACAGCCGACACGGGGTTGTGATGCCCCTAGCCCAGGATTCACGCGGTACGGGGAACTGTGCCGCGAGACCCGCTCGGGTCGAAGGCGGGGGGGCGCGAGCCCACGTGTCGGAGGTGACCACACATATGCCCGTATACGTAGACTACGATGTGCCCGCAGACCTCGAAGACGACGCGCTCGCCGCGCTCGAGGTCGCCCGGGACACCGGCACGGTGAAGAAGGGAACGAACGAGACGACCAAAGCCGTCGAGCGAGGCAACGCCCTGCTCGTCTTCGTCGCCGAGGACGTGTCGCCCGAGGAGGTCGTGATGCACCTCCCCGAGCTGGCCGGCGAGAAGGAGGTCCCGTACGTCTTCGTCGAGACGCAGGACGACATCGGCCACGCGGCCGGCCTCTCGGTCGGCTCCGCCGCCGCGGCCATCACGGACGCCGGCGAGGCCGTCACGGACGTCGAGGACATCGCCTCGAAGATCGAGGAGCTCCAGTAGACCCATGTCGGCAGAAGAGGAAGCGAACGACGCCACGCCCGCCGAGGTCATCGAGGTCGTCGGCAAGACCGGGATGCACGGCGAGGCGATGCAGGTGAAGTGCCGCATCCAGGAGGGCGAGAACCAGGGCCGCATCATCACGCGGAACTGTCTCGGCCCCGTCCGGGTCGGCGACGTCATCCAGCTGCGCGAAACCGCCCGCGAGGCGGACTCCATCGGTGGTCAGTGATGCCCCGAACACGCGAATGTGACTTCTGTGGCGCGGACATCGAGCCCGGGACGGGCACGATGCTCGTGCTGAACGACGGCACCACACACCACTTCTGCTCCGCGAAGTGCGAGAAGAACTCCGAGCTGGGCCGCGAGGCCCGCGACCTCGAGTGGACCGAGGCCGGCGGCAACCGCGGCGGCCCGGCCGCCGAGGTCGAGGCGGACGAGGAGCCCGAGGAGGAGCCGGCCGAAGCGACGGACGACGAGGACGACGAGTCCGAGGAGACCGACGCCGAGGAAGCCACGGAGCCCGAGGAGGACGACGCCGAGGAGGCCGAGGCCGACGAGGGTGAGGAGTCCGAGGACGACGAGGCCGACGCGGAGAACGAGTCCGAGGACGACACGGAGGACGACGAGGAATGAGCCACCACGACGAGCGGACGTTCGTGATGGTGAAGCCCGACGGCGTCCAGCGCGGCCTCATCGGCGAGATCGTCTCCCGGTTCGAGGACCGCGGCCTGAAGCTCGTCGCCGGGAAGTTCATGCGCATCGACGAGGAGCTGGCGCACGAACACTACGGCGAGCACGAGGGGAAGCCGTTCTTCGACGGCCTCGTCGAGTTCATCACCTCCGGGCCCGTCTTCGCGATGGTCTGGGAGGGCGCCGACGCGACCCGGCAGGTCCGCCGTATGATGGGCGAGACCGACCCCGCCGAGTCCGCACCCGGCACGATCCGGGGCGACTTCGGCCTCGACCTCGGCCACAACGTCATCCACGGCTCGGACCACGAGGACGAGGGCGCGAACGAGCGCGAGATCGAGCTGTTCTTCGACGAGGACGAGCTCGTGGACTACGACCTCGACGCGTCCGCGTGGACGTACGAGGACGAGGACCACTAGCCCGCCCCCGTTTTTCGACGCCGGCCGCCGAGCGGCGGCTACGCGATTTGACGTATTTTTAAGTACCCCCCGTCGCTTGGCTTCGGTGTATGTTAGATATCCTGTTCAGCCCCGACCGGTTCTTCCGCGAGCGCGCGGGCGACCCCGGTCTGGGCGGTCCCGTCGCCGTCGTCGCCGTCGTCGCCCTCCTCGGCGCGGTCGCCGCGTACCCCGCGGCGGAGGCCGTCGCCGCGGCGCTCCCCGCGGAGGCACAGGGATTCAGCGGCATCACCATCGCGACGACCCTCATCGGCGCGTTCGTCGGCCCGTTCGTCGTCTGGATACTGTTCGCCGCCGTCTTCCACGGCCTGTCCGCGTTCCTCTACGACGCGGAGGGCGACTTCCGCGACACGCTCGCGTTCACCGGCTGGGGGTTCGTGCCCGCCATCGTCACCGCGGTGGTCGGGATCGTCGTCGGCTTCCTCGTGTGGGGGTCGGTGCAGTTCCCCGACGCGACCGACCCGCAGGCCGTCCAGCAGTTCACCCGCGAGATACGCCAGCGCCCCGAGTTCATCGTCTCCGGCGTCGTTGGGCTCGTGGTACTGCTGTGGCGCGGGATGCTGTGGACCTTCGCGATGCAGCACTGCCGGAACATCGAGTTCCGCGAGGCGCTCGTGACCGTCGGCGTCCCGGTCGGCCTGCTGTTCCTCTACCGGCTCTCGGGGCTGGTACTGTGAGGCGGCTCCTCGTCGTCGCGCTGGTCGCGGCGCTCGTCGTCCCCGCCGGCATCGGCCTGGGAACCTCCTCGGCCCCGAAGCCCTCGGTCGTCTCCGTCGAGGTGTCGCCCGAACCCGCGGTCGTCGGCGAGACGGTGACCGTCGCGCCGACGATACGCAACGACGCCACCGCGTCCGAGGACTTCAACGTCAGCTACGTCTCCCTGCGGACGACCGAGGGCGACCAGTTGCGCCGATACACCAACATCACCGACCTCGGCACGCTGTCGCCGGGGACGAGCGTCCGGGTTCCGTTCGACGTGACCTTCGACGCCGCCGGCCAGAAGCGGCTCCGCGTCGTCGTCGTCGGGCAGAACGCCACGGGCAACGAGACCCGGGTGGAGTACCCGGTCTCCTTCTCCGTGCGGAGCGACCACCCGGCCGTCCGGCTGGACGTGGAGGAGACGCTCACCGCGGGCGTCGCGGAGCCGGTGAACGTGACCGTCTCGAACGGCTTCGAGCGGGAACTCCGGAGCGTCTCGGTCGAGGTGACGGGCGACGGCGTGCGGACCGACCCGGCGACCGTCGGGGCCGCACGGCTCGGCGCGGGCGAGGAGCGGGCGTTCGGCCTCGACCTCCGTGCCGCCTCGCCGGGGTCGGTCCCGGTCGAGGTGACCGTCGAGTACCGGACGACCACGGGGCTCGAACGGGAGACGACCGTGACGCGCACGCTCGACTTCGAGACGCTGTCCGAGGACGTGACCGTGAACGCGGGCTCGCCGGAGCGCGGGAACACGACGGTCCCCGTGACGGTCGGCAACTTCGGCAACGCCCCGCTGGAGAACGTCGTCGTCCGCGCGACGGCCTCGAACGGCAGCGTCGCCCCCGTCGCGGTCGGGTCGCTCGACGCCGGCACGACCCGGACGGTCGCGCTCGACGTGACCGACGTGGAGAGCCGTGCCGACGTCGACGTGACCGTGAGTTACCGGCTGGCCGGCGAGACGCGGAGCGTCTCCGATTCGACCCGGGTCGTCGCGGACCGGGACGTGCCCGGCGACGTGGAGCTGACCGGCCTCGACACCGAGCGCGAGGGCGACCGGGTCCACGTCCTCGGGAGCGCGGCGAACGTCGGGCTCCGGGGCGTGGACAGCGTCATCGTGCGCGTGCTGCCCGCCGACGGCGTCGAGCCGGCGGCGCCGAACCGCGAGTACTTCGTCGGCACCGTCCCCGCGTCGGACTTCGTCTCCTTCGACGTGTACGCGACCGTCGAGGGGAACGTCTCGGAGATACCGCTCGAAGTGAGCTACCTCGCGGACGGGGAGCGTCGGACCTACACGACGAGCGTGCCGTACGAGGCGCCCGCGGAACCGAGCGGGAACACGAACGACGGCGGCGGGAACGGCCTGCTCGTCGTCGGCGCGGGCGTCGTCCTCGCGCTGCTCGTCGTCGGCCTGCTCGTCGTGGGGTGGCGGAGCCGTGGGGAGTGACGACGGCCCGGTCATCGACGCGCGCGGCCTCGTCAAGCGGTACGAGAGCGGCGACGGCTACCTGGAGGCGCTGAAGGGCGTCGATATCGCCATCGAGCCGGGGGAGTTCGTCGCCATCATGGGGCCGTCCGGCAGCGGCAAGTCCACCCTGCTCAACATGCTCGGCCTGCTCGACGACCCGACCGAGGGCTCCGTCTACATCGACGGCGACGACACCGCCGAGTTCACAGACGCCGAGCGGACGACCGCCCGCAAGCGGACCATCGGCTTCGTGTTCCAGAACTTCTACCTCATCCCGACGCTCACCGCGCTGGAGAACGTCGAGGTGCCGGCGCTGCTCGACCGCGACCCCGCGACGCGCGACCGGGCCGCGGACCTGCTCTCCCGGGTGGGGCTCGCCGAGCGGACCGACCACCTGCCGGGCGAGCTGTCGGGCGGGCAGAAACAGCGCGTCGCCATCGCCCGCTCGCTCGTCAACGGCCCGCGGCTGCTGTTGGCCGACGAGCCGACGGGCAACCTCGACCGCGAGACGGGCCGGAAGGTCCTCGACGAGTTCACGCGCATCACGGAGTCGGGCGTCGCCGTCGTCGCCGTGACCCACGACCCGCAGTTACCCGACTACACCGACCGGACCATCGAGATGGTGGACGGGGAGTTGAGCCGGTGAGCCGCGTCGCGGACCTCTACCGGCGGTTCCCGACGCTGCTCATCGCGCGCCGGAACCTCACCCGGACGACGGCGCGGACGACGCTCGCCGTCCTCGGCATCGTCATCGGCGTCGTCGCCATCGCCTCGCTGGGCGTGTTCGGCTCCGTCCTCCAGACCGCGGCGCTGGGGAGCCTCGGCGACATCGGCAATCAGCTCGTCGTCACGCCGAACGCCGAGGAGGGAGTCACGAGCCTCACCGACCGGGACGTGCGCGCCATCGAGCGCGCCGCGGCCGACGCCGCGGTCGTCCCGCTCAAGCAGACCCGCGCGAGCGTGAGCTACGGGGGTGCGACGGTCGCGACCACGGTGTACGGCATCTCGAACCCGGCGGACGCCTTCGAGGCCGGGTCGGGCAGGATACCCGACCCCTTGCGCGGCGGCGCGCTCGTCGGGAGCGGGCTCGCCGGCGACCTCGACGTGCGGGCGGGCGACTCCATCACCGTGGCGAACCGGACCTACCGGGTGCGCGCCGTCCTCGCCGAACAGGGCGGCTTCTCGCCGCTCAACGTCGGCGCGGGCGTCGTCGTCCCCGTCGAACAGGTGAACGTGACCGGCTACCAGCAGGTCGTCGTCCAGACCGAGACGGGGGAGGCGGCGAACGCCACGGCGCGGGCGGTTCGCGAGTCAGTCAACGACCGCCAGGAGCGCGTCTCCATCATCGAGTTCTCGCAGATAACGGACCAGATCGGCTCCTTTTTCGACACGCTGTCGCTGTTCCTCATCGGCATCGGCTCCATCTCGCTCGTCGTCGCCGGCGTCTCCATCCTGAACGTGATGTTGATGTCCACCATCGAGCGGCGCGAGGAGATCGGCGTCCTCCGGGCCGTCGGCTACCAGCGGCGCGACGTCATCAAGATACTGCTGGCCGAGGCGACCCTGCTGGGCGTCATCGGCGGGCTGGCCGGCGTCGTCCTCAGCGTCGGCGCGGGCGCCGTCATCGCGCAGTTCGCGCTCTCGGACCCCGCCATGGCGCTTCGGCCGGACGCGGCGGTGTACTACCTCGCCGGCTTCTTCTTCGGCGTCGTCACGAGCGCCGTCTCGGGGCTCTACCCCGCGTGGAAGGCCGCCCGCGAGCGCCCCGTGGACGCGCTCAGGTCGTAGCCGTCACTCCCCGGTTCCGTCCTCCTCGTCCTCGCCGTCCTCGACCGTCGGGTCGTGCGTCTCGAACCAGTCGAGGAGGGTTTCGAGCCGGTGGATGGCCCGCTCGGGGTCCCCGACGTTGTGGTGCTCGCTCTGATATACGACGAGCTTCGCGGGCACGCCCTGCTTCTTCACGCTCAGGTAGAGCTGTTCGGCCTGCGTCGGCGGACAGCGCCAGTCCTCCTCCCCGGCGGTGATGAGCATCGGCGTCTCGACCTCGTCCACGTCGGTGAGCGAGGAGATGTCGCGGTAGGTGTCGAGGTTCTCCCACGGGAGGCCGAACTCGTCCTCGTGCCAGAGGTGGTTGTCGTCGGTGCCGAAGTTGGAGTAGAAGTCGTAGATGCCGTGCTCGGGCGCGATGGCCGCGAACGGCTCCTCGCGCACGGCGATGTGCGCGCTCGTGATGCCGCCGTACGAGAAGCCCGTACAGAACAGCCGGTCCGGGTCGGCCCACCCCTCGGACACGAGGTGTTCGACGCCCGAGATCACGTCGTCGCTCTCCAGGTCGCCGCGGCTCCCCCGGAGGCTCTCGGAGAAGTCGCCGCCGTAGGAGGTGCTCCCCCGGTAGTTCACGCAGATGACGACGTAGCCGGCGTTCGCGAACACCGCGTTCGTGAGGTCGAAGCCGGGCGTGTCGTAGGACATCGGCCCGCCGTGGATGCGCGCGATAGTCGGGTGCAGCTCGGGGTCGGTCGGGTCGAAGCCCTCGGGGTAGAACGCGACGGCCTCGATTTCCTCGCCGTCGCCGTTCTCGAAGGTGACGCGCTCGTGGCCCGGCAGGTCGTACGCCTCGACCATTCCCGCGTTGAGGTCGGTGAGCCGGCGGGTTTCGGAGAGCGACTCGACGGCGTGGAGGTCCGTCGGCGCGTCCGAGGTCGAGAGGCCGGCCACGACGCCGCCCGGCGTCGCGTCGAAGGCGTCGAGGTTCTCGCCGTCGCCCTGGGCATCGAAGACGCGCTCGGCGGGCGAGCCGTCCGCGTGACAGCGGAGCAGCCGGGTCCGGGCCTCGTCGCCGATGGGCGCGAGGACGGTGTCGTCGTCGGTCCACGCCGGCGCGCCCGCGAGCGCGACGGTCCGGTCGATGTTCCCCGAGACGGAGGCGAACCCGTCGTCGTCCGCGACGTACACCTCCGCCGGCCGGTACCAGTTCATCGGCGGGTGCCGCGCGACGAACGCGAGCCGGTCGCCCGAGGGGCTCCACGCCGGGCCCGAACAGAAGTGCTCGCCGTCGGTGACGCGCTCGCGGTTCGACCCGTCCGGGTCGATGGTGTACACGTCGTAGGCGGCCGAGTCCTCGGGGTCGTCCCCGTAGTTGGCGACGAACGCGATGCGGCCGTCGGGGCCCCACGCGGGCTGGAGGCCCGACAGCGCGGCCATCCCGCCCGACTCGTAGGCGTCGTCCAGCCGCGTCGCCTCCCGCGTGTCGAGGTCCGCGACGAACAGGTGAGAGGGCACGTCGTCGAGCCAGCCGACGCCGTTCGCCTTGTGGTTCAGCCGTTCTATCTCGATGGGGCCGTCGTCGCGTCGCTCCGCGAGCTTCTCGGCCTGCTCGTCCGAGGGGTCGCGGGCGTCGAAGACGATACGCTCGCCCTCGGGGCCGAAGTCGAACGCGCGGACGCCCTCGTCGCGGTCGGTCGCCTGCCGGGCGTCGCCGCCGCGCGCGAGGTCGAACACCCACACCTGCGGCTTCGGGCCGTCGTCGCCGTTCTCCTCCTCCTCGTCGTCCTCCTCGTTCGGCCCGACCGTCATCGCGAGGTCCGTCTCGCGGGCCGCGAGGAAGCCGAGCTTCTCGCCGTCGGGGCCCCACACGGGCGAGGAGGCGTCCGACGCGCGGGTGAGTCGGTACGGGTCGCGCGAGCCGTCGGTCGGGACGACGAACACGGAGTTGCGTCGCCGGTCCTCGTCGGGGTCGAATTCGGTCGCCACGAACGCGGCGCGGTCGCCCGAGGGCGAGAGCGCGGCGTCGAGGACGCCGGTGTACTCGTAGATGTCGTCGGGTTCCAGGGTCGTCACACCGGCGCGTAGGACGGTCCCGACTAATGTCTACCCCTCGCGCGACACGACTCGCGCGACGGCCCGGGCCCGGCGTAACGGTCTTTGCGCGCCGCGGCGACCCCGGGACATGGAACTCCCCGACGCCCTCGCCGCCGAGGGCATCGTCTGTGCGGTCGGCGCGGGCGGCAAGAAGACCGCGATGGCCGCGCTCGCCGACGCCTGCGACCGCGCGACCGTCACGGCCACGGTCCGCATCCCGAAGGCGTTCGCCGACAACGTCGCGCGCATCGCGGTCACGGACGACCCCGCGAGCGTCGTCCGCGACAACGACGAGTGGCCCCTCGAAGTGGTACCCGGCGCGGCCGACGACTCCCGGCACGGCGGCTACGAGAACGCGACGGTCGCGGCCCTGCGCGACGTGGCTCCCGGGCCGGTGCTCGTGAAGGCCGACGGCGCGCGGATGCGGCGGTTCAAGGCCCCCGGCGACCGCGAGCCGCAGCTCCCCAAGAACACGGACACGGTGCTCGCCATCGCCAGCGTCCACGCCGTCGGCGAACCGCTGGACGAAGGGATGGTCCACCGGCCCGAGCGCGTGTCGAACCTCACCGGTCGGCCGGAGGGCGAGACCGTCACGACTGGCGACGTGGCGACCGTCCTCGGCCACGAGCGCGGCGGGATGAAGGACGTGCCCGCGGGCGCGACGACCGTCGCGGTCGTGAACATGGTGGACGACGACGCCCTCGAAGCGACGGCCCGCGAGGTAGCGGCCGAGACGCTCGCGCGCTCCGAGCGCGTCGACCGCGTCGCGCTGACGAAACTCGACGAGGCGCGCGTCGTCGACGTTATCGACTGAGCCGTTCGGCGGCCCGGTCGAACGCCTCGCGGGTATCGACGCTCTCGAAGGAGTCGAGCGAGCCGCGCGCTTCGAGGGCCGCCCGCTCGACGACGGTCCAGTCGAGGTCGTCGAGGGGGGCGAGTATCTTCCGGTCGCCGCGGGCGAGCGCCCGGTCGCAGGCGTCGGCCATCGCCCCCGCGCGGTAGGCAGCGTGGGTGGTCGCGTACCACTCGTCGGGGCGCGGAACCGCCGCGTCGCGGCCGGCCGCGCGTTCGAGACACAGGTCCGCGAGCGCGGGGTCGAGGAAGGGCATGTCGCAGGCCGCGACGAAGGCGTACTCGGCGTCCAGCCGCGCGGCGCCGCGACACGCCGTCCTGATACCCGCCATCGGTCCCTCGTCCGTCTCGGGGTCCTCCGCGACCGTCACGGGGTTCGGGTAGCCGTCCATGGCGGCCTCCACCTCGGCGCGCTGGTCGGGCCGGCAGTTCACGACGAGCGCGTCCGTCACCCCCACGAGGCGGTCCGCGACCCGGCGTATCATGGGGGTGCCGGCGAGGACGGCCGTGGCCTTGTCGGCGTCGCCGAACCGCGTCGAGCGGCCCCCGGCGACGATGGCTCCCGCGCGCATACCCGGCCTCGACCGCGGGCGGGCAAAGGCGTGTCGTCCCGGCGACGGCGAGAACGCCCGGGGTCGGACGGTTATTTGCCCCTGGGCGCGGTGGCTCCGGTATGGACGAGGTGACGCCGTGACCGACGCCTACGTCGTCGGCGCGGGCCAGTCGGACTACGGGGCCTTCCCCGACGAGTCGTACCGCTCGCTGTTCGCCACCGCTTACGAGGACGCCCTCGACTCGGTGCCGGACGGGATGGACCCCGACCGCATCGACGAGGCCGTCGTCGGCACGCTCGGCGTCGGCGGCCGCCAACTGGGCCTCCCCGGCCCGGCCGTGACCGAACACGTCGGCCTCCACGGCGTGCCGACGACGCGCGTCGAGAACGCCTGTGCCGCGTCGGGCTACGCGGTCCGACAGGCCGTGCAGGCCGTGAAGTCCGGGATGGCCGACGTGGTCCTCGCGGGCGGCGTCGAGGTGATGAACGACGCCTCCGGCGACGCGGTGCGATACTGGCTCGGCGTCTCCGGCGAGACGGAGTGGGAGCGGCTCTCGGGGACGACCTTCTCGGGGGTGTACGCGCAGATGGCCTCCGCGCACATGCGCGAGTACGGCACGACGGTCGAACAGCTCTCGCACGCCGCGGTCAAGAGCCACGAGAACGGCGCGAAGAACCCCCACGCGCAGCTCGGCTTCGAGTGTACGCTGGAGGACGCCGTGAACGCGCCGACGGTCGCGGACCCGCTCACGCTGTACCACTGCTGTCCCACGAGCGACGGCGCGGCCGCCGTCCTCGTCGTGAGCGAGGACGTGGTCGAGGAGTTCACCGACGACCCCATCCGCGTCGCCGGGGTCGGGGCTTCCTCCGACCGCGTCGGCCTGTTCCAGCGCGAGACGTACACGAACGTCCCGGCCTCGCGGCGTGCGGGCGAGGGGGCCTACGAGATGGCCGGCATGAGCGCCGACGACGTGGACTTCGCGGAGGTCCACGACTGCTTCTCCATCGCCGAACTCGCCGCCTACGAGGACCTCGGCTTCTGCGAGCAGGGGAAGGCGGGCGAGTTCGTCGAGTCGGGCGCGACCCGCCTCGACGGCGACCTCCCGGTCAACACCTCCGGCGGGCTGAAGTCGAAGGGCCACCCCATCGGCGCGACCGGTGCCGGCCAGGTGGTCGAGGTGTTCGAACAGCTCTCGGGCCACGCGGGCGAGCGCCAGCTCAACGACCCGCGCGTCGGGCTGACACACAACGTCGGCGGCTCGGGCGGCGCCGCGGTCGTCCACCTGTTCGAGCGGGAGGAGGTGGCGCGATGAGCGCCACCGAACCCGCGAGCGGGAGGAACGACACGGGAGCGGAGGTGGCGCGATGAGCGTCGGAATCCGCGCCGTCGGCGCGTACGCGCCCCGGTTCCGCGTGACCGCCGAGGCGTTCGAGGAGGCGTGGGGCTCGTTCGACGCGCCGGGCGTCGAGACGAAGGCCGTCCCCGACGCCGACGAGGACGCGCTGACGATGGGGTACGAGGCGGCGACGCGCGCGCTCGACGCGGCCGAGGTCGCCCCGGAGGAAGTGGACTTCCTCGCGTTCGCCTCCACCACCCCGCCGCTCGCGGAGGAGGACCTCACCGTCCGGCTCGGCTCCCTGCTCGGGGTCGAGAGCGACGCGACCCGCCACGTCTTCACCGGGAGCACGCGGGCCGGGACGCGCGCGCTCGCGGCGGCGCTCGACGCCGGCCCCGAACGGGGACTGGTCGTCGTGGCCGACTGCCCGCGCGGCGAGCCGCACGACGCGCGCGAACACGCGGCCGGGGCGGGGGCGGCGGCGTTCGTCGTCGGTCCCGAGGCGCCGCTCCGGGTCACGGAGCGGGTCGAACACGCCGACGCCTATCCGGGGACGCGGTTCCGCCGGACGGGCGAGGAGCGCGTCGGGAGCATCGACGCGGGCGTGTACGACCGGAACGCGTTCGTCCGCCCGCTCGCGGCCGCCGTCGAGGACATCGAGGTCGGTGACCTCGACGCCGCGGCGATACAGATGCCCGACGGCAAACTCCCCTACCGCGCCGCGGGCGCGATGGGCCTCGACAACGGGACGGTCCACGCGGGCGGCACCGTCTCGACGCTCGGGGACACGGGCGCGGCCTCGGTGCCGCTCGGACTCGCGTCGGCACTCTCGGAGGGCGCGGAACGGCTGCTCGCCGTGTCGTGGGGCTCCGGTGCGGGGGCCGACGCGTTCCTGCTCGCCGCCGAGGGCGAGGTGCCGGTTTCGCTCGCACTCGACGGGGACGAGGAGGTCAGCTACGCCGAGTACCTCCGCCTGCGCGGAGAGATAACGGCCGAGGAGCCGGACGGCGGCGGGGCGTACGTCTCCGTGCCGACGTGGCACCGCTCGCTCCCGCAGCGCCACCGGCTCGTCGCCGGGCGCTGTCCGGAGTGCGGGACGTACACCTTCCCGCCGGAGGGTGCCTGTCGCGGCTGCGACACGCTGGTCGAGTTCGAGGAGGTCGCGCTGTCCGGCGACGGTACCGTCGAGGCACAGACGGAGATAGGAAAGGGCGGCGCGCCCCCGGAGTTCGCGGAACTGCAGTCGCGCTCGGGGGCGTTCGGCGTCGCCATCGTCGCGTTCGACGCGCCCGACGGCGGCGAGGCGACCGCGCCGGCGATGGTCGTCGGGGACGCCGCCGTCGGCGACCGCGTGGAGGCGACACAGCGGCGCATCTACACGCAGGAGGGCGTCACCCGGTACGGGTTCAAGGTGCGGCGCGCCGAGTAGCACGAAACCTTACGTCGGGGGCGGCCGCCGGGGGAGTATGAGCCGATTCCCGACCGGCCGCGCGGGGGTGCGGTGACGTGTCGACCGACGACTACGTCTCCACGGAGGAGGCGAGGCCGGAGGACATCGTCGACGACCTCGCGGACCTGCGGGCGCAGGTCGCGGACCCCGAGGCCCGAGCGCAGGTGAACGACCTGATGGAACAGGTGGCGGACCTCCAGCCGCGGGGCCTCGGCAACGTCATCGTCGGGTTCGACCGCACGGACCTCGCGGAGGCGGCGCTCGGCGCGCTGCTGTTCGGCATCCCGATGTTCGTCGAGGGCGGCACCAACGAGGTCGGCGCGTTCGTCGCCGACCGGCCGCTGGCGTTCGTCGGTACGCTCGTCGCCGCGGTGCTTCTCGTCTACGGCATCGTCTACGTCGCGGACTTCCAGGACGTGCGCGTCCACGAGCCGCTGTTCGGGCTCGTCCCGCGGCGGCTGGCCGGCGTCGTCGGCGCGTCCTTCCTGGTCGCGGCGCTCGGGATGACGCTGTGGGGCCGGGTCGACTGGACCTCGCCGTGGCTCGCCGTCTGCACGGTGAGCGTCGCGTTCGTCCCGATGTCCATCGGCGCGGCGCTGGGTGACATCATCCCCGGGAGCTAGGGCAGGTCCGCGCGCTCGATGTCGGCGGACCACCGGAGGTCGCCGTCGACGAACACGGGGACGTCCTCCAGGGCGAAGAAGTCGAGGAGGGCGTCCGCTTCGAGCGTGATTTCCGTGTTCCGCGCGCCGAGGAGACAGGGCGTATCGGTCACGTTCCGAAGTCTCCCGACGGTCCCGATGTGCTCCGACCCACCGGGTGGGGCGTCGGCCGAGAGGACGTACCGGCCGTCCTCGGCCACCGCGAGCGAGCAGACCGTCGGGACGCCCTGCCGGTCCGCGACGGCGATGGTCGTCCCGTCGCCGACGGTGAGGTACTGTCCCCCGTTCCCGCCGCGTCGCCGGAGGAGCGCCCCGACTAGCCCGAGCGGGAAGTGGTTGCCGAGCAGCCGCGCGACGTCGATTCCGACCCCGGTCGCGTCGTGGGTGTTGATGTCCCCGAGCGTGACGACGCCGCCGCGCGCGCCGCTCTCGACGAGGCCGATACCGGCCCGGTACGAGTGGCAGGCGTTCAGGAGGAACACCGTCACCCCGACCGAGTCGAGGGTCGTGGGGTCGAGGCGGCCGTCCGGACACTCGAGTCCGTCGGCGGTCGCGTGTCCGATGAAGTGGAAGAAGGACGCTTCCTCGCGAAGCCGTGCGGCGAGTTGTGTCGTCGTCTGCTCGCCGTACACGTCGACGTCGTACTCGAGGCCAGCGCGCTCGCGGTATCGTCGCCGCACCTCCTCGACCTCCTCGGTCATCGACGGGTCGTTGCAGACGACGACCACGCGCTGGTCGAGCCGGGCGGTCCTGCCGCCCTCCGACGGTTGGAGCGACTTCGCCGCCCCCAACGGAACCCCGTCGCCGACCCACAGCGTCTCGGTGGCGTCGGCGGTCGGAACGTCGACGAACCGCTCTCCGTCGTCGACAGCCGTCGCGACGCTCCGGGTCGGTCCGGGCGGGTCGGCGAACCGCCGCAGTGCGACGGCGGCGGCCTCGGTCCCCTCGTACGACGGCGGCCGCGCGGGCCGGACGAGCGAGAGGCGGGACACGAGGTCGGGCAACCGTTCGGCGTACTCGGCGTCGGGTTGGACGTACGCGACGGGTGACCACCGCGGACAGTGTGGTATCGTCCGCTCGGGATCCACCCCGAGGTACGCGGCCAACCGTTCCGGCTCCGGAGCCGCCGCGAGCCGCTCGAAGTCGAGCAGGGGATCGACGGCCGCTGCCTCGGCAGCGCCGGCCGCGTTGGGACCGTACTGTCGCGCCGCCACGTCACACATGAACACGTGCTTCAGCAGCCGCTCCGGGCTCTCGGTTGGGTTCGAGAGGGGGAACACGGCGTCGCGCACCTCGACGCGGGGGTCGGAACCCGTCACGAGCGGCGCGCCGAGGTAGTACGCGAGCGGCGCGGCCGTCATGACAGCCTCCGTCGTCGGTTCGACCGCGACGGTCGTCTCCGAGCGAGCCCGCGGCGCGGTCCCTCGAACGGACCGTTCGTTCCCGATCCGTAGGCGTGGCGGGTGCCCCCTGAGCGTCGGGTACGACCGGTCCGGCGAGTCCGTCTTGATCGCGCCGCCGAACCGGGAGACCGCCCACGCCAGTCCCTCGGGGTCGGGGGTCGTCGTCACCGTCCCGGTCGGAGTCTCGTGGTAGGAACGCACGCCGAGGCGGACTCGCGACGGCGCGTCGAAAACGATACTGGCGTCGTCGACCTCCGTCCGTATCTCGAAGGGTCCCGCTATCCGGACGTACACCTTCATCGAGCCGGAGAGCTCCACGAACCGGCGTCCGGGACCGAACCGTTCGCCGTCCGACTCCGTCAACCGGCACACGATCTCGCCGTCGTCGTCGCGGACGACCACGCCGGCGCTCGCGGTCCCCAACCCCCCCGTCGTGAACTCCCACGCGTTGTCGACCGGGAACGGGAACCCCTCGGGGGGAACCGGCGTCGGCTCCGTTCCGACCGGACCGAGCGACATCCGCGCGTTCATCGCCGGGTCGACGAGCGTCAGCCCGTCGGCCCCCGACCGCAGGTCGACGTACTCTCCCATTCAAACGGAGTTCGTATCAGCGCGTATAAATGTATGCTCCCGGAGCCGGTCCCGGTCCGGCCCGAAAGGGTCAAAACGGTTCCTCGAGTACTCTCGGACGTGTCAGAGGAAGTATCCGCCGGGCAGCTCTCCACCGTGCTCCGTGACGCGCTCGCGGGCGGCGGAGCGGCGACGGTAACGTGTACGGACGCGACGGTGTTGTTCGCCGCGGTCCGGGCGCTCGACGCGCTCGACGGGAGCGACAGGCCCGACGAGACGCGGCTTCTCGCGACCGACGGGGCGGCGAAGGCCGCCTCGCGCGACTTCGTGACGGCGACGGCGTTCGCCGACCTGCGGGCCGACGACGCCGCGGCGCTTCGGACGGTCGACCCCGCCGCCCTCCCCGAGCCGATGGTCGTGACCGACGAGAGCGTCGTCCCGGTGTTGCGGGGGGTTCCCTGCAAGAGCGTGACGGTGCGGGTGGCGGACACGACGCTCCGGAGCGAGTACACCGACGCGCTCTCGACACGGTGGGACGACGCCGAGGGGTACGACCTCGACTCGTACCCGCGCTCGGACTTCCTCGCGTCGTTGAGCGACAAGTTCGGCGACGCGTTCCGCGCCGACTTCGAGCGGGCGCTCGCCGCGCCGGACACCCGCGGCCCGGGCGACGGGGTCGACCCCGTGGACCTGCTCGTTCTCGTCGCGGCGAAACACGGCGAGCAGTCGTACGAACTCAACCGCTGGGGCGAGTCGTTCGGCGTCGCGAGCGTCGGGAAGTTCTCGCAGTCGAAGCGCCGGCTGGAGGAGATCGGTCTCGTGGAGACGGAGAAGGTCCAGACCGGCTCCGTGGGACGGCCGCGCCAGCGGCTCCGCATCGGGCTGGACGACCTCGCGGGCGCGGACGCGGAGGAACTCGTGGGGGCGATGCGGTCCGTCCTCGGCTAGCGGCCCTTTTGAAAAGCGTTAAACCCGACCGTCACGCAACGCGGGTATGAGCGAATCCGAGCAGAAGCGCGCACGCAAGTGCGTCTCCTGCGGAATCAACATCTCCGGGACGGCCGCCGCCCGGTTCAAGTGTCCCGACTGCGGGCACGAGATATTCCGCTGCGCGAAGTGCCGCAAGCAGAGCAACCTCTACGAGTGCCCGGACTGCGGGTTCACGGGGCCGTAACGATGGGGAAGGTCGCCGTCAAGCTCAAGGTCATGCCGCAGAACCCCGAGGTCGACCTCGACGATCTCCAGGACCGCCTGGAGGCCTCCCTCCCGGAGGGCGCGAAGGTCCGCGGTTTCGACCGCGACGACGTCGCGTTCGGGCTCGTGGCGCTGCTCCCGACCGTCATCGTCCCGGACGACGCCGGCGGCAGCGAGGCCGTCGAGGAGGCGTTCTCCGGCGTGGAGGGCGTCGAGTCCGTCGCCGTCGAATCGCAGGGTCGCCTGTAACGCCGTCTCCGTCTTTTTCCGCGACGCTCCGTCCGCGAGCCGCCGGTATAGTCAGTAGAGCCCCGCCGCCTCGAACGCCCGCCGTAGGTCGGCTTCGAGGTCGTCCGCGTGTTCGACGCCCACCGAGGCGCGGATGAGTCCGTCCGTGAGGCCGATGGCCTCCCGCTCCTCCGGCGGGATGGCCGCGTGGGTCATCGCCGCGGGCTGTTCGATGAGGCTCTCGACGCCGCCGAGCGACTCCGCGAGCGTGAACACCTCGGTCTCGGAGACGACCGTGCCCGCCTCGTCGAGGGTGGCGTCGAGTTCGAACGAGAGCATCCCGCCGAAGTCGTCCATCTGTCGGGCCGCGAGGTCGTGTTGCGGGTGCGACTCCAGCCCGGGGTAGTAGACGCGGTCGACGCACGACTGGCCCTGGAGCCACGCCGCGAGGCGGCGGGCGTTCTCACAGTGGCGGTCCATGCGCACGGGGAGCGTCTTGGTGCCCCGGAGGACGAGGAAGCAGTCGAACGGGCCGGGCGTCGCGCCGACGGCGTTCTGGTAGAAGCCGATACGCTCGTCGAGGTCGGCGTCGTCCGTCACGAGCGCGCCGCCGACGGTGTCGGAGTGGCCCCCGAGGTACTTCGTCAGCGAGTGGGAGACGATGTCCGCGCCGTGTTCGAGCGGGCGCTGGAGGTACGGCGTGGCGAACGTGTTGTCCACCGCACACAGCGCGCCGGCGGCGTGAGCGACCTCCGCGAGCGCGCCGATGTCGGCGATGCGCATGAGGGGGTTCGTCGGCGTCTCGACCCAGACGAGTTCCGTCTCGGGGCGGACGGCGTCGGCGACGGCCTCGGGGTCCGTGGTGTCCACGAACGAGAAGGAGAGGTCGTACTCCTCGTACACCTGCGTGAAGATGCGGTGGGTGCCGCCGTACACGTCGTCGCTCGTGACGACGTGGTCGCCCGCCGACAGCAGATTGAGGACGGTGTTGATGGCGCCCATCCCCGAGGAGAAGGCGCGGCCGTGGGCGCCCCCCTCCAGCGCGGCGAGGTTGGCTTCGAGGTCCGTCCGCGTGGGGTTGCCCGTCCGGGAGTACTCGTAGCCCCGGTGGGCGCCGGGGGCGTCCTGTTCGTAGGTGGAGTTCGCGTGGATGGGCGTCATCAGCGCGCCCGTCTCGGGGTCCGGCTCCTGGCCGGCGTGGATGGCCCGCGTCTCGATACGGGAGTCGTCGTCCATGCCCGGGCTGTGTCGCCCCGGCGTATATCACTGTCCGTCCGCCGGGGTCGCGCGCGCCCGGCCCCGTAACGCACGTTTTATAACGCTGACCGGGTAACGGGGGAACACGACTATGCCGAGTTCCAACGGTCCGCTCCACGGCACGCGAAACAAGCTGAAGAACAAACCCCGCGAGCGCGGCACCTCGCCGCCGCAGCGCTCGGTCGAGGAGTACGAGCCGGGCGAGAAGGTCCACCTGAAGATCGACCCGTCGGTCCCGAAGGGACGCTTCCACCCGCGCTTCTCCGGCCACACGGGCACCGTCGAGGCCAAGCAGGGCCGCGCGTACAAGGTCCGCATCACGGACGGCGGGAAGGAGAAGTCGCTCATCGCGAACCCCGCACACCTCCGGCGTCAGGTCAACGAGTAGATGACGATCTTCAAGGAGATCGTCGGCGAGGAGTACCTCACCGTCTCCGAGGTGAAGGAGGACCTCGCCGTCATCGAGGAGGAGCGCGCGCTCGACGAGGAGCGCGAGATGCCCTACGAACTGGCGCGTGCAATCGAGCACGCGAACCGGTTCGCCGAGTTCGACGCCGAGGACGCCGTCGCACTCGTCGAGGAGCTTCAGGAACTGGAGAAGGTCGACGAGGCGACCGCCTACAAGATAACCAACCTGCTGCCGGCGGACCGCGACGAACTCCGGGCCATCTACGCGCAGGAGCGCTACTCGCTGTCGGGCGACGAACTCGACGACGTGCTCGACGTCGTCGCGAAGTACGCCTGAGTCCACGACGCATTTTAAATACGCGCTCGTACTATCCGGTGACATGACCGACTCCGGGAGCGACGAGCGCGTCGAGGCCGTCGTACTGGACTCGTTACCCAACGGGCGGCCCGACGACACGCGGCCGCAGTACCAGAAGGACCCGCTCGCGTACGCGCTCGGCGTCGAGGACTTCCGCCTGTACGAGCTCACGCTCACCGAGGAGGCACACGTCCTCGTCGGCGACCGCCTGCTCGTGGAGCCGCGCGGCGAGCGCGACGAGGTGGCCTCGGCCCGGCGTATCGGCTTCGACGACCTGCCGGGCGCGGCCCGCTCCGAACTGGAGTACGCCGTCGAGGAGCTCATCGACGCCGACGAGGAGCGGTTCGTCGGCTTCTACAACGACGCCCAGCCCATCACGCTGCGGCTCCACCAGCTGAACCTCCTGCCGGGCATCGGGAAGAAGCTGCGCAACGACATCCTCGACGAGCGCAAGCGGAAGCCGTTCGAGTCGTTCGAGGAGCTGACGGAGCGCGTCTCCGGCCTCCACAAGCCGCGGGAGGTCCTCGCCGAACGCATCGCCGAGGAACTCCGCGAGGACGACCTGAAGTACCGCATCTTCGTCCGGGGCGAGTAGCCGTCCCGGGTCGTGAAGGCTTTTCATCGGGCGTGCCGAACGGCGGGTAGTGACTGCCTCGCGCGACCCCGACGCGCTCATCCGCCGCGCCAAGCGGGGGGACCCCGACTTCGACCAGCACTTCCTCGTGGACGACCGGGTGCTCGACCGTATCCCGTCGTACCTCCCCGAGGACGCCGACCGCGGCCACTTGCTGGAGATCGGCGGCGGCACCGGGGCGCTGACCGACCGCCTGCTCGCCGCCGGCGACGAGGTGACCGTCGTGGAGCGCGACCCCGAACTGGCCGCCTTCCTCCGCGAGGAGTTCGCCGCCGAGGTCGATGCCGGCCGGCTCACGGTCGTCGAGGGCGACGCGCTCGACGTGGACCTGCCCGACTTTACCGCCTGCGTCTCGAACCTCCCGTACGGCGTCTCCTCGGAGATAGCGTTCCGCCTGCTCCCCGAGAAGCGCCCGCTCGTGTTGATGTTTCAAAAGGAGTTCGCCGACCGGATGGCCGCCGACCCCGGCACCGACGAGTACGGCCGCCTCTCCGTCACGGCGGGCCACTACGCCGCGGTCGAGGTCGTCGAGGACGTGCCGGCCGCGGCGTTCGACCCGCGGCCCCGCGTCGAGAGCGCCGTCGTCCGGTGTACGCCGCGGGACCCCGACTACACCGTGCCGGACGAGGCGTTCTTCCTCGACTTCGTGACGGCGTGTTTCACCCAGCGGCGCAAGACGATGCGTAACGCCGTCCGCAACACGGCCCACATCTCGGGGCTGGGCGACCCGGACGCCGTGGTCGATGCCGCGGACGAGGACCTCATGTCGAAGCGCGCGGGCACCGTCACGCCGGCCGAGTTCGCCGAACTCGCCGCGCTGGCGTGGGAGGTGGGCGAGCCGTGACGCTCGCACAGATCGGCGTCCGCGGCCTGCTCGACAGTCCTGGCGAGCAGTTCGCCGCCTCCGCGGTCGTCGTGGTGGCCTTCCTCGCCGCCGCGGGTATCGTGTACGCCTGCGGCGGCCTCCTGAAGGGTCGCCTCTCCGACGAGGCGGCCGAGGCCGTCCAGTCGGCGGTCGGGATGGCGCTCGGCATCGCCGCCGGCGCGGTTCTCGTCGACATCTGGAACCAGTGGGGACCCGTCGCGACGGCGTGGGGCGAGGTCCGACCCGGGCCAACGACCGGGGTGCGCGCGCTCATCGCGCTGCTGGCGCTCGGGGTGACCTACACCGTCACGCGCATCACGAAGCGGTTCGTCCGCGTCGGCGAGCGTCGGGACGCCATCTCGACCCACCAGCGCGAGATACTCCACCACGTCGTCCAGATAGCCCTGTTCGTGCCCGCGATACTGTTCACGTTCCTGCTGTTCGACGCAGGCGTCGGGAACGTGCTGCTGTCGGCCAGCGTCCTCGGTGTCGTGCTCGGTCTCGCGGCGCGCCAAACCCTCGGCGCCGTCCTCGCCGGCTTCGTCCTCCTCTTCTCCCGGCCGTTCAAGCTCGGCGACTGGGTCGAGATCGGCGACCACGAGGGCATCATCACGGACGTCTCCATCGTGAACACGGAGATACGGACGTTCGACGACGAGGTGGTGATGATACCGAACGACGAGATAACCAGCAGGGCGGTGCTCAATCGGTCGAAGAACGATCGCCTGCGCGTCACGGTCGACGTGGGCGTCGATTACGACACCGACGTGGCCCGGGCGATGGAGACGGCCGCCGACGCGATGGGGGGGCTCGACGACCTGAAGGAGTCGCCCGCGCCGGACGTGGTCGTCGAGTCGTTCGGCGACAGCGCCGTCGTGCTCACGCTCCGCTTCTACATCGACAACCCCACCATACAGCGGAAGTGGGCGGCCCAGAACGCCGTCATGGAGTCCGTGAAGACGGCCTTCGAGCGCGAGGGCATCGCCATCCCGTTCCCGCAGCGCGTCCTCTCCGGGCGCGAGCAGGACGGCGGACTCCGCGTCGCTGACGAGCGAGCGGTCGCGGCTGACGGGAACGAACCGAACGGCGAGGAGCGGTCGGACGGGGAGCCCGAGGCGGCCGTCGAACCCGCGACCGACGGCGGCGACACCGGGAGCGGGGACGACGACGGGGGCGCCGATGGGTAGCGACGACCTCGCCGCCCGCCGGGGGATGGAGACGGAGGTGTACGGGGCCGCCGAGGACTCGAAACTCCTCGCCGACACGGCCGTCGAGCGCGTCAAGCGCGACGAGCGCGTTCTGGAGGTCGGCACGGGCTCCGGCTACGTCGCCGCCCGCGTCGCGACCGAGACGGGCGCGGCCGTGACCGCGAGCGACGTGAACCCCCACGCCTGCCGGCGGGCCCGCGAGAACGCCCGCGAGGAGGGAGCCGACCTCCCCGTCGTCCGGGCGGACCTCGTCGCCCCCTTCCGGGCGGGCGCGTTCGACCGCGTGCTGTTCAATCCCCCGTACCTGCCGCGCGACGAGGCCGCAGAGCGCGACGACTGGATGGAGCGCGCGCTCACGGGCGGGGAAACCGGCCGCGAGGTCATCGAGGCGTTCCTCGACGGCGTGGCCCGGGTGCTCGCGCCCGACGGGAGCGTCCTGCTCCTGGTCTCGACGCTCACGGACATCGGGGCCGTCGCGTCGTACGCCGACGCGCGTGGTCTCGCCGCCGAGACGGCGGCGGAGGAGTCGTTCCCGTTCGAGCGGCTCGCGGTGCTTGAGATTACCACCAAGCATTAGATTGCTTCGGAAATATTAAGCGACGGCATGACGAACGGGGGAGTAATGACGGAGCTAGTCGCGACGACACCGGGGCTGTACCCCCTTCCCGACGACGCGAAGGTCGAGCTATCGGACCTGAAGGGCCACCAGAAGTCCGACCTCGTCTCGGGCGACGAGACGGGCGAACTCGCCGACGCGTACGACCGCGTCCGTGCCGAGCTCGTGGAGACGCAGGTCGAGGCGGGACTCGACCTGATAACCGAGGGACAGGGCCGCTGGGACGACATGCTCGCGCACCCGCTCGCCGTCCACGAGGGCGTGGAGACGCGCGGCATCGTCCGCTACTACGACAACAACAACTTCTACCGCGAGCCGGTCGTCACCGAGGACCTGACGCCGAGCGGCGACGTCGCCGCGGAGCTTGCGGCCGCGAGCGAACTCACCGACTCGCTGCAGGCCGTTCTCCCCGGCCCGTACACCCTCGCGGACCTCGCCACGGACGAGCACTACGGCGACGACCTGCTGGAGGCGGTCGGCGAGTTCCTCGCCGGCGAGGTCGCCGAGTTCCCCGACCACGAGACGCTGTTCCTGCTCGAACCCTCGCTGGTCGAGAACGCACCGGACGACGGCACGGACGAGCGCGCGAGCGAGGCCCTCGACGCGGTGGCCGCGGCGACCGACGCTGAGGTCGTCGTCCATCCGTTCTACGGCGCGCTGGAGGAGAAGACCTACGCGCACCTGATGGACGCCGACGTGGACGCTATCGGCTTCGACCTCGTGAGCGACCACGAGCAGAACGTCTACAACGTCCAGGAGTACGGCACGAAGGGGTCGGTGGCGCTCGGCGTCGTCGACGGGCAGAACACGCTCGTCGAGGAGCCGGCGACCGTCCGCGAGCGGTTCGACTGGTTCACGGAGCAGGTGCCCGCCCAGTCGTTCGAGCGGGCCTACCTCACCTCGAACACGGAGCTGTTCTACCTGCCCGTCAACAAGGCGGAGGCGAAGGCCGAGACGCTCGCGACCGCCGCCGACCTCGAGGAGGTGGAAGCATGAGCGACAACCGCGAGCAGTTCCGGCCCGCGGACCACCCGACCGACAGCTTCCTGCTGACGACCGTCGTCGGCTCGTACCCCAAGCCGAAGTGGCTCAACCGCGCCGAGGACGTCCACGAGGGCGACGAGTACGACTTCCCGGCGGAACACCTCCACGAGGCGCACGACGACGCGTGTCGCGTCATCACGAACGAACACGAGCGCGCGGGGCTGGACGCCGTCGTGGACGGCGAGATGCGCCGCAACGAGATGGTGGAGTTCTTCGCCCACCGAATCGACGGCTACGAGTTCAACGGCCCCGTGAAGGTGTGGGGCCACAACTACTTCGACAAGCCCTCGGTCACGGAGGAAGTCGCCTACGACGAGCCGTGGCTCGTCGACGAGTTCGAGTTCACGACCGGCGTCGCCGACCGCTCGGTGAAGGTGCCCATCACGGGGCCGTACACGCTGGCGAACTGGTCGTTCAACGAGGCGTACGACGACGAGGAGGAGCTCGCGTACGACCTCGCGGACCTCGTGAACGAGGAGGTCGAGAAGCTCGTCGAGGCCGGTGCGCGCTACATCCAGATCGACGAGCCGGCGCTCGCCACGACGCCGGACGACCACGCCATCGTCGGCGAGTGTCTCGAACACATCGTCGCCGGCATCCCCGACGACGTGCGTATCGGCCTCCACGTCTGCTACGGCGACTACTCGCGCGTCTACCCGGAGATAAACGAGTTCCCCATCGACGAGTTCGACGTGGAACTGTGTAACGGCGACTACGAGCAGATCGAGGTGTTCGCCGACGGCGACTTCGAGCCGGACCTCGCGCTCGGCGTGACGGACGCCCACGTCGCGGAGGTCGAGTCCGTCGAGGAGATCAAGGAGAACATCCGGAAGGGGTTCGAGGTCGTCCCGCCGGAGCGGCTCACCGTCAGCCCCGACTGCGGGCTGAAGCTCCTCCCCCGGGAGGTCGCCTACGGGAAGATGGAGAACATGGTACAGGCGGCCCGTGAAGTCGAGGCCGAACTCGACGCGGGCGAGATAGAGGTCGGTTACGCGGGCGCAGGCGCGCCCGCCGACGACTGACTTACTCCGGTTCGTCCTCCTCGGGCGGTTCCTCGCCACGCCGCTCCGCGAGCAGACCGACGACGCCGGCCAGCGCCAGCACCGCGCCCTCCGCGCGCACGGCGTTGACGTACCATTCGGACGGTTCCAGTTCCTCGGCGTTCTCGTAGCCGACGAGGACCAGCCGCTCCGCGAGACGGATGACGCGCCGCGGGACGGCGACCGCTACGGCTCCGTACACGACTGCGAGTGCGCTCGTGAACACGCGGTACGCTACGCGGCCGCGGGCCAAAAGAGCGGGGGCGCGGTCAGACGACGCTCCAGACCATCACCGCGAGGAACAGCGCGGTCGCGACGACGAGACTCGCGTTCGAGAGCGTCGTCTCCGTGCCGGTGCGGTCGGTCGTGCCGAAGAACACGTACGCGGTCCCGGCCACCGCGAGTCCGAGCATCGCCACGCTATACACGATATCGAGTGCTCCAGCCATACCCGATGCTCTCCGTGCGACTACTAAACAGTACCCCACAAGTCAAGTCGGTCGGTAGGTAACACCGGGTAATGCGAATCGAACTCCGGGTGTGCCAGCACTGTTACGACGGCGAGCACGGCAATCCGCAGAAGACCGAGATAACGAAGGACATGGTTCGGTGTGCGAAGCAGGTCCGCGAGTACAAGGACCTCATCGGCCTCGAATCGCTGTACATCGACATGGTCGAGGAGGGCGACCCCGGCGGCGCGGAAGCGCTGCCGGCCATCGTCGCGCGCATCGAGAACGACCAGGTCGCGCTCACGGACACCCAGCTCGTCATGGAGGACGACAACGGGAACATGCTCGTGTACCCGGAGCCGCGCGACATCCTCGAGGTGCTGACGCGCAACATCGACCAGATACAACAGCAGACCCGACAGGACGTGACGGTCGAACTCTCCACCGAGGGCGCGGAGCTGCTGTCGGCCTAGAGGCGAGGAAAACCGAAGGAGGAAGAACCGGAAGTCAGTCGTCGCTCGGCTCGCCGCCGTCCGCGGCGACGGTTTCGCCCTCCTCCTGGCGCTGTGCGAGCTCCTTCTCCCAGCGGACGCGGAGCACGTTCCCGTACATCGACAGCACGATGCCGACGAACAGCACGAAGACGCCGATGTTGATGCCGATGGTCATCAGCAGCGAGGTCGGTCCCCCGCCGATGACGAGTTCGCGCGGCACCGGATACCCTCGTCGAAGATACTCCCGACGAGGAACGACACGATGCCGATGACGGTCAACACCCCCATCACGGTCGTGACCCAGTGCCACGACGGCGACAGTTCGAGCTTCTCGATGCCCCACTCGCCGTTGCCGGAGTGGTCCTCCGGAATCATGCTCCGGGGGATGAACGCCTTCGGCTCCAGCGGGTAGAACGCGGGGTGGAAGCCGTGCTCGAAGATGTGGAACATTATCCCCATCACCATGATGACGCCGAGCAGGCCGTGGAAGACGACGAACGCCATCGCGGCCGTCCGGGTGGCGTACACCTCCATCACGCCGGTCTTCGACCAGATGAGCAGCCCCGAGATGGACAGGAGCGTCAGCTCGACGCTGAAGATGTAGACGACGCCCTTCCCGATGTAGGTGAGCAGCGGGACCTCGTCGGCCTTCCCGCCCGCGAACTGCAGGGCGTTCGGGTGGCGCTCGTCGGCGCGCCCCAGCATGAACTTCACGTCCTGTATCATCGCCTCGATGTCCTCCCGGGTGAGGAGTATCTCCCGGAAGTTCGAGCGGCCGGTCGGGGTGATGACCATGAGCACGATCCAGAAGACGATGAGCGCGATGAGGCCCGCGCCGGCCACGCGGTGGACGGCGGCGACGCCCGCGGTGCCGCCCATCAGCTCGGCGAGCCACCACAGCTCGTCGTTGAACATGATGCCGTAGCCGGTGAAGAAGAGGATGAACACGTCCAGCCCCAGCAGGGCGTGGAACGTCGTCGTCATCCGGGTGAACTTCCCGTGGTCGAGGCTCGTCATCGGTCCTCACCTCCCTCGACCTCGCCGCCGTCGGCGACCACGTCGCCGGCGTCGGCCTGCTCGCCGGGCTGGCGCATCCGCGCCGCGATGCGGCGGAACGCCGACCAGTGGAGGAACACCATGAACAGGATGAACACGCCCATCAGGACGTCGGCCGCGTGAATGAGCGCGATGAGGAAGTCCAGTTCGGCGATGGTGTTGCCCTCGACCCAGTCCGTGCCGACGCCGCCGCCCGCGACGGTCGGGCCGACCCGGAACAGCGTCTCGTAGAACGGCCCGAAGCCGCTCGCCCACCAGATGCTCCCCAGCGCCGCGGCGACGCCGACGACGGCGGAGACGAGGATGGACAGGCCGCCGTAGCTACGGGTCTCGGGGAGTTCGCTCACGAGAACTCACCGGCCTCCTCGCCGAAGATTATCTCCATCGCCTGGTCGTTGAAGAACGGCGCGGAGCCGCGCTTCTCCATCTCGTCGGCGATCTCGGCCGCGTCGCCGACGAGGATAGCGTCGGTCGCGCACTCCTCGGCGCAGGCCGGCCCCTTGCCGACGTGCTGGCGCTCCTCGCACATCGTACACTTGTCCATCGTGCCGCCGGTGCCGAACACCTGTGCCGAGCCGTCGTTCGAGTCGGGGAACTGCGGCGCCCCGAACGGACACGCGGAGAGGCAGTACTGACAGCCGATACAGAGGTCGTCGCGGACCTCGACGAAGCCGTTCTCCTTCTTGATCAGCGAGTCCACCGGACACACCGAGACGCACGGCGCGTTCTCGCAGTGGTAACACTGCATCGGAATGGACGTCTCGCCCGGGCTCGCACCCTCCGCGAGCGCCTGTGAGCTCCGGTGGTTGAACCCCTCGTCCGCCTCCTGTCCCTCCAGCATCGTCGAGATGCTGATGCGCTGTTCCTGCGGGCCGACGTCCCACGTCCGCTTGCACGCCACGACACAGCCGCCGCAGTCGATGCACGCTTCCACGTCGGGGAAGATACGCGCTCCCTCCCCGACGTTCATGACGCCCTGGCCCAGGACCTCTCTGTTTTGTTCGTTTGTAGACATTATTGCACCGTCTCGGAGTCACGGACATCGAAGTCCTTCTGGAGACCGATGCCGTCCCGGTCCTGCGGGAAGTCGATGACCTCCATGTTCAGTTCCTCCATGCGCTGTTCCGTGGCCGGCTCCAGCCGGACCATCGATACCTTCGTCTCCTGCATCTGCGTCTCCACGTCGTAGCCGCGCGACGTGATGGCGTTCACGGAGTCGCCGATGGCGTACGGGACCGTCCCCTCGGGGTAGCGGTCCTCCAGGCTCTGTCCCTTGAAGACGCCGCCCCAGTGGAAGGGGAGGAACGTCTCGCTGTCGTTCGGGCGGTCCGTCACCCGCGCCTTCACGAGGATGGACCCGCGGTCCGTCGACGACACGATGAGCATGTCGCCGCCGTCCACGTCGAGGTCCTCGGCCGTCGCCGGCGTTATCTCCGCGTACATGTGCGGCTGGAGGTCGGCGGTCATCTCGTTCGACCGCGTCTCCGAGCCGCCGCCCTGGTGTTCCACCTGCCGGCCGGTGGTCATGATGGTGTTGAGCCCCTGGTCGGCCACCTTCTGCATCGCGTCCTCCTGGGTGACCGAGTTGTTCTGGTCGAACCGGTAGAAGTTCTTCTGCTGGCCGTTCGCGGGCCACTGCTCCACCAGGTCCGGCCGCGGGCTCTCGATGGGTTCGCGGTGGACGGGGACGGTGTCGATGAAGTTCCACACCGTCGCCCGCGCCCGGCCGCGCCCCGTCGGCGCGTCGGGCTGTTTGTAGTCGTACTGTTCCCACCACTCCAGCGACTCCTCGACGTTCATGCCGGGCTGGACCACGTGCTCCTCCATCCCCCGGCTGACGAGTTCCTGCGCCAGCGTGTACACGGACTCGTTCGGGTCGAGCGCGTACTGGTAGGGGAGCGAGAGCGCGTCCGGGTTGGTGAGGTCCTCGGGGAGGACCGTCTTCCAGCCGGGGTACTCCGGGACGCCGTTGATGACGCCCTGGTAGTCGCTCTCCCAGTTCTCCGGGACGAGTTCGTCGCGCAGGAGGTTCGTCCCCTCCTCGACGCCCTTCGCGTCGACGGTGTCCTGCATCGGGTACGGCTTGTCCGTGTTCATGCCGTCCCAGTCGTCCGGGGTCGGGGCCTGCGTGCCCCAGCGTGCGCGGAAGTCCTGCCCGCCGTTGCGCGGGTCCATGTCGTCGTTCCAGATGATGGGCGTGCCGGGATGGCCCTCGCCCCAGCAGGGCCACGGCAGCCCCCAGAACTCGTCGGACACCGGCAAGCCCTGTTCCTCGGCCTTCAGCGTCTCCGTCGAGAACGCGTAGTCGTAGTCGAGGTGCTGTTGGAGCCGTTCGGGGCTCTGGATGTAGCCGATGGTCCGCAGGCCGATGTTTATCTCGCGGATGACCTCCTCGTAGGTGGACTTCCCGTTGTGGATGTTCGGGCCGGAGCCCCAGTCGAAGTGGGCGCCGAGGCCGTCCCAGTAGTCATACTCGCCGAGTTTCGCGGCGAGTTCCTGGATGATCCGCAGGTCGGGCCGGGAGTTGTGCGACGGCGGCCGCACCGGCTCCGACCACTGGATGGAGCGGTGCGAGTTCGTCAGCGAGCGGTAGTGCTCGTACTGGCTCGACGCCGGCAGGATGATGACGCCGTCGTCGCGGTCCGGCAGCACGGACGCGACGGACGGGAACACGTCCACGACGACCAGCAGGTCGAGGTTCTGCATCGCCTGCTGCATCTTCCCCATCTCGGAGATGGAGTTCGCGGAGTGGCCCCAGAAGAACGCCGCACGGAGGTCGTTCTCCTGGTACAGCGGCGTCTCGTTGAGCCGCTCGGACTGCGGGAGCGCTCCCTCGAACCAGCGGGCGACCGTGAGCCCGTTCTGGAACATGAGCGAGCGGTCCATCGCGCTCGCGTCGGCGGCCCCGCCCTGTTCCGTCCAGACGTCCTGGGGCATCGTCGAGAAGCGGTCGTACAGCGTGTCGAAGTCCGTCGACCCGCTCGTGAACGGGCTCTGGTTCCACACGTCGGCCCAGTACTCCCACGAGCCGCGCGAGCCGACGCCGTAGTAGCCGGGCAGGATGTGGCTCGCGACCGCGAGGTCGGTCGCCCCCTGGACGTTGGCGTGGCCGCGCATGACCTGCAGGCCGCCGCCCGAGCGCGCCGCGGAGCCGCTACCGAGCGACAGCGCCGCGTACGAGCGGATGTTCTGCGTCCCGTTGTTGTGCTGGGTGCCGCCCATCGCCCACTCGATCTGGACGCTGGGCTTGGCCTCGATTATCATGTCCCCGAGCTGCTGGATCTCCTCGACGCTCATCCAGGTGATGTCGGCGACGGTATCGAGGTCGTAGCGGTCCAGCTCGGAGGCGAGGTCCTCCCACGCGAAGACGCGCTCGTCGAGCATCTCGCGGTCGAGCTCGTCCTGCTCGCGCAGGTAGCGGATGAGCCCCATCATGAGGGCCACGTCCGTCCCCGGGCGCATGCGGAAGAACTCGTCCGCGTGGGCCGCGGTCTTGGTGAACCGCGGGTCCACGCAGGCGATCTTCCCGCCGCGCTTCTGGCCCTCCAGGATGTGCTGCATCGCGATGGGGTGGGCTTCGGCCGGGTTCTGCCCGATGATGACGTTGAGGTCGAAGTTCCGGTAGTCGTTGATGGTGTTCGTCATCGCGCCGTAACCCCACGTGTTGGCGAGGCCGGCGACCGTCGTGGAGTGGCAGATACGCGCCTGGTGGTCCACGTTGTTGGTGCCGAACATCGAGGCGAACTTCCGGAACGCGTACGCCTCCTCGTTGGAGTGGTGGGCGCTGCCGAGCCACATCGTCGCGTCGGGGCCGTCCTCCTCGACGATGGTGTTCAGCTCCGAGGCGATGTGGTCGTACGCCTCGTTCCACGAGATCTTCCGCCACTCCCCGTCCACCTTCTGGAGCGGGTGCTTCAGCCGGCGTTCGGAGTGTTCGGACGAGAAGATGCCCGCCCCCTTCGAGCAGAGCGAGCCGTTGTTTATCGGGTTCTCGTGCCACGGCTCCTGGCCGACGAACGCGTTGCCCTCGCGTTCGCCGCGGAAGCCGCAGCCGACCGCACAGTAGTTACAGACTGTCTTCGTCAGTTCCCCTTCGTCGTCGGTGCCGTCGGTCTCGCCGTCGCTCTGGGCCAGCGCGTGGCCTGCCGTCCCCCCGCCGAGGGCCAGCCCGCCCGCCAGTGCGCTCGCCTTCATGAACGAACGTCGGTCGAGATCGAGTGAGACCGGTTCCGCGCTCATTGTGTTTCCATGGTTTCCCTGACCGTTCTTCGTAGACGGTTCTAGTTTTGGTGTGATACCAACTCACAAAAAGTTGTACCCCATCTTAAAGAATAATTACATAAATACATTTAACCAGACCTGTTCGGGAGGACGCGATGGGCCGGTGGCCCCGAAACCGATATGGGGGGCCCGCCGATTCGACGGGTATGAACATCGGCGCGTTTGCGTGCTCCTGTGGCGGGTCGTGCGACATCGACCTCGAACGGGCGCGGGACGGGGTGCGCGACGTGGACGTCGTCGCCAGTTCGAGCCTCCTGTGTCAGGACGGCCTCGACGCGATGGAACACGTCATCGACCAGTACGACCTCGACCAGGTGGTCGCGACCGCCACGGACGACGGCTGTAAGAGCCGTATCCGCGAGCGGGCGACCGAGGCGGGGCTCCACCCGGACGCCACCGCGTTCGTCGACCACCGGGAGGGGAGCGCGTGGGTCCACGACCGCGACGAGGCGACGGACAAGACGGCCCGTGTCATCAACGCGACGGCCGCGGGCGTCCGTGAGGCGAGCGGGGAGCGGCGCGTCTCCCGGGAGGCCGGCGACCGCGTCGCCGTCGTCGGCGACCCCGAGACGGCCGCCGCGCTCGCGGACACCGCCGACGTGACGCTCGTCGCGAACGGCCGGGAGTTCGCCGGCGCGGACCTCGACCTCGACGACGTGACGCTCCGCCGGGGCGGCGTCGCCTCCGTCGAGGGCGAGTACGGCGAGTTCACGCTCTCGCTCCGGTCGCGCGTCACCGCCGACTGCATCTCGTGTATGGAGTGCGTCGAGCGCGGCCCCGACGACATGGTCACCGCCCGCCCGGTGGACATCCACCCCGAGGCCCCGCGCGGCGAATGGACCGACTGCTGTCCCACCGACGCCATCGACATGGACGGCGAGACGACGACGCTCGACGCCGACCAGGTCGTGTGGCCCGGCGCGGACCGTCGCGAACGCGGCGGCCGGATTGGCTTCTACACCACCTCGGACGCCGGAACCGTCGCGGCCGTCGAGTCGCTGCTCGGCGGCGTCGAGAAGCCGCGGTTCATCGACCTGGAGATGGACGTGTGCGCGTCGGGCGCGTCGAGCCAGCAGGGGTGTACGGAGTGTTCGGACGCGTGCCCGCACGGCGCGGTCGCGCGGCCGGCCGTGGACGAGGTGGAGATAGACCCCGTGGCGTGTCAGAACTGCGGCGCGTGTACGAGCGCCTGCCCGACCGGCGCGGTGTCGCTCCGCGAGCCCTCGAACCGACGGCTCGCCCGCGAGGTCGAGGCGCTCGTGGACGAGGACACCGACGACGGCGGTTCGTGGTTCGGCCGCGGCGACGACGGCATCGAGACCCCCGTGGTCGCCTTCACCTGCTCCGAGCGGGCGCGCGACCGCCTCCGCGAGTACGGCCGCGCCGCGGCCGCGGGTGCCGAGGGCGGCTACCCGCCGATACTCCCGGTGTCGGTCAACTGCACGGACACGGTCGGCTCCGCGCACGTCCTCCACGCGCTCGCGGCGGGCGCGGAGGGGGTCGCCATCGTCGGCTGCGGCGAGTCGTGTCTCCACTCCGGGCCGGACCCGAAGGCCGCGCTCGTCGAGCGGCTGAACCGCGCGACCCGCGACCTCGGCCTCGGCGACCGGACGACGTTCCTCGCGCCCGGTCCCGACCCCGCGCGCTTCCGCGAGGAGCTGGAGACGTTCGTCGGCGGCCTCGACCCCTCGCCGGTGCCGCGCGGCGAGCACGAGGCCACGGGCCGTATCGAGGCCGAGCGGCCGAACCCCGACTTCGACACCCACGGTTGGGCGCTCGAGTCGGTGCGGGCCATCGTCCAACACGCCGAGCCCGAGCGCGACGTGATACGCGGGCTGACGGCGTTCGGCCGGATGGAGGTGAGCGAGGCCTGTAACCTCACGCCGACCTGTTCGAACCTCTGTCCGACCGACGCCATCCGCCGGACGACGGACGCGGACCTGGAGTTCAACCACGAGCAGTGCGTCAACTGCGGCCTCTGCGAGCAGGGGTGTCCCGAAACGGCCATCACGATGAAGGACGGCCTCGACCTCTCGCTGCTGCCCGAGCGCAACGACGGCGAGGCGTGGCACACGGTCCACGACGGCGAGATGCAGGAGTGCGTCCGCTGCGGCAAGGCGTTCGCCTCGGCGGGCACCATCGAGAAGGTGCGCGGCGAGGTGGGCGACCGCGTGACCGGCATCGCGCCCGAGGCCGACCACGACATCTTCGAGTACTGCGGCGACTGTCGCACTACCCTGCTGTTCGGGGGTGGGAACTGATGGACGAACTCGCCGTGTACGACGCCCGACTCACGCTCGTGGACTTCCCCATCGAGGCGTTCCAGGACGTGCCCGACGAGGCGTTCGTCGAGCGCCTGCTCGGCGGGGAACTCGCCTTCCCCGACGACCCCGTGAACGACCGGCTCGACACCGGCTTCGAGTACCTCCGGGAGTTCGTCGCGGAGAACGAGGGCGCGACCCCGCGACGGTGGCAGAGGAACTCGCCACCGAGTACAGCCGGCTGTTCACCGCGCCGCGGCCGCCCGTCCTCCCGCACGAGACCCACTACCGCGAGGACACGGAGTTCATCGGGCAGGGGCTGGCGGACGTGGAGGCCTCGTACTCGGCCGCGGGCTGGAAGCCCTCCGAGGAGTTCCCCGAGGAGAACGACTTCGTCGCCGTCGAACTCGCGTTCATCCGCCAACTCATCGACCGGCAGCGCGCCGGCCAGGAGGAGACGTTCGGCTTCGAGCGCGTCTTCCTCGACGAGCACCTGCTCGTCTGGTACGAGGACCTGCTGGAGGCGCTCGTCGCGGAGACGGACGACCCCTTCTACCTCGCCGCGGCCCACGTCTTCGCGGGGTTCGTGGAGTTCGAGGACGAACTGGTCGCACAGATGGTCGCGGACCGCTAGCGGGCCCGGGCGACGACGAGGAAGGCCGCGGCGACCCCGACACCCGCCAGCGCGAGGACGATATCGACGCTCCGGCGGGTGAATCGCTCGAAGGCCAGCAGGCTCTCCCACGAGCCGTTCAGTTCGGCGGCGACGCCCGCGGCGCCCACCGCGCCGACGGCGACGACGAGCAGCACGAAGACCGCCAGCGCGACGGTCTCGAACCTACCCACGGACCCACCACCGGCCGACGACCGAGACGGCGAACAGCGGCACCAGCGCCGCGAGCAGGTACGAGACGAAGACGGCCATGTAGCTCACGGTCGACTGGAGGTGTATCTGCCAGTGCCACGTCCCCTTCAGCGCCGCGATGACCGCCACGGTCCCGACGACGAGCAGCGAGAGGACGACGAGCGCGGTCAACACGTAGACGGCGGTGTGGACGCGGGAGAGCACCGACTCGCCGTCCACGCGCGCGGCGACGTCGGCGACGCTCACCCGAACACCTCCCGGCGGTACACGTCGTAACAGACCGCGAGCACCGCGAGGGTCGCCAGCCCCAGTACGAGCCACGACTCCCCCAGCGGCAGGGGAGGTTCGGCCCGGCGTGCAGCGCGAGAGTCACACCTTGGTACTAGTGAACGTTCCGCTAAACAGTTACCCTTCCTGTCAGCGTCCGTTGAAGAACGCTTTTCGCCGGTGCTTCCCATGTGCCGGTATGGCAAGCCGGAGACGGCTCCTCTCGCGCGTCGCGGCGGCCGTCGGCATCTCCAGTCTCGCGGGCTGTACGGGCTCCGAGCCCTCGCTCGACCTGCCGCCGAACCCGCGGGCCGACTCGCTTCCGGCGCTCCAACACGACTGGGTCGGGGGCATGCGCACCGACGAACACGGCAACCCCCTGTTACCCCGCTTTCACCGCGTCCTCATGCTGGACGCGACGGCCCCGATAGACGACGCGCTCCGCGAGCGCGTCGAGCGCGCCTGCCGCGCGCTGGAGGCGGCCTACGACTGGTCGAGCGCGGACCTCCTGCACACGTGGGCGTGGGGGACGGGCTACTTCGAGAAGCAGGGGTCGCTCGGGCGCGCGCCGATCCGTCGGCCGCGCGTGCTGTCGCGGACGGACGACCCCGACCTCCGGTCGTTCGACGCGGCGCTCGTCCTCGCCAGCGACACCGAGTCGCACCTGACGGCGACGGAGGCCGCGCTGTTCGGCGACCGCGACACGCTCGGTGGCGCCCCCGTCGAGGCGCCGCTGGGCGACCTGTTCGACCGGCGGCGACGGGTCACCGGCTTCATGGGCGAGGGACTGCCCGCCGCCCACGCGGACGCGGAGGGCATCCCCGAGGGCGCCCCGCTCGACGGCGCGCCGGGGTTCATGGGCTTCCGCTCCGGGCGGGTCCGCACCCAGGCGAGTCTCGACCGCGTGACGAAGTCCGGCGGCCGGTGGGACGGCGGCACGACCATGCACCTCTCGCACCTCACGTTCTCGCTCGACGGCTGGTACGCGATGGACATGCCCGACCGGGTCGCGCGGATGTTCTCGCCGGACGTGACGCCCGAGGAGGCGGAGACCTACGACACGGACGTGCCGTTCGCGGACGCCGTACGCGAACACGCCCGGGACTACGGCGTCGTCGGCCACACGGAGAAGATGGCGCGTGCCCGCGAGAACGGCGAGCCGATCCTGTTGCGCCGCGACTTCAACACCGTCGACGGCGGCCGTGCCGGCCTCCACTTCCTCTCGTACCAGCGGTCGCTCGCGGACTTCGAGACGGCGCGCGACGCGATGAACGGCTGGTGGCTGCGCGACGACCACCCGTCGATAACGGACCGGCAGAACAACGGGCTGTTGAACTTCGTCACCGTTCGGTCGCGCGCGAACTTCTACGTGCCGCCGCGCGCCCGGCGGGCGACGCCCTGACTACTCCTCGGCGAGCGGCTCGGACTCCTCGCCCGTCTTGCCGTCGGCACGCTCCTCGGCGGTGAGGATGGACACCTCGCCGTCAACCTCGCCCGGGTTCAGTTCGTGGGGACCGTGCTCGAAGTCCCACACCTCGTGGCCGTTGTAGGAGTCCGTCGCGCCCGTGGGCCGCCACCCGCTGTCATCGTTCGACATGCTCACACGTCCCGGGTGTGAGGACATAAAACTTCACCCGAGGTCGAGGTCGGTCGGCGGCGCGTTGGCCGGCCGCTCGTCGTCGTCGCTCACGAAGACGCGGGCACACAGGTCCACGTACATCACGAGCACCTCGTCGGGGCCGATTCCGGCCTCGTCGGCCTGTTCGGAGAGGAGCCGCGACAGCTCCCGCGACGGCTCGAAGCGTATCTCGTCGCCGTCGAGTTCGAACTCGACGTCCGTGGCGCCGCTCGCGAGGTGTTCGACCTCCAGCAGCGCCTGTTCTACCTTCGTTTCGAGCGCCTCGTCGGCGCTCTGGAGTCGCTGTTCGCCCCAGTCGGACGCGGCCTCGCGGAGGCGGTCGGAGACGGGGACGCGCACTCAGTAGCTCACCCCGTCGCCCGCGAACGCCAGCTCCCAGCGCGTCTGCTGCTCGCAGACCGGGCACGGCTCCATCCGGTCGTTGCCGGTCGTGTCGAGCAGGTCCATGGTCGTGCCGCAGTCGCTACACGCGTAGCGGGTCATTCCTCCGGGGGGAACGTCTCCGGCGCCGGCGTGTTCGACTCCAGTTCGCCGTAGAGGACGAGCATGAGCGCGAACAGCCCGCCGATGACGAGCAGGCCGACGATGCCGCTCGTCGCGGTCTGACCCACGTAGCCGGCGGACCAGTCGATGCCGTTCCAGACGCGCAGCGCGGTGAGCACCGTCCACACGCCCGCGAGCGCGACGGCGAAGGTGACGAGCTTGTTCTGTGATAGCGCGTTTCGCATGGCCATACTCGGGCTTCCGGCCCCCGGACCAAAAAGCTACGCTCGCCTCACGCCAGCGCCCAGCCGGCCTTCTCCGCGGCCTCCTCAAGCGGCCGGAACTCCCACCCCTCGGGCTCCATCCCCGCCTCGTCTGCGAGTCCCACGAGCACCATCCGCTCGGCGTAGAACATCGAGGAGGGGCCGATCTCCGCCAGCCGCTCCGTCGGCCGGGTGCCCGACCCGTTGAAGAAGTCGAGGTCGATGACGTGCTCGCGCTGGAACTTGTTGAGGACGTGCGTCGGGACGTCCCCGACGATGCCCACCCAGTCGGACCACCGCGCGGCGTCCGTCGTCGCGGCCGCGGGGTCGGCGAGCGCCTTCGCCGCCCGGTAGGTGAACGCGAGCGTCATCTCGTCGGCGTCGCCGCCGTGCGGCCCGCTCGTGGCGTCGGCGCCCGCGCCGACCGGGCCCGAGACGGTTCCCTCGTCGCCGCCCTCCGGCACGCCCGGCGTCGCGTCGCCGGCACCGCCGGCGGCGGACGACTCCGCCCCCGCGCCCGCGCCGCCCCCCTCCTTCGGGATGCCGACCGGCTTCCCGTCCGTGTCGCGGGGCACCCGCGGCGTCGCGTCGCCGATGTCCGCGCCCGTGAGGCCCGCCTCGCCGTCCTCGGGTTCCTCGTCCGGGTCGCCGTCCCCCTTCCAGAGCCAGTCGCCGGGGTTGGCCTCCGGCTCCTCGTCGTCGTCCTGTACGTCGATGTCGTCGAGGTCGATGCTGTCGGTCATGGTCGCAGGTGGTCGAGGTCCAGCCGTTCGAGCGTCGCGGCCGTCGGGACGCCCTCGTCGTCCCAGCCGCGCGCGTCGTAGTACGCGTCGAGCAGCGCCTCGAAGTCCGTGTCGAGGCTGTCGGGGTCGATCGGCGCGGGCAGGGTGTCGTCGGCCCGTGTGAACCCCTCGCGGACGTTGAACAGCCGCACGAGGTTCCAGACGCGCTCGCCGGCCTCGGCCAGCCCCTCGTGGGGCGCGCCGACGGCGTCGAGCCACTCCGCGCCGTCGTCCGCCAGCGTCTCGCCCGTGAAGTCGTCGGCGACGAGGCTCCACCGCACCGCGCGGGTGTCCTGTGCGTCGATGACGGCGCTCGCCGCCTCCGCGGGGGTGAAGGGCCCCTCGAAGGGCTCGCGCTCGACGGGCCGCGCGCGCCGGTGACAGCCGCCCCGGTCGGAGGTGGCGTACGCGAGCGCCATCGAGGCCGCGCCGCGGGGTCGTAGGCCGGCAGTTCCATCCCCTTCACGGTCGGGACGAGCCCCTCGCCCCCGAGCCGTTCCGCGGCGTCGGCCACCCCGTCGGCGAGCGCGTCGCCCAGGTCGCCGACGCGGGCCGCGATGTCCGCGAGCAGCGCGCGCGCGCCGTCCGGGTCGCCGAAGGCGTACCCGTCCTCGATGACGCCCTCCTCGCTCGCGCGGGCGGCCCACGCCACGGCGTTGCCCGCGGAGATGAGGTCGATGCCGAGGCGGTTGCACACCTCGCCGAGTTCCGCGACCGCGTCGAAGTCGTCGATGGCGAGGCCCGCGCCGAGCGTCATCGCCGTCGCGCCGCGCGGGACGGTGTCGCCCGCGTCGGTCCGCACGCGGAAGCCGCCCGCGACGGCGTCGTCCGCTCGCTCGCGGCCGTGCGAGGCGGCGCGCGCGGCCTCGATACCCACGTCGTCGGCGCCGGCGAAGCCCCGCTCCGTCCAGCCGCGCGAGGCGAGCACGCCCGCCTCGTCGGCGAAGTCCACGGTTTCGAGCGTCTCGCTCGTCGCGAGCCACCGGCCCGTCGCGTCCTCGGCGTAGCGCTCCGCGTAGGACTCGCGCAGGTCGGCGAACCCCTCAGGCGGGTCGCCGCGCGCGACGACCGCCTTCAGCCGCTTGGCGCCCATCACGGTGCCCGCGCCGCCCCGACCCGCGTGGTGGTCGGCGTTCGGCCCGGAGGCGATGGTAGCGTACGCGACCCCGGCCTCGCCGGCGGGGCCGATACACGCGACTGCCCCCTCGTGGGCCGTGCAGGTCTCGGCGGCGTCCGCGCCCCACGTCGTCGCCGGCTCGATGCGCGCGTCGCCGTCCGCGACCACGAGGCGGACGGGTTCGTCCGCCACCCCGGTCACGACGAGCAGGAGGTGGTCGTCGAGCGCGCCCGCGAGCGCCCCGGGGAAGTCGCCGCCCGCGTACGAGTCGAGGAACGCGCCCGTCAGGGGCGACTTCGTCACCGCGGCGTAGCGCGACTCCCCCGGGAGGAGTCCGGAGAGCGGCCCGAGCGCGAAGCACAGCACGTTCTCCGGGCCGAGCGGGTCCGCCCCTGCGGGCAGTTCCTCGTGGAGGTAGCGCGCGCCGAGGCCCTTCCCGCCGATGTAGCGCCGGCGCCACCGCTCGGGGACCCGCTCGCTCGTCACCGACCCCTCGGAGAGGTCCACCCGCAACACGCGGTCCGGCGGCGTCGTCATTCGTCGGGTCAACGGCGAAGCCGGCTAAAAGCGTTTCCGCCGCGGAACCCCCTCGCGGCACCCTTTTGCCCGCGACCGTCGTCGCGGGAACATGGTCCGAGCCCCGAGCACGAACCTCCGACGCGGCACGGCCGCGGACCACCCCTACGTCGGCTACGGCGACGGTCCGCCCCTGCTCGTGCTCCCGGGCGTGAACGACCCCCTGCTCCGGGCCGGCGAGCGGGCGTGGTTCGACCTCGTGCTGGCCGCGTACTGTCGCCGCCAGGCCCGAGCCTGTGCCGCGGCCGGCGCGCCCCGGACGGTGTACTACCTCTCGCGGCCGCCCGGGGTGCCCGACACGGTCGCGGGAATGGGCGACCGCTACCGCGCCGCGCTGGACGCGTTCGGGCCGTGTGACCTCGTCGGCGTCTCGATGGGCGGCTTCCTCGCGCTCGACCTCGCGCGCCGCGACGACCGCGTCCGCTCCGTGACGCTCGCGCTCTCGGCCGCGCGGCTCTCCCGCCACGGCCGCGAGTCGCTCCGGGCGTGGACCCGCTGGGCCGACGCCGGCGAGTGGCTCCGGGTGTATCGCGCCGGCGTCCGCGCGGTCGTCACCGGGGCGCGCCGCCGACTCGGCGCGCTCGCGGTCCGGGGCTTCGACGCCGTGCGGTCGCCGCCCGCCGACGACATCCGGCGGACGTTCCGCGCGGCGCTCGCCTTCGACGCACGGCCGTGGCTCGGGGAGGTGGGCGTTCCCGCGCTCGTCGTCGGGGGAACCGCCGACCCCTTCTTCACCGACGCGGCGTTCGCGGGCACGGCCGACGGTCTCGGCGCGCGACACGAGCGGCTGGACGGGTGGGGCCACGACGCGATGATAGAGGGCGGTCGGCTGGTGGACGGGGCGGTCGCGGGCTTTCTCAGGTAGCGCGGGCGACGGTCAACACGACCGTGGACCCGTCGTCCTCGAAGGCGATGGTCCCGCCGAGCGTCGTACAGACGTGGCGGACGAGCCACAGGCCGAGCCCGCGGCTGTGGTCGAGCTGGGTGATGTCCACCTCGCCCGTGACCACGGCGCGCTCGCGCTCGGGGACGCCCGGCCCGTCGTCGCTCACGCGGAGGGTCACCTCGTCGTCGGTCGCCGTCGCCGTGACGCGCACCGCGGGGGTCTCGCCGACGTGGATGACGGCGTTCTCGAGCACCTCGCGGACGGCGGTGGCGAACAGGTCGCGGTCCCGGACGGCGACGGAGGGAACCTCGACGTCGAAGGCGGCGTCGGGGTGGCTCTCGCGGACCTCGGCGACGGCGTCGGCGACCACGCCCCCGAGGTCGCCGGACGACCCTCGCCGCCGCCGAGCGCGTGCTCGATGTCCCGGAGCTTGCCGGCTATCTCCGTGATGCGGTCGGCGGCGTCGAGCGCGTTGCGCGCGTACGCCGCGTCGTCGCCGTCCAGCCGCTCGGCGAGTATCTCCAGATACCCCTGCACGACGCCGTTCGTGTTGGCGATGTTGTGGCGGAAGACGCGGTTGAGCATCTCGATGAGCCGCTGGTCCTCCTTCCGGTCGGTGATGTCGGTGTAGATGCCGAAGACGAGCGGGCCGTCGTCGGTGACGCCGTACCGCACCGCGCGGAACAGGAACGTGCGGCGCCCGTTGGCCGTCTCGCGCTCCACCTCGACGGGGCCGACGAGGTGGTCCTCCGCGTCGGCGAGGTCCACGGTGTCCTCGTCGTTTGGGACGACCATGTCGTCGAGCGCGGTACCCGAGGCGGTGTCGCGGTCGATACCGAACGTCTCCGCGAAGGTGCCGTTCACGCGGCGGATGACCGGGCCGTCGTCCGTGACCACGGCGTCGACGACGGCGTCCGGCAGCCGGTCGAACAGCCCGGCGAAACGGCTCCGCTCGGCCTCCAGCTGCGAGCGGTCGCGGACGATGCCGACGCTCCCCTCGATGCCGGCGCTCTCGGGGAACCGTGACAGCTCTATCTCGACCGGAACCTCGTCGCCGTCGGCGGTCGTGAGCGTGGTCTCGTAGCTCCGGCTCTCCGTCGGCGGCTCGTCGTCGAGTTCGGCCAACAGCGCCGCGCCCCGGCGCGTGGCCCCCTCGCCGAGGAACGTCGAGACGTGCCGGCCGATGACGTCGGACTCGTCGTAGCCGAGTTCCGACAGGAGGCGGTCAGTGGTGAGGACGATGCGGCCCTCCTCGTCGAGGACGTACACGCGCTGTTCGACCGCCTCGTGGACGGCGCGGTACCGCTCCAGGCGCGTCTCGCGGGCCGCGCGGTCCATCGCGGCCGTCGCGTTCGCCGCGAGGACCGAGGCGAGCGCCCGCTCCCCCTCGTCGAGCCCCTCGGGGTCGTAGCTGCCGATGGAGAGGACGCCGTGCTCGCCCAGCGGCACCGCGTACGCCGACTCGATGGCGCCGTAGGCGTCGGGTATCTCGCCGTCCAACTCCTCGAAGGCGACCGGCTCGCCGCGCACGAACGCCGTCCCGGACAGGCCCTCCCCCGGCGGGTGGAGCGGCACGTCCCCCACCTCGCGGCGGGCCGACTCGCTGAACGTCGCCGGGACGAGGAGGTCGCGCTCCTCGTCGTACAGCCGGACGGTGTTGAAGCCGAGGTCCAGCACCTCCGCCGCGGCGTGCGCGACCACCTCGGCGATGCGCTCGCGGTCGCCCGCCGCCATCAGCTCCTCGGTGGTCGAGAGGAGGCCGTCGAGCGCCCGCTCGCGTGCCTTACGCTCCGTCGCGTCCGCGAGGAACACGGACAGCCCCTCCTCGGCGGGGTACGCCCGGACCTCGAACCACGCGTCCAGCGGCTCGAACCGATGCTCGAAGGTCACCGCCTCCCCGGTGTCGAGCGCCTCGCGGAGCCGTCCCTCGAAGCCCGTGTCCGCGAGCGCGGGGGCGACGTCCCAGAGCCGCCGCCCCTCGAACCGCCCGTCGTCGCACCCGGCCGCGGCGACGACCTCGCGCCCGCCGTCGTTGAGGTACGTCAGCTCCCAGTCGGCGTCGAGGCCGACGAAGCCGTCGCCGATGCGGTCGAGCGTCCGCCGGACCTCGTTGCGGGCCGCCCGGACCTCCCGCTCGGCCGCCGCGCGGTCGAGTTCGTACCCCGTCCAGCTGACGAGCAGCTCGACGAACTCCCGTTCGGCCTCCGTGTAGCCGCCGGGGCGCGGCTCGGCGCTCGCGAAACAGAGCAGGCCGAACGGCTCGCCCTCCACCCGCACCGTCGCGCCGATGGACGAACACAGCCCCGCCGCATCGGGAGGGGCGTCGCCCGACACGACGACGCCGTCGCCGTCGAGCGCCGCCGCGAACCGCGAGTCGGGGTCGAGCGACTGCCCGACCAGCGGCGCGGCCTCCCCGACGGCGGCGTTGACACGGAGATCATCGCCGTCGTCCGCGAACTCCGCCGAGACGCCCACGTCGAGGCCGAGGTAGGTACACCCCACCCGCAACAGTTCGTCCAGTTTCGAGGCGAGGTCCGTGTCGAGCGTCGCTATCTCGTGGAGGTCGCGCAGCGCGCCCCGGTCGCGACCGTCGGAGACGGCCGACGGGGCGTCGAGCGCCGCCGCGACGCGTTCGGCGAGGGTCTCGCCCGTCGCGGCCAACGCGTCCTCGGCCGCGTACTCGACCCCGAGCCGCGAGGCCCGCGCCGCGTCGGCCGGGCCGGCCTCGCCGACGAGCAGCACGGGTACCGCCGGGACGCGCTCGCGCAGCGTCGCGACGGCCTCCGGCCACCCGTCCCGGGCCGGGAGGAGGACGCACTCGACGGCGGCGTCCACGTCGGCCGGGTCCCGCACGTGTGTCGCGTCGAGTCCACCGAGGTCGTACCCGTCCGCGGCGTCCGAGGACGGGTGTACGACTACGACGGGAGCGGTCATCGAACGGAGTTATGCCTGCCCGAACATAAGCGGACTGTCGTCCGTCGGTCTCGCCGGAAAGCCCCCCGCCCCGCGGGACCGCGACCCTTTAGCCGCGCCCGCGACACGACGGGGTATGAGCGACGCGTGGTTCGCCGGACTCGACCCCGACGACACGGAGAGCGCGGCCGCGCGGGTCCGCGAGGGACGCGCCGACGCGCCCGACGACTGGCCCGGGCGGGCCGTCGATGCGGGCTTCGCCGGCGACACGGACGACTACTACGACCGGCTGAAGGCGGCGACGACGGCCGCCGCCGAGGCCGCCGTGCGCGAGGCCGAGCGGGCGGGCGACCGACAGCTGATACACGCGGTCCGCGCGATGGACGACTGCGACCGCACCGCGAACGAACTCGCCGAGCGCGTCGGCGAGTGGGCCGGGAGCCTCTTCGAGGGGGCCGGGACCGGCGTCGAGGGCGCGCGCGCCGTCGCGGAGCGGGACCCGGACGAGCCCACGGAGCGGCGGGTCGTCTCGCTGGCCGAGCGCGTCGTCGACCTCGACGACGAGGCCGCGGACCTGCGGGCGTACATCGAACGGACCGCCCCGGAGGTGGCCCCGAACCTCTCGGCGCTGGCCGGCCCCGTCCTCGCGGCGCGGCTCGTCGCGCTGGCGGGCGGGCTGGAGTCGCTGGCGAAGAAGCCGTCGGGGACGATACAGGTCCTCGGGGCCGAGGACGCGCTGTTCGCCCACCTCCGTGGCCGAGCGCCCTCGCCGAAGCACGGCGTCATCTTCACCCACGAGTACGTCCGCGGCACCCGGCCCGACGACCGCGGGAGCGCGGCCCGCGCGCTCGCCGGGAAGCTCGCCATCGCGGCCCGGGGCGACCACTACACGGGCGAGTACAACCCCGAGATAGAGCGCCAACTGGACGAGCGCATGGCGACCATCCGCGCCCGCGCCGAGGGTGAGGACGATGAGTGAGCTCCCCGCGGGCGTCGAGCGCCGGCGGTTCGACGGCGAGGAGCGGCTGGCGACCGAGGGCGAACCGGTGTACGGCGAGCCCACGGCGGACGGCTGGCGCGCGTGGGACGCCCGCCGGTCGAAGCTCGGCGCGATGCTGGAAACGGGGATGGACACCGGGCTCGCGGGCGGCGAGACGGTGTTGTATCTCGGCGCGGCGGCGGGCACCACCGTCTCGCACGTCGCGGACTTCGCCGGGGCGACGTACGCCGTCGAGTTCGCGGCCCGGCCGACGCGCGACCTGCTCGACGCCGCCGAGTCGCGCCCCCGGCTGTTCCCCCTGTTAAAGGACGCGCGCAAGCCCGAGACGTACGCGCACGTGGTCGAGCCGGCGGACGTGGTCGTCCAGGACGTGGCGACGCGCGGGCAGGCCCGCGTGGCGAACGCGAACGCCCGCTTCCTCGACACGGGCGGCCTCCTGCTCGCGGCCATCAAGGCCCGCTCGGAGGACGTCGTCGCGGACCCGAGCGAGGTGTTCGAGCGCGAGCTCGACACGCTCTCGGAGTCCTACGAGCTGGTCGAGACGGCGCGACTGGAGCCGTTCCACGAGGACCACCTCGGCGTCGTCGCCCGGAAGCGGTAACGCCGCGAACGGAACCGCTTTACCGGCGGCGGGCGGACGGCGTGACGATGGAACTCGGGTCGGCCGACGCCTTCGACACGTCCGGAACGCTCGGCATCGAGGAGGAGTTCTTCGTCGTCGACGAGCGCGGCCGCCCGACCGCCGGCACCGACGAACTCGTCTATGACTCCGAGCCCCCCGAACTCCTGGAGGGTCGGCTCGACCACGAGCTGTTCAAGTGCGTCGTGGAGACGCAGACGCCGACCTGTGAGTCGCTCGCCGAGGCGGGCGAACAGCTCTCGGCGGTCCGCGAGGCGCTCGCCGACCACGCCGCCGCACAGGGGTTCGAGATAGCCGCCGCGGGGCTGCATCCGCTGGCGACGTGGCGCGAACTCGACCACGCGGAGAAGCCGCGCTACCGCGCGCAGTTGGAGCGCATCCAGTACCCCCAACACCGGAACACGACGGCCGGCCTCCACGTCCACGTCGGCGTGGACGACGCGGACAAGGCGACGTGGATCGCGAACGAACTCCGGTGGCACCTCCCCGTGATGCTCGCGCTGTCGGCGAACTCCCGTTCTGGAACGGCTACGACACCGGGCTGGCCTCCGCGCGGGCGACGGTGTTCGAGAACCTCCCGAACACCGGGATGCCGACGGCGTTCGACTCCTTCGAGGAGTACGCGGCCTTCGAGCGGACGATGGTGGAGACGGACGGCATCAACGACCGCGGGGAACTGTGGTACGACGTGCGGCCGCACTCCGGCCACGGCACCGTCGAGGTGCGCACGCCGGACGGGCAGTCGGACCCGGAGCGCGTGCTGGCGTTCGTCGAGTACACCGAGGCGCTGGTCGCGGACCTCGCCGCGCGCTACGAGGACGGCGAGTCGGGGAGCGACCACCGCCGGGAACTGCTCGACGAGAACAAGTGGCGCGCGATACGCCACGGCCACGACGCGGCGCTGCTGGACCGCGAGTTCGCGGAGAGCGTCCCGCTGGGCGAACTGGTCGAGCGGGAGGCCGACCGACTCGGCGTCTCCGGCATCGTGGACCTCTACGACGCAGAGTCGGGGGCGGAGCGCCAGCGCCGACTCCGGGCCGACGAGGGCGTCGACGCGCTCTGTGAGTCGCTGAAAATCCGGTAGTCCCGCCCGGTTGCGACGAGTTTTTTCTGACGCCGGCATTATGTCTACGCAGAGGCAACACATGTCTTCCGACGACTCCCCGTCCGGCGACGACGTCCGAGAACGGATAGAGCAGGAGGCGGAGGAACTCGACCAGCGGCTGGTGGACCTGCTAGCGTGGGTGCTCGACACGGAGACGCGGGCGCGCATCTACATCGAACTCCGCCAGCACCCCGGCCGGACGAGCGAGGAGATAGCCGAGGGGACGGGGCTGTATCCGAGCACCGTCCGCGAGGCGCTCGCCGCGCTCCACGACGACGGGACGGTGACGCGCGAGAAGCGCAAGGCCGCGGGCGCGGGCAACAACCCCTACGAGTACGAGGCCATCGCGCCCGCCGACCTCGTGGGCGAGGTGGTCGAGGAGGTCCAGGAGGAACTGAACACCGTGTTCAACCTCGACGCGGTGCTCGGCGACGACGAGGACGACACCGATACCGGCCCCGTGACGGTCTCCGTCACGGAGGAGGACGACGCGTAGGCGAACGGAACCACTTTACCGGGCGCCGACCACGCGCAGGGTATGCAGGTCGTGCTCGGCGGCACCTTCGACCCGGTCCACGACGGCCACCGGGCGCTGTTCTCTCGCGCCTTCGAACTGGGCGACCTCACCGTCGGCCTGACCAGCGACGACCTCGCCCCCGAGACGAGAAACGAGGAGCGCTACGTCCGCCCGTTCGACGAGCGCAAGCGCGACCTCGAAGCCGTCCTCGCCGACCTCGCCGACGAGTACGACCGGGCGTTCGAGGTACGCGAACTGACGGAGCCGACGGGCATCGCGGACGAACCGGGCTTCGACGTGCTCGTCGTCTCCCCCGAGACGAAGGACGGCGGCGAGGTCGTCAACGAGGTCCGCGCCGAGCGGGGCTCGACCCGCTCGACGTGGAGGTCGTCGACCACGTCCGCGCGGAGGACGGCGGCATCATCTCCTCGACGCGCGTCGTCAACGGCGAGATAGACGTCCACGGGAACGTGACGCCCGAGCGGGAGGGCCGCGAGGGCGAGCGAAGCGAGCCCTCGAACTGAGCGAACCGCGTCACCACGACGGGGGTTCGAGCCCCGCCTCCTCCATCAGCCCCTTCCAGCGCTGTTGGACGGAGAGCCGCGACACGCCGACGGCGTCGGCCACCTCGCCCTGTGACCGGCCCTCGCCGGTGGCGAGCGTGGCGACGTAGACGGCGGCGGCGAGCGCCGGGCGCTTCGAGCGCTCGCCCTCCGGCACTGTCGAGAGGAACAGGTCGGCGGCCCGCGAGCGCGTCCCGCTGGGGAGGTCGAGCCGCTCGGCGGCGCTGTCGAGCGCGGCCAGCCACTCCTCGTTCGCCACCTCGTCGGACGCGCGGTACACGGTCGGCGTTGTGCCCGGCGCGGCTTAACCGTTGCACCCCTCGAAGCCGAGGTCGACGGAGGTGACGCAGCCGACCTCGTAGGGACCGAACTCGAACGTGTACGTCCCCTCGCCGTCGAGTTCCCGGCGGACCTCCTCGGGCCCGTCACAGCCGACGATGCGACCGACCAGTGCGGGAGGGTCCGCAGCCTCGGACTCGACCACGGCGACGACGTACTCCTCGTCGGGTCCGTCGTCGGTCCCCGGCGTGGCCGCCCGGAAGTCGAGTTCGCTCACCGTCACCTCGTCGCAGACGGGCGGCTCCGTCGGCGTCGGCTCCTCGGTCGCGGTCGGGGACGGCGTCGGGGTGGGTGTCGGCATCTCGTAGGCACAGCCGGCGGCGAGGCTCGCCCCGGCCGCGGCGAGCAGGGCGCGTCGTGAGGGCATCGCCCGGGTGTGGGCGGCCGGCCCGTAAGTGTCTTCAGGAACACGGTTATGCCGGCCGTCCGCGTTCGCTCCCCATGGACGGCCGCGTGGAGGCGATATGGACGACTCCGGAGGAGAGCGCGCCGATGGAACCGGCCGAGAAGGTGCGCGCGCTCCCCGGCGGCCTCGACGGCGACCGCTACCGCCGCGGCACGGGCTACTACTCCCCGTTCGACGTGTGCGAGGTCACCTTCGTCGCGGCGGAGGCGCTCGATGCCATCGCGTCCGAGGCCGGCATCGACCTCTCGGGCGGCGAACACCGCCGGAACGTCGTCACGCGCGGCGTCGACCTCTCCGCGCTGTTGGAGACGCGCTTCTCCGTCGGAGGGGCCGTGTTCGAGGGCACCCGGCCGCGCCCGCCGTGCCGCCACGTCGAGCAGGTCGCCGGCCTCGACGGGCTGATGGACGCGCTCCGCGACCGCGGCGGCATCTGTGCGGACGTGGTCGAACCCGGCGAGTTCGCCGTCGGGGACGCCGTCGAGGTCGGGGAGGACCTGTCCTTCGACGGCGAGGGCTGGCCGCGGCCATCGCGGAGCGGGCCGAGGGGCCACAAGACCCGTAACCGAACCCCCGGAACGCCGGGTATGCACGGTCCCTCCGCGCGCGACGCGCTCGACTTCGCGGCCGACGACGGGAGCTACCCCCTCTACGGCGTCGTGCTGGTCGGCTGGCTGTTCGGCTTCACCGGCGTCCCGGACGGCGTCCTCTACTCGCTCGCGAACCTGCTCCCCGGCTACGGCTTCCGCGCGCTCGCGGACCTGTTCGCGCTCCTGTTCGAGGTGGCCGGCGTCGCCCTGCTGGTCGCGGGCGCGACGGCGCTCGTCTACCGGGCGTCCGCGGCCGCTCCGTGACCGAGAGCGATAGACTCTTTCCGGGGAGCGCGGTACCACAGGGCGCGCGCGGGTAGCCAAGCCAGGCCAACGGCGCAGCGCTTAGGACGCTGTCGTGTAGACGTCCGCCGGTTCGAATCCGGTCCCGCGCATGAGCGAACGACGCGAGCGAGCACGCCTCGCTCCGGGTCGAATCCGGTTTCGGGAATCCGTGTAAAAGCGACTACGCCGCCCGCAGTTCTTCGAGCGTCTCGCGGACGTTCTCCACGGCGCTCTCCTTCTTCGCGGGGTAGGCTTCCACCTTCGCGCGAAGGGTGATGCCGTCGCCCCGTTTCACCTCGCCGCGGAACGCCGCCTGCTTGTCGAGCGTCAGGAAGAAGGTGCAGTCCTCGTCGACGCGCTGGTCGAGTTCCTCGATGACCGTCTCGATGTCGTCGAGGTCGGTCAGTTTCGAGAGGACGTGGCGCATCTCGTCGGCGCGTTCGAGCCGCGCCGAGAGGACGAGGATGCGGTCGCCGTGAAAGCCCTCCGTCTCGTCGCGGGCGAGCGGCGGCTCCTCCTCGTCCGTGTCGGGCAGGAACGTCGAGAGCGCGTCCGCGACGCGCTTCTCGTCCTCGGTGGCGTAGCAGAAGGCCCGCAGGTCGACGTAGTGGAACGGGACCCCGCTCGCCATCGGCTTACTCCTCGTCGTCCTCGGCGTCGGCCTCGTCGGCCTCGGTGAGCGCGTCCTCGGAGATGCCGGCCTCCTGACCGCCCTCGAAGGAGATGACGTACTGCTCGTCGCCGAACATCGTCTCCGAGACGGTCTCGACGGTGCCGACCTCGCCGTCGAAGTCGCTGTGCTCGTCGTGCAGGACGACCTTGTCGCCTTCCTCGAAGCTCATGCCAGCCCGTTCCCGTGAGCGAGCCAAAAGGTCGTCGTTTCCGGGCGCCCGCCTACCACTCGACGCCGTCGCGCGCCTCGGCGTCCATCCGGCGGAGCGCGGCGGTGGCGTTCGCGGAGTCGTAGCCGAACAGGACGCTCTCGCCGTACTCGGCGGCCACCTCCGTCGCGTGGACGAGCGCGTCCACGTCCACGTCGACGGCGTACAGTTCGACGGACAGGGGCGTCGAGAGCCGGTCGGCGAACCCCGACGCGATGGTTTCGAGCCAGTAGGTCGTCCCGTAGTGGGTGTCGTACAGCGGGACGACGAACTCGTCCACGAGCGGTTCGAGCGCGTCGAGGTCGAGCCCCGCCCGCTCGTAGAGGTGGTCGCCGTAGGGGTCCGGATAGAGGGTGAAGTACACCGTTCCCGGGATGCGTTCGACGGCCGCCTCGACGAACTCGGTGATGACGGACGCGCGCCACGCGTAGCGGTCCTCGACGCCCGTCTCCGCGGGCGGCGGTCCTCGCCGCGCTCGTGGCGCGCCTCCACCCACGCCTCGAACCGCTCGTTACAGCGGTCGCAGTAGCAGTACTCGGCGCGGGGAAAACCCACGTCGTCGAGGCGCACGTCGCCGTTCACCGCGGCGCAGTCCTCGATGATCTCGAGGAGGCCGCGCTTGTACTCCTCGTGGGTCGGGCAGACGTACGCCCAGTCGAAGTAGGTGCGGTCGCGCGTCGCCTCCTGTCCCTCGGGGTTGACGGGAACGAGGTCGGCGTTCTCCGACGCGGCGGCGTTGTCGCCGAAACAGGAGACCATGCTCACCGCGTGTTCGAGCGGTTCGTTCGACCGCCCGGACACGTCCTTCACCTCGTAGAACGCGCGGTCGAACGCCGGCGACTCCGTGTCCTCGGCGTTGCGCGTGACGACCCCGTACATGTCGCCGGATAGCCGACGCTCGTGGGTAAGTCGTTCGGAAAAAGCGGGGAGGGCTGTTTACCGACGCGCGAGGAACGCGGCGACGGCGACCAGTGCGACGACTGCGACGAGTGCTTTCTTCGACATCGTATGACACGACGACGCGCGGGATGAAAGCTCTTGTCCTACGCGGGGTCGATGAGCGCCGCGATGTCCTCGCGGACGATGGTGTCGCAGTAGCCACACCGGACCCCGTCGTCCAGCACGTCGAACGTCGAGTCCACCGGCTCGCCGGCCGTGGAGATGCAGTTCGCGTTGGGACACGAGAGGACGCCGACGACGCGCTCGGGCCGCGAGACCCGGAGCTTCTCGGAGACGGCGTAGTCGCGCACGATGTTGATGGTGGCGTGCGGGGCGATGAGCGAGAGGACGTCGACCTCGGCGCCGCTGAGTTCGCGGTCCTCGACCTTCACGACGTCCTTGCGGCCGAGCCGGTTCGAGGGGACGTTCATCCCGACGCTGACCTCCTCGCCGCCGGAGCCGTCGATGTCGAGGATGGCGAGGACGTTCAGCGCCTGCCCGCCGGGGATGTGGTCGATGACGGTGCCGTTCTCGATCTTCGAGACGCGGAGTTCGGTGTCTGTATCGGAGTCGGTCATAGCATGGAGTCGAGCAGCGCCATCCTGACGGGCACGCCGTTGTGCGCCTGCTCGAAGTAGTGGGCGTGGTCCGTTCGGTCCACGTCGGGGGCGATCTCGTCCACCCGCGGGAGCGGGTGCATGACGGTCAGGTCGTCGCGCGCGTCGGCGAGGAGCTCCGCGTCGATGCGGTACTCGCCCGCGACGGCGCGGTACTCGTTCTCGTCGGGGAACCGCTCGCGCTGGATGCGGGTGACGTACAGCACGTCGAGGTCGGCGAGCACCGCGTCGAGGTCGGTGTGTTCCTTCACCACCGCGCCCGACTCGTGGAGGTCGAACCGGACGTTCCGCGGCAGCCGGAGCGACTCGGGGCTGACGAAGTGCATCCGGGCGTCGAACGTCGTCAGCGCCTCGGCGAGCGAGTGGACCGTCCGGCCGTACTTCAGGTCGCCCATGATGCCGACGGTGAGGTCGTCCAGCCCCGACGCCTCCCGCATCGTGTAGAGGTCGAGCAGCGTCTGGCTCGGGTGCTGGCCCGCGCCGTCGCCCGCGTTGATGACGGGCACGTCCACGAAGTCGGCCGCGAGCTTCGCCGCCCCCTCGCTCGGGTGTCGGAGGACGATGGCGTCGGTGTAGCCCGCGATGACGCGCATCGTGTCGGCGAGCGACTCGCCCTTCTTCACCGACGAGGACTCGACGGGCCCCATATCGACGGAGTCCCCGCCGAGCCGCTTTATCGCCGTGTCGAAGCTCATCTTCGTCCGCGTGCTCGGCTCGAAGAAACACAGGCCCAACAGCGCGTCGGGGTGGGCGTCCGCGAACGCCGCCGGGTCGGCGTCGAAGTCGGCGGCGCGGTCCAACACCGCCTCGATGTCCGCCCGCGAGAGCTGCTTCGCGCCGATGAGGTGGTCGTGGCGCATCTACCTGACCGGCGTCGCGTCGCGCCTTCAATCCCCCGAAGCGTTCAGGCGTCCGCCCGCTCCAGCCGGAGGACGACGCTGTTGGCGCGGCCGTCGCCGTCGCGCTCCGCGAACCCGAGGTCGCCGCCCACCGACTCCGTCAGCCACTTCGAGAGCCAGAGGCCGAGCCCCTGCGAGTGCGACAGCTGCGTCACGGGCTCCTCGCGGCCGACGACCGCCTGCTCCATCTCCGGGACGCCCGGCCCGTCGTCGCCGACGGCCAGCGCGACCCGGCCCCCCTCGACGGTCGCGGAGACGGTGACGGTCGGCGCGTCGCCCGCGTGGACGGCGGCGTTCTCGACCAGTTCGCGGACGACCCGCTCCAGCCGCTCGTCGCCCGCGACCGACACGCCGTCGGGGACGGCCGTCTCGAACGTCGCGTCGGGGTGGCGCTCGCGCACCGTCGAGACGACGCCCGCGACGAGCGCGGAGAGGTCGCGCGCCTCGCCGTCGGACGGCTCGTCGAGCAGGCGCTGGAGCTCCCGCGCCTTGTCGTTGAGGTCGCCCAGCCGGTCGCCGACGGCCTCGATGCGCTCGCGCGTCTCGGCGTCCTCGACGGCGCCGGCGAGGCCGAGCAGGAGCTGTGCCTCGTTACGGAGGTTGTGGCGCAACAGGGTGTTGACCACGGAGAGCCGCTCGCGCTCGCGGGCGAGTTCGCCCGCGCGGATACGCAACACGTCGTGGACCCCGATGACGAGGTGGGCGAAGGAACTGACGGCGAGGACGCTCGCGACGAGGAACAGCGGGACGGCGGCGTCGATGGTGCTGCGCGACAGCAGGAGCACCGCGCCGAGCACGACCAGCCCGAGGAGGTTCCACGCCGCGACGCGGGCGACGTTGCGCGTCGAGATGTCGGCGCGGTACAGCACCGCGCTCGCGGCGACGACGACCAGCCCGAGGGCGGTGCCCAGGGAGGCCACCGCCGTCCCCGCGAGGGGCTGCCCCGCGGCGAGCGCGAGCGCGTTCGGAACGACGACGAGCAGACCGGTTGCCGCGAGGCTGCCGGCGGCGAGGAGCCGTCCGACCCCGGTCGAAACGCGGCGGAGATTCACAGGGGGACGACGACGGCCCGGGAAATAAACGGATACGGAGACGTGTCAACGCCCGCCACCCCGGGCTTAGGTACGAGGGCGCGCCACCCGACCCGTGTTGGCCATCACGGGCGGCAAGGGCGGCGTCGGGAAGACCACCACCGCACTCGGGCTCGCGGCCGCGGCGGCGCGGGCCGGCGACCGTCCGGTCGTCGTCGACGCGGACCGGGACTGTCCGAACCTCGCCGTCGCGGCCGGAACCGACGGAAAGGGGCTGGGACGGCTCGCCGCGGGCGACCCGCTCCGCGTCGCCGGGACGCGCGTCGCCGGTGTCACCGTCCTCGGCGCCCGTCCGGGCGAAGACGCCTTCCCCGAGGCCGCCGACCGCCTCGCCGCAGCCGACCGTCCCGTGGTGCTCGACTGTCCGGCCGGGGCGGGCGAGCCGACGGCGGCCCCGCTCGCCGCTGCCGACCGCTCGGTCGTCGTCGCGCGGCGGACCCGGCGCGCGCTCGCAGACGGCCGGAAGGCCGCGGCGATGGCCCGACGGCTCGGGGCTACCCCCGCGGGCGTCGTGCTGTCGCGCGCCGAGCGCGTCGGCCGCGCCGAGCGCGTGTTCGAGACCACGGTACTCGAGCGGGTGCCGCGGACGGACGGCCCCGCGCCCTGGCGCCGCCACCGACCGGTGTACGACCGGCTCTACCGGTCGTTACGCCGACAGAATCCTTAACATCGGGTAGCGACATAGTGAACGCAATGGCGGAACGGCTCCGGACGGGGATAGACGTCCTCGACCGCAAACTCGACGGGGGGATTCCGGCGGGGAGCATCGTCTCCCTGCAGGCGGCCCCCGCGAGCCAGGCGGAGCTGTTCCTCTACGAACTCACGGCGACGCGTGGCACGCTGTACCTGAGCCTCGACCGCTCGGAGGACGCGGTGGCGGCGAGCGTCCGCGGCTCCACCACCCGGACCGGCGAGCCCACGGTGCGCCACGTCAACGGCGACGCCCCGCTTGACAACGCCACGAAGCTCGTCTCCGCGCTCCCCGACGCCTCGAACCTCATCATCGACCCCGTGGACGTGCTGGAACAACAGGAGGCGCCGCGCTACCGGAACTTCCTCAACGAGCTCCAGAACCACATCTACAACACGGGGTCGCTCGCCGTCCTCCACGGCCTGAACGGCCGCGAGGTCGCGCCGCTGCGCGACACGACGCTCCACATGTCCGACGTGGTCTTCGACCTCGAAACCGAGGTGAACGGCGACCGCATCGAGAACCGCCTCACCGTGCCGAAGTTCCGCGGCGGCGTCGCCGTCCCCGAGGTCATCAAGCTCGAACTGGGCGAGGGCGTCGCCATCGACACCTCCCGCGACATCGCCTAACGCTCCCGGCGGACCCGGTCGCTCGTCCGGACCTCGATGCTCGTTTTATCGGTGCCGCGTATCCAGTCGAGGTAGTCCGCCATCCGGTCGGCCGCGCGCAGCCGCTCCGCGGTGTGGTACTCCTCGATGAGCTCCTCGTTCGTGAACAGCGCGTGGAGCTGGTCGTGACACGGCGAGCACACCGTGACGACCGGCGACTCCTTTCGGTGTTCGGGGACGAGGTGGTGGCGCTCCATGGGGAGCGCGTCCCCGTAGCGACCACACAGCGCGCACGGGTCGGGGTCGGCCACGACGGTGCTCGGGCCGCGACGGACTAAAGCTCGGCTCCGTCGCCGTCCGCGACCGGAACGGTGAACCGGAGCGTCGTCCCGCCGTCGGTGCTCACGAGCGAGAGGTCGCCCCCGGCCAGCTCCGCGCTCCACCGCGCCAGCCACAGCCCGAGCCCGCAGCTGTGGAGCAGTTGCGTCTCCTCCGTCGCGTCGAGCACCGCGGCTTCCCCGGGCGGGATTCCCGGCCCGTCGTCCGCGACGGTCACCGTCACGGAGCCGTCCGCGACGGCGACGGTCACCGTCACGGTCGCCTCGCCGGGGTGGTGGACGACCGCGTTCTCGACCACCTGTTCCAGCCCGAGTTCGAGGACGCGCGGGACCGGCGCGGAGCCCTCGATATCGACCCGGATGTCGGCCCCGGGCGCGAGCCCCTCCCGGCGTGCGGCCACCTCCCGGGCGAGTGCCGCGGCGTCCCGCGGCGGCAGGGCGTCCGCCGTCCCGAGGAGCCGCTCGAACGAGCGCGCCGTGTCACAGACGGCGACGAGGTCCGCGGTCGCCCGCTCGACGGCCCGCGCCGAGTCCGCGCGGTCGCCGTCCGCCTCCTCGACGAGCCGCTGGGTGTGCCCCTCGATGACGTTCACGTGGTTGCGCACGTCGTGGCGCAACACCCTGTTGAGGACGCTCAGCCGCTGTCGGGCACGCTCCGCGTCGCGTCGGGCGTCCGTGGTCGCGGCCGTCGCCCGGTTCCGCCGCACGTCGTAGACGCTCACGAGCAGGCCGATGACGGCGCCGCCCATCGTCCACACGGCGAGCAGATAGACGGGGTGGGCGAGCGGCGTCCCGTTGAACGCCGCGTGGAGGACGGTCAGGGCACCGGCCGCACCGACGGAAACCCCGCCGAGGAGCGCCCAGCCGAACTGGCGGCGGGTCTCCCCGACCGTCCACCGCTCGTGACGCCACAGCCACGCGGTCCCGACGACGCCGACCGACAGGCTGGCCGCGGGGACCAGCCCCGCGACCCGGTCGAAGGACGTCAACGAGAGCGTGACGAGGAGCCATCCCTCGGCGGCGACGAGGCCGACGCCGAGCGCGGCCGTCGCGCAGCCCCAGGGAACCCACCCGCGGCGCCGCTCGCTGTCGGACGCCTCGGCCCGCGCCGCGGCGACGCCTGCGGGAGGAGTGGTCACTGGCCGTTGGTGGCGGGGCGCGTCGCAAAAACGTGGCGGCGGCGTGTTACTCCTCGATCTCGTCGACGATCTCGTCCGCGTCGATGTCCGCGTCCTCCAGCGCCTCCTCGATGTCCGCGCCGCCGGCGCCGCCGGCGCCGCCGGCGCCGCCCATGCCCATGCCGCCGCCCATCATGCCGGGCATGCCCATGCCGCCCGAGCCGTCGATGACCTCCTGGATGACGATGCGGTCGATGCCCGTGAGGTCCATGACCTGCTGGCCCATCTGCTGCTTCTGGAACATCCACTGCTGGTTCATCGAGAGCTGCGGGGTCGCCTCGATGTAGAGGAGGTCTTCTCGACCGTCTCGGTGACGGTCTCGGGCTCGCCGCCCTCCTCGTCCGGCTCCTCGACGCTCGTCTCCTCGACCTCGTCCTCCTGGATGTACATCTCCAGGTCGAGGTCGAGGAACATGTCGAACAGCCCCTGTGCGCGTTCGAGCTGGTCGGTGACCTCCTCGAGTATCTCGTAGTCGTACTCGATGTCCTCGCCGGCCAGCGGGTGGTTGAAGTCGACGCGGGCGCGGCCGCCGACGATGGTCTCCAGGTAGCCCTGCTCGCCGTCGATCTGGACCTGCGCGCCGGGGCGCATCGAGTCGTCGGGGATCTTGTTCGCCGAGACGGTGCGGACCTCGCTCTCGTCGTACTCGCCGAACGCCTCGGCGGCCTCGATGACGACGGAGCCGGAGTCGCCGACCTCGCCGCCGATGATGGCCTCCTCGACGGCCTCGAACAGGTGGCCCTCGCCGAGCACGATGGTGCGCGGCTCGAAGGTGCCCTGGTCGGCGACGCCCTCCTCCTCCGCGACCTCCTCGTCCGTCGTGTCGACCAGCTGGTCGGTCTCGACGGTGCGGGCGGTGTAGGCGATGCGGATGAAGTCGCCGGCCTGCAGGCCGGTCGCCTCCTCCGTCTCCTCGACCTCGTCGGTCGCCTCGGTCTCCTGTTCTGCCGTCTCCTCGGCCTCCGCGGCCTCCTCGGCTTCGTCACTCATACCGTTACGGACTGCCGTCCTACCCTTAACAATCACGTTTCGTCGGCCGTCGGACGCGGCCTTTTTGCCCGGCGCACGCCGAGGCTCGCGGGTGTACGAGGTCGAACTCAAGCTGCCGGCGGACCACGACGCCGTGCGCGAGCGGCTGGCCGCGCTCGGCGCCCGGGAGGTCCGGACGGCGACGCAGCGCGACACCTACTACGACGCCCCCCACCGCGACTTCGCGGCGACGGACGAGGCGTTCCGGCTCCGCGAGGAGACCGACGACGGCGGCACCGTCTCGAAGCTGACCTACAAGGGGCCGCTCGTGGACGCGGAGTCGAAGACCCGCGAGGAACACGAGACGGCGGTCGCGGACGGTGACGCGGCCCGCGCCATCGCCGAGGGACTGGGCTTCGAGCCCGCCGCCGTCGTCGAGAAGGAGCGCGTCTTCTACGAGACGGACGGGTTCGTCGTCACGCTCGACACCGTCACGGGGCTCGGAACGTTCGTGGAGGCGGAGACGGAGGTCGGAACCGAGGCCGAGGTGCCCGCGGCCCGCGACCGCGCCCGCGAACTGCTCGCCGACCTCGGCCTCGACCCCGAGGAGAACGTCCGCACGTCGTATCTCGGCCTGCTGTTCGAGGCCGGCGCCGCGACCGCCGCCGAGACGGATGCTTCGGAGTAATCTTTTCGTGCCGAGGTGTTTCCGTAAGTTATAGAACCGCCGCTTCGGTACGTCGTGCAATGACTGAGCGCAATATTCGCGTCGAGCCCGCCGTCGGGCGTGCGGTGGAGGAGGAGGAGGTCGAGATCGTCGAGCGCAAGGGTATCGGTCACCCCGACTCCATCTGCGACGGCGTCGCGGAGCACGTCTCGCGGGCGCTCGCCCGGGCGTACCTCGACCGCGTCGGCCGCGTCCTCCACTTCAACACGGACGAGACACAGCTGGTCGCCGGCACGGCCGCCCCCGCCTTCGGCGGCGGCGAGGTCGTCGACCCCATCTACCTGCTCGTGGTCGGCCGCGCGACGAAGGAGTTCGTGACCGAGGAGGGCGACGTGGTTCGCATCCCCACCGAGTCCATCGCGCTGGAGGCCGCCCGCGACTACCTCCGCGAGCACTTCCCCGAACTCGACCTCGAAACCGACGTCGTCGTGGACGTGAAGCTCGGCGAGGGCTCCGGCGACCTCCAGACGGTGTTCGGCGAGGAGGGCGCGGAGGTGCCGATGGCGAACGACACCTCTTTCGGCGTCGGCCACGCGCCGCTCACGGAGACGGAACGCATCGTCCGCGAGGTGGAGCGACGGCTGGTCGAGTCGTACCCCGAGCCCCACCTCGGACAGGACGTGAAGGTGATGGGGAAGCGCGAGGGCGACGAGATAGACGTGACCGTCGCGGCCGCGATGGTGGACGCCCACCTCGACGACATCGACGCGTACGCGGCCGCCGTCGAGTCCGTCCGCGAGTACGTCGCCGGGGTCGCGGCCGAGTACACCGACCGCGACGTGAGCGTGCAGGTGAACACGGCCGACGACATCGAGCACGGCTCCGTCTACCTCACCACGACGGGCACCTCCGCCGAGCAGGGGGACGACGGCTCCGTGGGCCGCGGCAACCGCGCCAACGGCCTCATCACCCCGAACCGCTCCATGTCGATGGAGGCCACGTCGGGGAAGAACCCCGTCAACCACATCGGGAAGATATACAACCTCCTCTCGACCGAGATAGCCGAGGCGGTCGTCGCCGAGGTCGAGGGCATCGAGGAGATACGCGTCCGCCTGCTGTCGCAGATCGGCCAGCCCATCGACGCCCCGCACGTCGCGGACGCCGCGCTCGTCACCGAAGAGGGCGTCGCCGTCGGCGATATCGAGGCGGAGGTCGCGGCCGTCATCGACCGCGAACTGGCGGACGTGACGGCCATCACCCAGCGCGTCATCGACGGCGAGCTCTCGACGTTTTAGCGAAACGGATTTTTCCCCTCCCCCACTCGGTCGGCGCATGACGCGGGTCTGTCTCGTCGGGAGCGACGACGTGAACCTCCGGTACGAGCTCGTCTCCCGGGAGACGGCCCGCGACGCGCTCGCCACCTACGACCTCGCGGAGCCGTACGCGAACACGGTCGCGCTCGAAACCATCAGCCTCGGCTCCGCGGTCTCGCTGTTGAACGACCTGAACTGGTACCTCGTCCGCTTCGCCGACGCCGCGCTCGTCCTCGAACCCTCCGTCAGCGACGAGGAGTGGCTCTCGCGGGAACTCGCCGCCGCGGTCCGCGACGACGAGGTGTCGGCCGAGGCGTCCGCGCGCTACCTGAAGGTGTACGGCGTGACGGCCGAGAACGAACTGGTCGAGCCGATGTTCGTGACCCGGACCGGCCACGAGCTCCCCGACTACGACCTCCGCGAGGTCGAGGACACCCTCCGCGTGCGCGTCACGGAGTCGGAGTTCGGGGCGTGATCGGACACAAGGGCTTAGACGGGGACGGCCGACGCCTCCGAGCGTGCCCTCCCTCACGAACCTGCTCTCGGACGCCGCCGACCGCCTCGACGGGGTCTGGTGGCTCGCCGCGGTTCCCGCCCTGCTCGCGTTCACGAACGTCGGCGCCTTCGCGCGGACCGGCCGCGTCGACACCCACGTCGGCGTCTCGTTCCCCCCGCCGCTCCCCGTGACCGACGCGTGGAGCTTTCTCAGCCTCCCGACCGACGGGGTCCGACTGGGCGTCGCGGGCGCGCCGGCCACGGCGGCCGCCTTCACCCTCGGCGGCGCGCTGCTCTCCGGGGTTCTCAGTGCCGGGTATCTCGGGACCGTCGACCGCCGCTGGGACCGCCGAACCGGCGAGTTCCTCGCCGACGTGCGCGCCCACGCCGTGCCGCTGGCCGGCTTCCACCTGCTCGTCGCCGTCGGCGCGTTCGCGGCGTTCGCGCTCGTGGAGGCAGTGCCGGCCCTGCTCCTGTTCGTCGTCCCCTCCTCCTGCTCGGCGCGTACCTGCTGTACCCCGCGCCGTACCTCGTCGTGACCGGGGACCGGGGACTCGTTCCCGCGCTCCGGCGCGCGTACGCGCTGACCGTGCCGGGCGGCGCGCCGCTGTCGTACTTCGCCCGGTACGTCCTCGCGGGGGCGGTCGTCTCCGTGCCCGCGACGCTGGTGTTCGTCAACCTCGGCGCGCTGGGGGCGACGCTCGGCGTCGTCGCGCTCGCGCCGGTCGCGCTGCTGTTCGACGCGGCCACGATGGGCTTCCTGAAGGAGGAGGCGGAGCCGGACGGCGGGGCGCCAACGACGTACGAACCCGCGATACGCCCGGTCGACTAGTCGAACATCCCGGTCGACATGTAGCGCTCGCCCGAGTCCCAGAACACCGTGACGACGAGCGGACAGTCCTCGGGGAGGTCCGTCTCGGGCGCGGTCGGCTCGCCGTGCAGGAGGTCCGTCGTCGCGTCCGGGCCGGGGCAGTCGGCCTCGTCCGCGAGCCGCTCGGCCACGCGCTTCGCCGCGAGGTTCGACGCGCCCGACGACTGGCCCACCAGAATCCCCTCCTCGCGGGCGAGGCGGCGACACTCGGCCTCCGCCGCCTCGATGCCGACCGTCTCCACCGAGTCGACGAGGTCGATGTCGAGGTTCGGGGAGACGAAACCCGGCCCCATCCCCTGAAAGGAGTCGTTCTCCGGCTCCTTCCCGGAGAGGACGGCGCTGTCCTCGGGCTCGACGGCGACGATTTCCACCTCGGGGAACGCCTCCCGCAGGCGGCGACCGATGCCTGAGAGCGTTCCCCCGGTTCCGACCCCGGCGACGAGCGCGTCCACCTCGCGGTCGCCCACCTGGTGGAGAATCTCCCTCGGTCGTCTCGTAGTGGGCGCGGGGGTTCGCCTCGTTCTCGAACTGCCGCAGTTGGACGGCGCCCGCCTCTTGCTCTATCTCGTCGGCGCGGTCCTTCGCGTCGGAGATGTCCCCCTCCACGAGTTCGAGGGTCGCACCGTACGCGCGCATCACGCGCTGGCGCTCGGGGGACTTCGAGGCCGGCATCACGATGGTGGCGTCGTACCCCTTCGCGGCGGCGACCATCGCGATGCCGATGCCGGTGTTGCCCGAGGTGGGTTCCACGATGGTGTCGCCCGGGTCGAGCGCGCCGTCGCGCTCCGCGGCCTCGACCATCGCGAGGGCGGGCCGGTCCTTCGCGCTCCCGCCGGGGTTCTTCGACTCCAATTTCGCGGCGACGACGCTGCCGGGCGGCGAGGCCACCTGCACGAGCGGCGAGCCGACGGTCCCCAGCACGCTTCGGTCCATTACCCGACCGTTGCCGCCGACGGGTAAGGGGTCTGCGGACACCGGCATGGTCTGCCGTCCGCTTTCGGTCGCCTGCCGCGGGCGCGGACGTTAAGCGACCGCGGGAGATAGAGAGGCCATGCAACTGGAGACGATGCGGCCGAACCCAGCGTGGGACGAGGCCTCCTACGAGGACGCCGTCGCGGCGTTCGCCGCGGTCGCCGACGAGATAACGGTGCGCGTGTGGGGCGGGGACTGGTGTAAGGACTGCCGGGCGCAACTGCCCGACTTCGGCGCGGCACTCGACGCCGCGGGCGTCCCCGAGGACCGCGTCCACCACTACCCGGTGGAGAAGAACGACGACGGCTCGAAGTCGGGCGAACTCGTCGACGAGTACGGCGTCGAACTGATTCCGACGGTCGTCGTGGAGCGCGACGGCGAGGAAGTGGCGCGGTTCGTCGAGGACGAACCCGTCCCCATCGTCGTCTACCTCGCCGACCGGCTCTGACGCCGCGCTACTTGTACCAGCAGTCTGCCCCGACCACGTCCCCTTCGACCCGCCCCGCGAACAGGTCGTAGAGCGCGCCGTCGAGCGTGACCTCCACCTCGCCGTCGGCGTCCGCGACCGTCACGACGGTCGTTCCCGCCCGCTCCGTCACGTTCCGGACGGTCGCCGCCGTCCACACCTCGGCGTCCGTGGCCGGGGGCTTCGCGCGGAGGCGGTCGTGCATTCGGACCCTCAGACCCGCTCGAACAGCGGGCCGGGGTGGCCGTCGTCGCCCTCGACGACGCCGGCGAGCGCCACCTCGTCGCCGATGGCGGCGTGTTCGTCGCCGAACCGACCCATCACCCTCGCGTCGCCGAGTTCGACGACGCCGACCTGGTAGCCGCGCTCCGCGACGCCGGCGGGCGGCACCTGTATCGTCGTCTCCGTGTGGACGACGCCCGTCATCGGGAGTTCGACCCGTTCGAGGTCGCGGTTCCCGCAGTGCGGGCACGCGCCCGTCGGGGTGCCGTTCGTGTGGCCGCAGGAGCACGCGAGGCCGAGCAGGCGGTCCTCGCGCAGGGCCTCGGTCCACTCCGCGTACGTCAGGGTCACGCGCGACCCTCCAGCACGCTGACGACGGTCGTAGCGGAGTCCCCGCCGAGGTTGTGTGCGACGCCGGTGTCGGCGCCGGCGACCTGCCGCTCGCCGACCGTGCCGCGTATCTGTTCCGTGAGTTCGACGATCTGGGCCGTGCCCGTCGCGCCGATGGGGTGGCCCTTCGCCTTCAGGCCGCCCGAGGGGTTGATGGGCCGGTCGCCGTCCAACGAGGTCCGACCCTCGGCCGCGTACGCGCCGCCCTCGCCGTCGGGGGCGAAGCCGATGGCCTCGCTCGCCAGCACCTCCGCGCCCGTGAAGCAGTCGTGGACCTCCGCGAAGTCCGCGTCGTCGGCCGTGATGCCGGCCTGTTCGTAGGCGCTCTCCGCGGCGTCGCGCGCGGCTTGCGTCGCGGTCAGGTTGGCTTTATCGCCGATGGGGACCACGTCCGTCGCGTGACCGACGCCGGTCACGTCGACCGGCGCGTCGTACGAGTCCGCGAGGTCGTCGCTCACGACGACCACGGCGCTTGCCCCGTCGGAGAACGGACAGCAGTCCATCAGCCGGAAGGGGTCGGCGACGACCGGTCCCTCCAGTACCTCCTCGACGGTCGTCTCCTTCCCGAAGTGGGCGCGGGGGTTCAGCCTGCCGTGCGCGTGGTTCTTCACCGCGACGGCGGCGAGCTGTTCCTCCGTCGTCCCGTACTCGTGCATGTGCCGCTTCGTGAGCAGGGCGAAGACGCCGGGGAAGGTGAGCCCCGTCGGCTGTTCGTACTGCCGGTGGGAGGCGGAGGCGAAGATGCGCGTCATCTCGGGGGTGTCCTTCCCGGTCTCGGGGGTACACCGCTCGACGCCGCCGACGAGGACGGCGTCGTGGACGCCGGCGTCGACGGCCTGCACGGCGTTCTTGAACGCGTTCGCCGAGGTGGCGCAGGCGTCCTCGAACCGCTGGACCTCCATGCCCGCTGCGCCGATGTGGCTCGCCATCCGCGGGCCGAGGTGCGTCTCGTTCTCCGCCTGGCCGCTCATCGCGTTGCCGAAGTAGAGCGCGTCGAGGTCGCGCGCCGCGACCCCGGCGTCGTCGAGCGCCGCGAACGCGGCCTCGCCGAACAGCTCCTGTAGGGGTGTGTCGTGGACGCCGAACTTCGTCATGCCGGCGCCGACGACGGCTGCACGTGCCATGCCACTACTCGTGTATCGGCGTTTATCAAGCAACCGCTTGCGACCGTCGGGCGCGTCCTACCGCCCGAACCGGCCCTCGCGCTTCGCGGACTCCCGGGACGTGCCGCCGTCGCCGGGGAACACGAACCAGACGAGCGCCGCGCCGACGACGGCCCCGCCGGCGAGCGCTCCCGCGAGGACGGGGAGCGTCGCCCCGGCCTGCACGGCGATGAGGCCCGCCGACACCGCGACCAGCGCCGTCGCGGCGAGCTTCACCTTCAGCGCGAACGACGCGCGCTCCTCGTTCGAGACGGGGTCCACCATCAGCGGTTCACCTCGGTCGACACGTGCATTCCCGTGAACAGCCACTCGTCGTCCTCGCGCAGCAGCGACCCGGACCACCGCGTGTCGAACTCGTAGCGGATGCCCGCCTCGGTGTCGTTCCACCCCATGTACACGTCGTCGGCGAACCACGCCGCCGGCCCTTCGCTCCCGACGCGGAGGTCCCGGGACTCCACTTCCCACCCGGTCGTGGTCGCCGTCTGGTCGCGCAGGCCCGCCGCGACGGCCTCGTACCCCGACAGCTCCTCGCCGACGCCGAACTTCACCGTCGTCTCGTCCTCGCGGAAGAACGGGTGAAGGGGGTCGCCGGCGCGCAACGCGTCGTAGTAGTCGCGTATCCTCGCGGCCGCGTTCATGCTCGTCGTGTGGGGAGCCGGCGACTTACCCCCACCGATGCGTCGGGCCGTCGGCGAGGCGAGAACGTACGTTTCATTAGCGCGTCCCCGGAACGTCGCGTATGAACGCCGCCGAGCGGGCCGCGTTGGTGACGCGGTACACCGAGGAGGCCGTGACGGAGGAGGAGATAGCGGACATCCTCGCGGAGCGCGACGACCCGCACGCCTACATCGGCTACGCCCCGACCGGCGAGATGCACATCGGCCACTTCACGACGATGCGGAAGCTGGCCGACTTCCTCGCCGCCGACGTGGAGGTGACGGTGCTGGTCGCGGACCTCCACGCCCACCTCGACGACGAGAAGTCGCCGTTCGAACTGCTCGACGCCCGCTCCGACTACTACGAGGCGGCCATCCGCGGGATGATCGAGGCCGCGGGCGCCGACCCGTCCGACGTGAACTTCGTCCGCGGGACGGAGTACCAGCTCGAGGAGCCGTACACGCTCGACCTCTACCGGCTCATCGCGGACACGACCATCTCGCGCGCCCAGCGGGCCGGCTCCGAGGTCGTCCGGCAGTCGGACAACCCCAAGCTCGGCGGGCTCGTCTACACCCTGATGCAGAGCCTCGACGTGGCGGCGCTCGACGCCGACATCGCCTACGGCGGCATCGACCAGCGCGGCATCTACATGCTCGCCCGCGAGGCGCTCCCGGACAGGGGTACGACAAACCGGCCTGTGTGTTCGCGCCGCTGCTGTCGGGGCTGACCGGCGGGAAGATGTCGGCCTCGGACGCCGGCTCGAAGGTGAACCTCACCGACTCGCCCGAGGCGGTCGAGGAGAAGATACAGGGCGCCTACTGCCCGCAGGGCGAGGTCGAGGACAACGGCGTCCTCGGGTACCTGAAGTACCTCGTCTTCCCCGTGTTCGACGAGCGCGGCGAGGAGCTCGTCGTCGAGCGGCCCGACGAGTACGGCGGCGACCTCGTCTACGGCGACTACGACGCGCTCGAAGCCGACTACGTCTCCGGGGAGCTCCACCCGGCGGACCTCAAGCCCGGCGCGGCCGCGGCCATCTCCGACGTCATCGACCCGGTTCGCGAGCGGCTGAACGCCGAGCCGGAACTGCTCGCCGCGGCCTACCCCGAGAAGTACGACTAGTCCTCCTGTCGCGGCAGGCGCACGGTGAACGCGGCGCCGCCCATCCCGCTCTCGCCGATGTCGAGCGACCCGCCGTAGCTGTCGACGATCTCCCGACACAGGTAGAGCCCCAGCCCCGTCCCGTCGCTCGCCTCGCCCTGCTCGCCCTTCTCCAGCACGCGCGAGCGCATCCCCTCGGGGATGCCGGGACCGTTGTCGGCGACGACGACCTCGACCGCGTCCGGGCCGGGCTCCGCCGAGACGCGCACGACCGGCTCGGCCGCGTCGTTGTGGGTGACGGCGTTCGTCAGGAGGTTGTGGAACAGCTCCGAGACGAGGTCGTCGGCGAGCACCTTCACGGGCGGGAAGACGCCGCCCTCCACCTCGAACGTCGCCCCGGGGTGGCCGTCCCGTGCCGACTCGATGGCCGCCGTGAGCGCGTCGTCGAGCGCCACCGGTTCGAGTTCGTGCTCGCCCCCCTCGAGGACCGTCTTCATGAACGACCGCATCGTGTTGATGAGCTCCGTCATCGAGTCCACGCGGTCGATGACGGTATCGACCCGCTCCAGCACCGCCTCGTCGTCCGTCTCGGATTCGAGCAGCTGGCCCTGCATCCGGACGACGTTCATCCCGTTGAGCAGGTCGTGGCGGAGCACGCGGTTGAGGAACTCCATCTGCTCGCGCTCGTGGCGGATGGTCTCCTCGCGGTCGAGCCGCCGCAGCGTCTCGCGGAGGTGGGTGGCGAGCAGTTCGACCGCGTCCGTCCGGCTCTCGTCGAGCGCGCCCGGGCGCGCGCCGAGCTGGAGCACGCCGCGGCCGCCGACCGGCACCGTCACGACCGGGCCGGCGTCGGTGTCGGTGACCATCGCGCCCCCGTCGGTCTCCACGAGCGGCCGGGACTCGCCGCCGGCCTCGTCCGCCGCCGCCGCGTCGAGCGGCCCGTCCGCGTTCCGGGTGCGTACGGTCTCCCCGTCCACGGACAGACACGCCCGGTCGTAGGGGACGACCCGCTCGGCCGCGCTCATCGTGAGGTCGTAGGCCGCGTCGGCGTCGGGCGCGTTCGCCATCTCCGAGGCGACCGTGTGGAGGTGTTCGATGCGGCTACGCGCGACCCGCTCGCGGGCGAGTTCCTTCTGTTCGGTCACGTCCGTGAGGACGAGGAACAGCTCCGCGGCGTCCCCGTCGGCCTCGTAGGGGACGATCTGCGCGATGAACTCCCGACGCTCGCCGCGGTCGTCGAGTTCGACCTCGACCTCGAAGGGGTCGCCGTCGGCGACCGCCCGGACGAACGCCGCACGGGAGTCGGTGTCGGCGGCGTCGATGACCCGCGAGAGCACGGCGGGCGCGCGGTCGAAGTTGGCGTCGAACGCGGCGTTGGTGGCGAGCGTCTCGACGCCGTCGGAGGCGAGCCGGAGCGTCGCCACGTCGTCGTCGGTGTTGTCGAACAGCGCGCTCGTGCGAGCCCGGGCGTGTTCGGTCTCGCGGCGCTGGCGGCGCCGGCGCACGTCGTAGAAGCCGACGGCGACGGCGACGAGACCGCCGATGAGTACCGCGTCCATGGCGATGACGAGCGGCTTCAGGTCGCCCTGGACGAACCCCTGGATGCCGATGACCCACGCGAAGACGACGCCGAAGCCGAGCGAGACGGCGTAGGTCCACTTCGTCACGGCGAGGGCGTCGCGGGCGGGCCACGGGCGGGTCGCGAGCCACACGCCCGTCACGACGAGCACCAGCGCGAGGCCGAGCGGAACGGCGTTCTCGACGGTCGTCGAGAGCAGCGACTTGTGCGGGGGGACGGCCACGTCCTGCCACATGTCGAACAGGGGGACGAGAAGGAGGAGGGCCCCGAGCAGGGAGACGGCCCCGCCCGCGACGGCACGTCGCCCCCGTTCCGAGAGAGTCATGTCCGGCGTACTCCCGAACCGCGGAAAAAAGGGGAGGGGGCCCGAAACCCTGAACGCCCGTTCGTGAGACGAAGCGGCACGATTACGTCGGTGTCACCCGGTGACGGCGGAGTCCGCGAACGGCTATAAGGAAGCCTCGTGTACGGAGTGTCGTGATGCAATCGACTTACCGAAGCGAAGCGAGTTGCCAGGTGATAGCATGATTCCGCTCCAGACCGACGTGTTCGCGGCGACCGGCGCGGCGGAGATATTCCTCCTCGCGCGTATCGTGTTCGGCGTGACGCTGGCGTTCATGGGACTGAACCACTTCCTGAACCTCGAGGAGATGACCGGCTACGCCCAGTTCAAGGGCCTCCCCGCGCCGGGCTTCAGCGTCGTCGCCTCCGGCGCGACGCTCGTTCTCGGCGGCCTCGGCCTCGTCGTCGGGGCCTTCCCCGTCCTCGCCGCGGGCGCGCTGGCGACGTTCCTGCTCGTCTCGGCCGTCACGATGCACGACTTCTGGTCGATAGACGACCCGGAGGAGAAGCAGAACGAGATGATCTCGTTCCAGAAGAACGTGTACGGCGCGGGCGCGGCGCTCGCCTTCCTCGTCGTCGGCGGCGTCGAGTGGACGTACGCGGTCGGCATCGGCCTGTTCTGAACGGTTGAAGTAGCCCCCCTTCCTCCCTCCCGTATGCACCGCCGCACCGCGGAGGGGGTCGTGTGGAGATAGACGCGCGCGAGAAGCCGTCGCTGTACCGCCTGCTGGCCGGCGCGGTCGTGCCCCGACCCATCGGCTGGATATCGACGCGCGGCCCCGAGCGCGACAACCTCGCGCCGTACTCGTTTTTCAACGTGGCGACGCCGTCGCCGCCGACGCTCGCGTTCTCCGCGGGGGACACCCGCGACGGGCTGAAGGACACCGCGCGCAACGCCGTCGAGTCGGGCGCGTTCGCCCACAACGTCGTCACCGCGGACCTCGCCGAGGCGATGAACGCCACCGCGACCGGCGACGAGGTGGACGAGTTCGAGCGCGCCGGCCTCGCGAAGGCCGAGTGCGAGACGGTGGACGCGCCGTACGTCGCCGACGCGAAGGTCGTCTTCGAGTGCGAGACGGTCGAGACAGTGGATTTCGGCGTCTCGACGCTCGTTCTCGGGCGCGTACGGTACGTCCACATCGACGACGCGGTAACCACGGACGGGAAGCTCGACACGACGAAACTCGACGTCGTCGGGCGGATGACCGGGTCGGAGTACACCCGGACGCGCGACCGCTTCGCGATGGAGCGTCCGGAGTAAAAAGCGGCGAGTTAGCACGTAACACGCACGTATCCGTCCGATACACCCAAGAGCCGACTCCGCCAAGCGCGCGTATGAGCCACGTCTGTCCGGAGTGCAACCGAACGTTCGGAACCGAACTCGCGCTGGCGCTCCACCGCGACACGTGCGGCCGCGACGAGATGCAGTGTACGGAGTGCGGCGCGCGGTTCGCGGAGGCGCGGGCGACGCGCGACGGCTGGCACTACGAGTGTCCGACGGAGGGGTGTGACGGCGCGGGCGTCGGCGAACAGCTGTACGCGCTCAATCGGTAGCCTCGGCCAGTTCGCGGAGGCGCCGGAGGCCGCGCTCGCAGACGGGCGCGTACGCGGCCCCGGGCAGCGGTATCTCGATGACCGCCGTACAGCCGCCGGCGCGCGCCTCGACGCGGTGGCCAGTCGCGGGGAGCTTCGCGACGTTCCACGTCCAGCGGTAGTCCGCGCAGGTGCGCACGGCGAAGGGGAGCCACAGCCCCGCGACGGTGCGCACGCGACCCTCCGTCCCGGCGGCGACGTAGCGGTCGGGGGACTCCACCTCGCGCACGGACGGGCCCCACTCGGCCCACGTCTCCGTGTCGCGGAACAGCTCCCACACGCGGTCGCGGGGGGCGGCGACCGGCTCGTGGACCTCGACGCGGCGGCCGTCCGGGGTACTCGCGAGGCGGGGCATTCGACCGTCGTTCGGCGGGCACCGGCATAAGTCCCCGAGGCCGGGGGGCGGCGTAGCTTTTTGTCCCGACGCGGCGACGCCGCGGTATGGAGTACACCACGCTCGGGAACACGGGCATCGAGGTGTCGCGCATCTGTCTGGGCTGTATGAGCTTCGGCGACCCGGACTGGCGCGCGTGGGTGAAGGGCGAGGAGTTCGGCACCGAACTCGTCGAGCGCGCCATCGACCTCGGTATCAACTTCTTCGACACGGCGAACATGTACTCGCGCGGCGAGAGCGAGCGCGTGCTCGGAAAGGCGCTGGAGGGGTACGACCGCGACGCGCAGGTCGTCGCGACGAAGGTGTTCTTCCAGATGCGCGACGACGACCCGAACTCCGGGGGGCTGTCGCGCAAGACCATCGAGCAGGAACTCGACGCCTCGCTCGACCGCCTCGGGACCGACACCATCGACCTCTACCAGACCCACCGCTGGGACTACGACACGCCCGTCGAGACGACGATGAGCGCGCTCACCGACGCCGTGCGCCGCGGCAAGGTGCGCCACCTCGGCGCGTCCTCGATGTGGGCCTACCAGCTCGCGACGGCCCAGCACACGGCCGACCGACAGGGGTTGGAGCGGTTCGCGACGATGCAGAACCACTACAACCTCGCCTACCGCGAGGAGGAGCGCGAGACGCTCCCCTGCGAGCAGGAGGGGATGGGGGTCATTCCGTGGTCGCCGCTCGCGCGCGGCTACCTCACCCGCCCCCACGAGGAGTACATGTCCACGAAGCGCGCCGAGACGGACGACTACGCGCAGGAGCACCCCTACGCGGACCGCGGCGGCAGGGAGATAAACGCCCGCGTCGAGGAACTCGCGGCCGAGTACGACGCCGAGATGGCCCAGATAGCACTCGCGTGGGTGCTCGCGAAGGACGTCGTCACCGCGCCCATCGTCGGGGCCTCCTCGATAGAACACCTCGAATCGGCGGTCGAGGCGCTGGAGATCGACCTCTCGGACTCCGACGTCGCGTACCTGGAGGAACCGTACGAGGCGGTCGGGGTCTCCGGACACGCCTGAGGGCGTGCGGAACGCTTAGGTGTCGGTCCGCCGACGGGCTACGCGATGACCGAGCGCGAGGTCGAGCTTCGACCCGATACTGGACGACGGCGTCGTCGAGACGGTGAGGGGCGCCCGACGGCCCCTGTTCGCGCTCGTCGAGTTCACCCCCACGGAGTTCCGCATCGCCTACGTCTCCTCCGCCACCCGCGCGCTGTACGGCGTCGAGGGGGACGACGACGAGGCGATGTACGACTACTTCGCCACCGTCCACGAGTACGTCAACCTCGACCTCGCGGAGATCGACCTGTTCACGGAGAGCCTCTTCCCGATGGCCGACGACGTGCGCTACATCACTACGGCGCTCGACATGGGAAAGATGGTCCGCGTCTACCTCACCGACGACCGCGGGGTGTTCGTCGCGATGCCGAGCGACGCGCCCGTCGAGTCCGTCGTGACCGCGCTGCGCGACGCGACCGAAGCGTAGCCGAGTTATCGTCGCCGGGTCCGCGCGACGGCGACCCCCACGACCGCGAGCGGCACGCCGAACGCGAGCAGGTACGGGAGCGCGTACGCGACGGTGACGCCGAGCGTCTTCACGGCCGTCACGACGCCGTCTATCGAGGCGGCGAACGCCTGCCCGAGTGTCGGCGTAGCCGGGCTCGGGCGTCGGCGTCGGCTCATCGGGCCGCTCCTCGCCGAGGGCGACCGTGAGGGTGGAGTAGGCGACCCGGTTCTCCAGCGAGCGCTGTCGGGCCGTCAACCGCTCCATCTCCGTCTGGACCTCGCTCAGTTCCTCGGAGACGCGCAGGACGGTGTCGGTGTCGTTGGCGTCCTCGTAGAGGTCGCGCAGGCGGTCGCGCTCGGCGCGGAGCGTTTCGAGGCGCGCCTCGATATCGACCAACCGGTCGGTCACGTCGGTCGTGTCCGAGGTGGCCTCGCGCACCTCGCCGTAGGTCTGAAGCGCGTCGAACGTCGCCCCGAACGACTCGGCGGGGACCCGTATCGTGACGGAGCCGGTCGTCCACGTCGTGTTCCCCGCGCCGTTGACCGAGCGGGTGGAGGCCGCGACGTAGCCCCCGCGGTCCCGGGCGAGTTCGGTCACGCGGGCGCTGGCGTTCGCGTACGAGTCCACGGTCAGCGAGACGGTGCCGGTGCGTATCACCGCGCGGTCGGCGCGCGCGGCGTCGCCGGCCGTCGACTCGGTGTCGGCGGCGGCGGTGGCCGTCCCGGCCGGCGTCGGCCGCCTCGGCGCCGCCGTCGCCGCCGGACTGTGCGAACGAGCCGTCGTCGTTCGGGCCGGACGACCCGCCGGAACAGCCGGCGAGCGCGAGCAGGAGGACGAGCGCGAGGACCGCGGCGGTTCGGCGCATAGCGGGGTCGGCCCGCCCCGATAAACGGGTGTGGTACTCAAACACGCGTTTGACCCACCGCGAGCGTCAGGCCCAAACCGCCCGCGGCCCTATGTTCGGTCATGACCGACACCGCCCGGACGATGGCCGAACCGGCGGTCCTGTCGATGGTGTGGCGCGACGCGCTGTTCGCCCACTGGCCCGTCGAGCCGTCGCTCGTGGCCGAGCGCCTCCCCGACCGGCTCTCCGTGGACACCCACGACGGCGAGGCGTACCGGGGGTCGTCCCGTTCGTGATGGAGGACATCAGCCCGCGGGGCGTCCCGTTCGGGCTCTCGTTCGGGGAGATAAACCTCCGGACCTACGTCCGCGGCCCGGACGGCACGCCGGGCATCTACTTCTTCAACCTCGACGCGGACGACCGACTGGGGTGTTCGTCGCCTGGTCGCTGTTCGAACTCCCTACTACCGCGCCGAGATAACGGTGGAGCGGGGCGACCGCGAGGTGCGGTTCCGGTCGCGCCGCGTCGGGGACGCGGAGCCGGCGGCGTTCGACGCCACCTACAGCCCCGTCGGCGAGCGGTTCGAGGCCGAGCCGGGGTCGCTCCCGCACTTCCTCACGGAGCGGTACCGCTTCTACACGGAGGGGCGCGACCGGCTCTACTACGGCGACATCGACCACGAGCCGTGGGCGCTCTCCGAGGCGCGCGCGAGATACGCGAGAACGACCTGTTCCGGGTGAACGGCTTCGCGGAGCCGGACGGCGACCCCTGCTCCACTACGCGCCGCGGCTGGACGTGACCGCCGGCCGCGTCCACCGGGTGTGATTTGTACCTCCGGCGAGTGGGGCCGCCAATGAGCGACGACGCGGTCGAACCCGCGATACGGCGGGTCGGAGCGGACGACGGCGCGGGCGACGACACGCCGTCGCCGACCTGACCGGACCGGAGCGGAAACTGCATCCCGACGTGCGGTACGTGTGGGCGCTCGGCGCGCTCGTCTCGGCGCTCGTGGTCGGCGTAGTCGCGGCCGTCGCGGGCTTCCTCCTGCTCGACAACCCCGTCGTCCCGGGTGTCGGCGTGTTCGCCCTGTTCCTCGTCGTCGGGCTCGTCCTCGTCGTGTTCCGCTACCGGGTGTGGCGCTACGAGGTGCGCGAGGACTCGCTGTTCCTCGAACGCGGCGTGTTCACCCGCGTCCGGACCGTGGTTCCGTACGTCCGCATCCAGCATCGACGTGTCGCGCGGCCCGCTGGAACGCGGCCTCGGGCTCGCGTCGGTCGTCGTTTACACCGCCGGGTCGCGCGGCGCCGACGTGACGATACCGGGAGTGGCGCTCGACCGCGCCGACGACCTGCAGGCCCGGCTGAAGCAGCTCGCCATCGTCGCGGAGGGCGAGGACGCGGTATGAAGCTCCACCCGCTGTCGGTGCCGTACCGGACCGGCTCGGCGGTGGCCCGCTTCGCGTGGGTGCTCGTCATCGGGACCGTCTCCACCTCCCAGCTGGACGGGTTCGGAGCGCTCGCGGCCGGCGCGCTCGTCGTCGCCCTGCTCGGCGTGCTCGCCTATCAGGTGGCCTACGTCCGGCGGTTCGACTACGAGCTCACCGACGACACCTTCGACCTCGCCTCGGGGGTCGTCTCCCGGCGCACCCGCGAGATACCGTACCGGCGCGTCCAGAACGTGGACGTGTCGCGCAACGTCGTCCAGCGCGCCCTCGGCCTCGCGGAGGTGCGCATCGAGACGGCCGGGGGCGGCGAGACGGAGGCGCAGCTCCGCTACGTGAGCCACGACGAGGCCGAACGCCTCCAGCGCGAGATCGGGCGACGAAAGCGCGGCGACGGCGAGACGGCGACGGACCCCGACGGGACGGCCCGCCCGTCGAGGACGCGGGCGAGCGGCTCTTCGCCGTCACGAACCGCGAACTGCTCCTGCTGGGCGTCGTCCAGGTGGACCTCCGGCTGCTCTCGTTCGTGACGGTGCTGCTCCCGGTCGTGCTCCCTCGGTAGTCGTTCCCGCTGCTCGACCTGTTGCGCGCCGCGCCGTTCGTCCTCGCGGGGCTCGTCGCCGTCGCCGTCGTCGTCTCCTCGGTCGCGGCCGTGACCGCCTACTACGGCTTCGAACTCCGGCGCGCCGAGGGGCTCCGCTACCGGCGCGGCCTGCTCCAGGAGTACAGCGGCACCATCCCGCTCGACAAGGTGCAGTCCGTCTCGCTGACGGAGAACGTCATCGCCCGGCGGCTGGGCTACGCCGCCGTCGAGGTGGAGACGGCCGGCTACGCGCCCGGGGCGGGCGACGGCTCCGGCTCGCAGTCGGCCGTCCCGCTCGCGGACCGCGAGCGCGCCCTCGCTCGCGCGCCGAGGTGGAGCCGTTCGGCGAGGTCGAGCTCGAGCGGCCGCCGAAGCGCGCGCGGACCCGCTACGTCGTCCGGTACGCCCTCGTCGTCGCGTTCGACCGCCGTCTCCTCGCCGTCGTCCGCTTCACCGGCGTCGCCGCCGGTCCCCCCGTACTCGCCGCTCGCGCTGCTCGTCGTCGTGCCGGTCGCGGCCCACCTCAAGTCGGGCGACCTCGGCTACGCGCTCGGCGAGGACCACTTCGTCGCCCGCGAGGGGTTCTGGACCCGGCGCACCCGCGTCGTCC